>JAFGFT010000036.1 GCA_016930935.1 Dehalococcoidia bacterium | reverse complement strand
GTGGTCCGACAAGTGGTCCTTCACGGTCGCTGTCGGCCCCGATGGAGCCATCAAGCTCACCGCTCCCGATGACGGCGCAACCAACGTCCCCTTGAAGAACATCGTCTTCACCTGGACCGCAGTCGCTGATGCCACATCCTATGAGTTCGCTCTTATGGATGCCTCCGGCGCTGAGGTTGCCTCCAACTCCGGCGATGCCACTTCCTTCGTCTACTCAGGTTCCTTCGACTATGACTCCACCTACATGTGGAAGGTCACTGCTATGAAGGGCTCCAACGTTCTCAGTGAGTCCAACACCACTACCTTCCGCACCATGATGGAGCCCACCGCCCCTCCGGAGATTCCTGAGACCGTTATCAACTTCCCTGAGCCTGCCGGAACCCCGAGCTGGGTCTGGGTCGTGATAGCGCTGGCTGCGATTCTCATAATCGTCGTCATCGTCCTCGTCTTCCGCGCCCGCAGTGTCTAAGTCAGACTCCTATCCTGAACTCAGAGGAGGGGGCCTTGCGGCCCCCTCCTTCTTTGTCCACCCGTTCAGTGACTATCTGCAAGGACGTGGCATCAGGCAGCGGTTCGCATGCAGGGGCCGTTCGTGAACGGCCCTGTCGCTGTCTTCAACCACGGCCATCAACACCATCAACGGGCGCTTCCGGAAAACCACTTGCGAGTCGCAGGTCGCGCGGGTAGACTGAAGTACAGTCATCAAAGGAGCGAAGTAGGCATCAGGAGAAAGGTGATGAAACCGCACATATTGATGCTCTGCACCATCGCGATGCTTGGATTGTCTGGATGCTCGGCTGGTCCGCACGAAAACGCATTGATAGAGGTCAACTGCGAAGACTTCTCGGGAGAGTCAACAGTGCTCACGAGGCAGGTTGACGTCACCGTGGGAGATACAATCGAACTCTGGATATGCTCGAACCCATCGACGGGGTTCGAGTGGGAAGAAGCCAGCATCTCGGAACCCTCTATCCTCATACAAACGTTTCACGAATTCCTTCCTCCCGAGGATGCGAAGCCCGGCGGGGCAGGACAAGAGCACTGGACGTTTGAGGCACAGAAATCAGGCGATTGCTCCGTGTCTTTCACCTACAGCCGCCCATGGGAGGGCGGAGAAAAGGGTGTCTGGAAGCTCTCCCTCAACGTGACGGTGAGCTGACTCCTTCCACGCCTTCATAAGACAGGAGACGCCATGGGGAAAATTCGAATCGGCACCTGTTCATGGACCGACCCGAGTCTGATTGGCTCGGGCAGTTTCTATCCAGAATCTGCGCGGACGGCAGAGGCAAGGCTGGCATACTACGCCAGTCAATTCGACATCGTTGAAGTCGATAGCAGCTACTACGCAATGCCTTCGCGACGCAACGCCACCCTGTGGGTGGAGAGAACGCCAGACGATTTCATCTTCGACGTGAAGGCGTTCCGTCTCTTCACGGGGCACCCGACTGAGCCAAAGGCGCTTCCGGCCGACATTCGTGGCGCCCTGCCCGCAAGTGCACTACAGAAGAAGCACCTGTACTACCGCGACATACCCTCCGAACTGCACGAGAATCTCTGGGCGCGCTTCCAGGATGCGTTGCTGCCTCTTGATTCGGCTGGCAAGCTGGGCGTGGTGCTGCTCCAGTTTCCGCCGTGGTTTCACCCCGGAGTTGCCCAGATGGACCACATTCTTGCGTGCAGGGAACAGATCGCTCCTCACAAGGTGGCGGTGGAGTTCCGCAACAATCTCTGGCTCTCAGACACCTCTGCCAACTCGACGCTCTCCTTCCTCAGAGAGCACGGCATCACTTTCGTGTGTGTCGATGAGCCTCAGGGCTTCAACTCAAGCGTCCCTCCCATCGCTATAAGCACAAGCGAAGTGGGCATCGTGCGATTCCACGGTCGAAAGGCAGAGACGTGGGAGAAGAAGGGCATCACGGCAACAACGAGGTTCGACTACTACTACAACGACGGTGAATTGGCACCTTGGGCTGACAGAATCAAGGAGATAGCTGCTGGTTCCAGAGAGGTTCACGTCCTCTTCAACACGAACAATGGAGACCAGGGAGTCGTGAACGCCAGACTCATGGGGCGGTTGTTCTGAACTGCGAGCAGACGCTGGAACCCACTCCGTTCACTCCGCCGCGTTCCTCAGCAAGTCAACGCAGCATGGGAGTCGTCCAGCACATGAAGGCTCTACTGAACTGCGCCTGACTCTCCCGAACTACCATTCTGCCGTGTATCGGACTGCCCTTCACGGCGCGGCGGCCTGCGGCGCCTCGGCCTGGACCTGTGCGGTCTCTCTTCTCCCTCTTCCGATTCGGGAGCCACGGATTCAGACGTCAACTGAATCCACGGGCATCTTCGCGGCAGTTCCTCTACCTTGAAAGGACCTCCATGCCCCACGAGAAGAGTACGCGCTCCGGCAGACACAACCTTCTGAAGGCTCTCCTTCACCTCGCGCATGTCCTCAGCAAACCATGGACTGGAGGGCGTTCGCGCTCTCAACCCCCGCATCAACAGGTCTCCAACGATGCAGTTGCCATCAGGAAGGATGATTGAGATGGACCCAGCCGTGTGACCCGGCGTCAGAATGACCCTGCCACGCCCCGCATAGCGGCCCAGTTTGTCTCCCTCACGCAGAAGAATGTCAGGCTCCACGGACGGGCACTTGGTCTTGAAGAATGACCTGGCCAGCCCTCCCAGTTTCGTCACAGGATTGACCGCCGGCACGCTGCCCCAGTGGATATACTCTGCATCAAGTTCATGAACCGCCACAGGAGCCTGCGTCCACTCCTTCAACTGAGCAGCACAACCGAAATGGTCGGGATGCCCATGAGTGATAACAATCAGCCCGATGTCACCAAGCGAAATCCTGTGTCTGGAAAGTTGTTGCAGCAACTCACCCGCTCCACCCTCCGGTCCGGGATCAACAAGCACATGCTTGGAGCCTGTAATCACGTAGGCGTTGGTGGCAGTCAGTGGGTTCTTGCCTCCAAGAGGCAACATGATTACGCTCTCTGCCCGCTCAACCGCGGGCGCGGCGCCCGAATCCTGTCCATCGTTTGCCACAGGTCGAGATGAACCTCCCGTCCGCTGGCTACTCGTCTCTCTGTTGTTGCTATACCTGCTTCTTCTACCCATATGCGTCTCTATTACCTCAATCCCACAAGCCTCGCCACGTATTGTGACACGAATAAATCTTGTGCCCCCTGTTGCGAACCATCCTGCCATTCAGGGAACGTCACGCTATCCACAGATCGTCACACTCTGGCATCCGCGCGCCACGGGACTGTCCCGACAGTACATCATTCTACCGACAATTGCGACACCCGACAGAAAATGGGAGAAGCATGGCATCATGGAGTTGAAACCAACAGGTGAGGCAACTTGACTTTGACACGCGCGCGAGATGACCCCGAAACGGCTTTCCACGATTGAACAGTTGTGAAAGCATATTCCAGAGTCCTGCAAGTGTCAAGCAAGAGCATATTCCCAGAGACTCCGAGCTTGGACTATTGACAACCAGATGCATGGCCATTGACTACGCCGTTTCCAGATGCTAGCCTCAGCCCATGGGGCAGAGCCTCACTCCACAATTCTCAACCAGCGAACCTCGGTCCTCGAATGTCGATGTGGCTGTCTCCCCTGCTTCCACCGCAATTGCAGGTATTTCCGATAGTCTGCCGCCCGTGATGTACCAACAAGACGATGGTACAACCCGCCAGAGGACCGGTATCAACCACAGGATTGAAGACACAATTCCACTGGCACTACGACCCGAAACGAACGAGGAGGTGCGCATGAAACGAGTTCTTCTGCTGCTTTCCAACGGGTTCGAGGCTTTCGAGGCTGCAGCCTTCACCGATGTCATTGGCTTCGCGGGAGTATTCGGCGAAGAGGAAATCGAAATCGTAACTGTCGGGCTGCGCCCTGAACTTCAGTGCACGTTTGGCTTCAAAGTCATCCCCAACTACCAACTTGATGAGATTCACGACAGTGAGTTTGATGCCGTGGCTATCCCCGGCGGGTTCGAGTCTGCCGGATACTATGAGGACGCATACTCCGACGAATTTCTCGATGTCTTTCGTCGCTTCGCAATCGCAGGCAAGCCGATTGCCGCAGTGTGTACAGGAGGATTGCCCGTGGCCAGGAGCGGGGTTCTCCGGGGGCGCCGCGCAACGACGTACCATCTCCTGGACGGCAAGCGGCGCAAGGCTTTGGGGGAGATGGGGGCCGTCGTTGTTGACGAACGCATTGTTCGTGACGGTACATTCGTGACGTCTACATCACCGGAAACGGCGACTGACGTCGCCTTCACGCTGCTTGAGATGCTGACGTCCGCACAGAACGTAGCCACCACCCGCCACATGATGGGCTTCTGCTAGCGCGCCCAGCCCCGCGCCCCCACTGCACAACTCTTCTCTCAGTTCACTACCCATTCACGACAATGTCGTCACGATGCGCTCAATGCGAATGCGACTCGATGCGAACGCAAGAACAGTCAGCACTGCCATCACACCAACACTAATCCATAACACGTGAAGCCACGTCAAGACAAAACTACCCAGAAGACTGTAACCAACTCCGTAGAGAAGGGCGAAGAGAGGAGCGAAGACCACGAGACTTACGATTCGGCTCTCCTTCATTCCAAGCATGAACTGGGAGAATCCAAGAGCGCCAACAAAACAGGCAACAAGAAGCGGAAGAACAACCATGACGTAGAGTATGACTGCGCCTCCAGGCACTGCGACAGAGCCGACGCGGTAGCTCACAATGAGCGAGCACAGAACACCGCCGGCTATTGCAAACACCTGCGCAAGGGCTGCAATGGCAAGCGTCTTCCCAAGCCAGATATCCCGCACGTTGATTGGACTGCAGAGCAGCGTCTCGATGACCGCTTCCATCTTCTCTCTCAGGAAGACCTGTCCCGTATATGTGTAGCCAAGGAAGGCCCCGAGAATGGTCGTCAGAAAGAACAGAAGGCTTCCCAGTGACACTCCCAGGGGAACATCAGAATTCGGGTCAATCCTCAGGGAATACATCGTCCCAAATGCCAGCGCGAAGATAGCTCCCATTACCAGGGCGCCCTTGCTCCCTGCCAGTTCCCGCAGCTCTTTCCACATGACTGTGCTGACTCTAGACATCTTTCTCCTTTCCTCCAACAACCTCAAGGTAGATGTCCTCCAGAGACCGTTTCGCACGCCGTATCTCCTCAATCTCGATTCCGTGTTTCTCCAGAGTGGAGACAAGAGCCATGGTCTTCTGCCGCGGATGAAGAGTGACGAACACACTACGCTCCTCGCAGGTAACATCCACCACCCCTTCGTGAATGCGCATGAGAGCCACAATATCATCGCAACGTGACGCATCAGCAGGAACAAGCTCAGCCATGCGTCTCTCAGGAGCAGACTGTAGCGCTTTCAATGTGTCACATACGCGTATCAGCCCATCCTGGATGATGGCAACTCTGCCACAAATCCTCTGCACCTCATCGAGGTCATGTGAGTTCAGAAAGACCGTTATCTGAGACTGAGAACTCAATGTCACGATAAGATCACGAACTCTCTTCTGCGATTCAGGATCCAGCCCGGCCGAAGGTTCATCAAGAAGGAGGATATCCGGCGAATGGAGCAATGCGCGCACCAGGCCCAGTTTGCGCCTCATGCCTCGCGAAAAAGTCCCCACTTTGTCGTGACGCCGCTCCGACAAGCCGGCGAAGTCAAGCAATTGCCCTATCCTGTTGTCCAGGCCGTGCACTCCATAGATGTGGCCGAAGTAGGCCAGGTTGTCATACGCACTCAGCCGCGGATAGACGCCATCGGACTCAAGCAGCACGCCGATACGTTGTCTTATGTCAGGGTGTCCCGCGGCCAGCTTTCCCCACAGCAGAGCTTCACCCGAAGTCGGCTTGAGCAGTCCGAGTATCAATCGCATCGTCGTCGTCTTGCCTGCGCCATTCGGGCCAAGATAGCCAAACACTTCCCCTTCACCCACGGAGAAGGAGATGTCCTTGACGACCGTACGTCCCTTGAACGTCTTCACAAGGTTCTTCACTTCCAGCATAGTTCCCGCCTTTGCACTAACGAGGTGTGAGGGGTAAGCACCTCTGTAACAATACACTACACGACCGCCGCACTCTCAATGGCCCACCAACCGACCGATGTTCGCATGGACACAAAGGCCGTTTTATGGCTCCCTCCAACGTATGAGTCACCTTGCCTTCCACTTACAATCAACGCAGACGGGCGACATCCACCCTCGAAACGCCACTTCTGTCTACCCTGTCTTTCTCAGGAAGTCACCCGTATGCTAGACTCTTAGTCCTAGTAAGCACAGGGTAATTGGTCATCATGGCAGAATTTCGCTATCAGGAATTTGGCACCAGGATACGTTGCTGGAGGCAGGACATACACCCTCCGATGACGCAACGGGAACTCGCGCGACAGATAGGAGTGAGCGACGGCTTCCTCGCGCACATCGAGACGGGACGAACCTTGCCCGGCATCAGGACACTTCGCGCTCTTGCGAAGGCACTGGGCATTTCGGAGACCCAGATGCTGCAGGAGGCAGGATACCTGAGCACGAAGATACCACCAAGCGATGAAGACCTGTTGCCAGACCCCGAATTGCGGCTGTTCTTCCAACAGGACTGGAAGCTCTTGAGCGAAGATGAGAAGGAATGGTTCAGAGACTTCGTGCGTCTGCTGAAAACGCGTCACAGGTCATAGTCACAGGACAGGTCTCCATCAGTCTCGCCGTCATCCTATCCAAACACTGACTTCTGCTGCACCGCCGGACAACACGCACAATGAGGGTGCGAGATATCTTCACCAGGGTCTGCTAGCTACCCAGTTCACTTATGGCCAGCCGTGCGAGCTCGTCAGCTCGTTCGTTCAATTCGATTCCTGAGTGTCCACTCACCTTCACGAAGACTACGTTGTGCTTCCGCACAACAGCGAGCAACCGTTCCCACAGGTCTCTATTTTCAACGGGCTTCTTGTGGTAGTTCAACCAGCCATTCCTCTCCCAACGTTCGTACCACTTCTGCTGCATCCCGTTCACGACATAGGCACTATCCGAATACACCTCGACATCAACACCGGTCCCTTTCAGTCGCTCAAGGGCCTCGATACTACCAATAAGTTCCATCCTCTGGTTGGTAGTGTTCTTCTCACCCCCATGAATCTCTTTCACTTCCGTTCGATAGGAAAGCACCGCACCCCAACCCCCACGATTCCCTTTGAACTGATTCCCTGAACACGCGCCATCGCAGTAAATGATTACCTTGTCTCTTGCCATCATACCTCTCAATGTCCCCTAATCGGACACGAGGGCAAGTATATCGCACAACGATGGCTCTCAGAGACCTTCGAGATTCCTCAATACCGCAACAGTGCTGCCACCTGGGACGCTCCCGGAACGCTCTCCGGTTCAACGACGTACACATCGGCTCCGGTGAGCAACGCCTCTGCGACAACCCGGTCGGCAAGGTCTTCGTCCCCCGGGCGCGCCTCCTTGTGTTGCAGAATCTGAACTCCGTCGCGCCCGATTCTTCCCCACTGGCGGAATCCAATCGCTATGAACAGCACAGATACCCGGCCGTCGGTGACAGCGCGAAGAACACGGTCAAGGCCGATAACCGTGCGTGCCTTTGAGGACGTGTCTTCACACAGTCGCAGAGCGTCGGCGCGCGCCTTCGACAAGTAGGACTCAACTAACGGCCACGTCTTCTCTTGCAGAACCATCTCGTTCAATTCATCCGGATTTCCCTCTACTCCTTCGGGCAGAAGGTTCGGATATGTGTTGGCTTCCCTGTACATCGCTCGAAGGTACCTGACCCCGGCAAGCACGAGCGGTGCCGACACATCCTTGAGAGCTTCTTGCACACCCGAATCTACGCGGCGCAGGAATCGCACAATGTTGTCCTTTGCCACATCCTTTCCCTCTCCGTGACCGTGGAACGCAACGCTTCCTCCCGACGCCCCACCCGGTGGCCCCGTGCGGAACTGGCTATCCTTGCTGTATACGTCATACTGCAGCGCATCAGAAAGGCTGCCAGGCATTCCATCTGGAGTGACGTCGCGTGCGCCGCTCCTGCTGCACTGAACGAGCCTTACGTGGTTCTGGCTAAGAGCAAGAACGTAGTAGATGCCTTCAGCGCTGAACAGCGGCAACAGCGGTGCAACATGAAACCGCTGAGCGACCACTACTCGTTCTTCGAAGCTGTACGGAAGACGGTAGTAGGTGAAGAAGTCCGACGACATGAACACTGCAAGGCCTTCGGCCTGATGGTGCCAGAACAGAGTGTCGTCGACCAGTGCACGTGCAGGCTCAAGCACATGCGCCGCTTGCGTTGCACGCATGCCGCTGTCTTCCAGTTTCTCCTGAGCCTGTCGAAGAAGGTTTCTGAAACGGATGATGTCCTGCTCGACATCACCTGTGCGGTGCGTAGGAAGGAACATGGACACGCTTGTAGTCTCCTGCCCTTCGAGCAGGACCTTTAGTTCCGAGCGAGCAAGTAGACGCATGCCTCACCTCCTGCAAACCCAAACTCTCATGCCAGCGTCCAGAATACGGCTGGGGATAGTAGCACAGGCTCCACGGACCTGTCGATTCCCGGGATATTGTCCTCCCCACCCTTTCCTGACAAACATACAATCCTGCCGTTCTAATGTCTAACTGAGTTGACACGTCCTCCCGTAGAACATGGCAAAGGAGCACAAAATGAAGACATCTCGAAGTCGCAGGCTTGCAGGGCTGGTTCTAGGACTGATTGTTCTGATATCTGTCCCTGGCGTAGCACTCGCAGACGACACGGTCGTCTCGCCAATCGACATCACCGTCGCACCCTCCACACTCAATCTCAGCTATCAAGGACCGTGTGTCACCGTACACACAAACCTGACCTACACCTCCGCGCTCGAAACAGATTTTGCATGGAGCCTCAACGGCGCCCCGTCATACTCCGTCTTCCCTGATGACTGCGGCGACCTGGTAGCCAAGTTCCATGTCGAAGACATCGCCGCAGTTTTCGGAGACATATCAGGGCCGACCGATGTTACGCTGACGCTCACGGGAGCAGGTGAGGCAATGACGTACGCGGGAAGCGACGACATACGAATCATCAACGTAACCGGCCCAAAGAACGGGCGTTAGTCAGCCAACCGCAGATGGCCTCTGCGACCGTTCGTTACCCTTCATATTGGGGGCAGGCGGAAAGCCTGCCCCCTTTGCGTGTGGCCAACATGTCTTGAGATACTATTGACACCTGTTGAGGCGGTGCATAGACTCTAATCGGGGTGATTCGGGCACTCCGCGTAAATGGACCGATACAGAAAGCACAAAAAACGCGGCAAGAACCAACGCGATTTCATGTTGCTCGGCCTGAAGGCAGCAGACAGGCCCCTCTCTCTCCACGATTTCAGACATCAGCTCCAACGCATGGGCTACCATTTCGGCATGCCCGAGTTCCTGGTCAAGCACGACCAGACCAACCTACGCGACGAAGACCTCCTCAGCAACCTCGATGTTCTCCACTCTGAGGGATTCGTCAGGCGACTTGAAGACGATAGATTTGAACTGACCAGCACCGGCATGGAGAAGGCCACTTCCATGGATGCCGAAATGAGCAGCGCCGTTGAGAGACTGTCCCGACTGGTCAACGATAGCACGCTGGCCTCCATGCTTTCCGTTTGCGTCAACGCAGTGCTTGCGGCCCTCAAGCTGACAGCAGGTTTCACGTTCAGCAGCGTGGCGTTGATAGCGGACGGATTCGACAGCACCGTTGACGTTCTGTCAGCCACTGTTGTTTTTCTTGGCATTCGCTACAAGCGAGAGTTGGCTTCCACCGTGTTCATCATCGTGATGATGTTCGCAACCGCGGCGTTTATTGGATACGAGAGCATAATCAGACTGCTCCACAATGAGACTGTGGACCCGTCCGTTCTCACGTTCGTTGCCGCCGTCGTCTCCGGACTCATCTGCTACATCATGAGCGTCTACCAGCACACGGTTGGAAAGCGGGCAGGCAGCCTGCCACTCATTTCTCAATCGGTGGATAGCCACAACCACGTCATCCAGGCAGCAGCCGTGCTGATCGGATTGTGTTGCGCGCGGTTCAACATCTTCATCGTGGATGCGCTGGTTGGTCTAATAGTCGCTGGACTGATACTGAAATCGGGCGTTGAACTCGCCATCGAGACCTACAATACCGCGCAGAGCGGGGCGCTGGACGCGACGAAGTTTGAAACGAGATACGAACGGGCCTGGAATTCGCGCCAACGGAGGTATTTCGAAACATGGCTGCTGATGCTCCTCAACGAACCACACACAAAGGAAGACATCCTGTCACACTATCACGAGATCTTCAGCACGGATGATCTGCCCGTGGTGAGACACTTCAGTCCCGCTCGCACCTTCAATCTGCCAGAGAACCTCGATGCCATACTGCTATCCCTGCAGACCAGTGAAAGAATCGAGCGCGTGGGAGACAAATACGTCACCACTTCTATCGGGCGAGAGGAACTGGCGCGCGACACAAAACGCTGGAGATTCGTAGCCGGATAGCCCGGGAGCCAGACCCCGGTTCATGGTTCCACCACAGGTCAGACAACTGCTGCGGCTGACGAAGGCCGCACTACAGCGCTACTTCGTCGCACGCATCAGGGCGAACACGGTCTTGCCATCTTCGCTTGCGACCCACACGTAGGCAACGTCGTTCTCATTGTTCTTCGTGTAGAACCGCATGGAGACACCCTCCACATCCATCTCCATCATCTGCTGCCAACCATTCTTTGGCATCTCCATCTTGTAGAAGGCGCAGACCATCTGCACGCTGTGAGCCGCAGGCAGTTCGTAGTAATGCCACTCCGCCTGAGTGTAGTGAGAGTCATCCTGAGGTGGAATGCTCCAGGATGTCTTCTGCAACTGCATCGCGGTTGCATACACAGGAACATCACCCCAGAAAGAGCCGGATGAGGTCGCGGCAGCTGTAGTTTCTTCTTCCGCAACGACCTCCTCATCTTCCGGAGCCGCGGCAGGCGTCCCCATGTCCCTGACCGAACCACCGGCACAACCACTGAGCACGATGCATCCAAGGGTAGACACCAGAGCCAAACGTATCACCGTTGTTCTCTTCATCCTCGGCACCCCCTGGAATCATTCTAACAACAACCCGCCCGGCATTCCACGTGTCCTCAACGTGGAGATGGCCGGGCGAGTGGGGTCCACCAATCAACTGGTTCGTATGTATTTCGTCTGCCTAGATGGCAGTCTTGCCTTTCTCTCCTGTGCGAATGCGCACCACTTCCTCAATCGGCCATACGAATATCTTGCCGTCACCGGCCGCACCAGTCCTCGCGTTGTCACATATGGCCTTCACAATTTTCTCCACGGAGTCGCCGTTCTCAACCACCAACTCAATCTTGACCTTGGGCAGGAACTCAATCCTGTAGGTACTGCCACGGAACTGCTGAAGAAGTCCTTTCTGTTTCCCATGGCCTTTCACCTCGGTGAGCGTCATTCCCGGATATCCCAGTTGTTCAAGGGCATCCTTCACCTGGGAGACACGCTCGGGACGAATGATTGCCTCTATCTTCCTCATTTCATTTGCCTCCATCTTTCTCAACGGCCGATGCCATCAGGTACGGAATATCTTCAACCACGGTGAAGTTCGGATAGGCGCTACTGCCATGCTCACCAATATCAAGCCCGGCGATTTCTTCCTGGGCAGAAACCCGAATCCCACCTAGGACAACATCCAGCAGTTTGAACAATATCAGTCCAAGTCCGAATGCCCATGCAACAACCACGACTACGCCGATGGCCTGAGCAATCAACTGTTCAACACCACCACCGTAGAACAGTCCTGTCACGAAAGGTCCCTCGGTCGTGTAGTTGCCGTAGGTGCCATCAGCAAACAACCCTACTGCCAGAAGTCCCCACACACCGTTGAGCCCATGCACACTCACCGCACCGACAGGGTCATCGATTCGAATACGGTCAAAGAACAGAACACCGACAACCACAATGACACCGGCAATAAGACCGATGACCATTGCCGCCCACCCCTCAACCCAGGCACATGGAGCGGTGATGGCTACAAGGCCCGCGATGGCTCCGTTGAGCGCCATACCAACGTCCAGTTTCTTCGTCCTGGCATATATGACTACAAGTGACGAAACGGCGCCGGCTGAAGCAGCAAGGGTAGTGTTGACCGCGATGACCGCAGTCCTCAATTCACTTGCTGAAAGCGTGCTGCCTGCATTGAAGCCATACCAGCCAAACCAGAGAATGAACACACCCAGGGCTGCCAGAACCATGCTGTGACCGGGAATGGCACGAGCCTTGCCCTTCAGGTCGAATTTGCCGATACGGGGCCCAAGCACTATTGCGCCAGCCAATCCCATGAATCCGCCGACCGCGTGTACGACACCCGACCCTGCGAAGTCGACATGTCCCATACCATACGGTAGTGAGGACAACCAGCCTCCACCCCAGACCCAATGTCCATACACAGGGTAGATGATGGAACAGATCACAATGGCGTACAAGAAGTAGGCCTTGACTTTGAGCCTTTCAGCCACTGCTCCTGCCACGATAGTTGCGGCCGTCGCTGCGAACATCACCTGAAACAGGAAGAGGAGGTATGTTCCCACATCGTAGCTGTCGCCCGCCAGGAACCACCCTGTGGTACCGAACAGGCCACCCTTGTCAGCGCCGAACATCAGCGCAAAACCAACACTGAAGAACGCGAGAGAACCGATGGTGAAGTCCATAAGGTTCTTCATCATCAGATTGACCACGTTCTTCGCGCGGCAGAGTCCTGCAGTGAGCATCGCAAACCCACCCTGCATGATGAACACCAGCGCCGCAGCTACGATTATCCAGACATAGTCGACGGGCGCGCTGGGGTTATCTGCAAGCGTCTCTGCGCCCGACGGGTCAGCGGCAAGAGCTGGAGCCGCCGAAACCAGTACACCCACGCACAGCACGCATGCCAGGCCAACAACCGAAAGTGCGCGCCATGGCCACCTCATGCCAGTCAATGCTTTCATCTCAGATATCCTCCTTCACTTCTGCTATCGTAGGCATAGTGTGGTATCTGCACGTTGCGAAGTTGTTGCGGTCATGTTACGGCAGCGTTAAATCAGCCGTCACTCCAATGAAGCAAGCACCGATGTTACAATGCAATCTCAACGAACCATGGCGACATCCGATTCACGCCTGCGAAGCCTTCGAGGAAGAATCGTGCTCTTCGTCACCTGCGTTGTCGCCCTGTGCGGAATCCTCTCGGTCTTCATCATCTCGCAGGTAATCAGCAGCCAGCTTCAGGCCAAGTACGAGGTCGACCAGAAGGAATCGGTTGAGTTCCTCTCGACATCGCTCGCTTCCATGGTTGCGCTCGAGGACCATCCCCGCATCGAAAGGACGATTGAATCCGTTCTGGTGTACGAGAACATCGTGTCAGTTGCCGTCTACGACGCAGAAGGGGCGCTCATCCGTTCGACCACAGAGTTGGGAGAAGCAGCAACGGTCTCTGATTCAATCATCCGTGAGATGACTCAGGATGACGTATCGGTAGGCCATGTTGAGATTGGCTTCTCACGCCTCTACATCGAACAACAGGTGCGGAGGCTCACCGCGATACTCGCGCTCGCCATCACCGGTTTCCTTGTCATCACGGCAATAGCTCTCATCTGGTATATGGGCAGGTCGGTTGTCCAACCGTTGCGTGCGTTTACACAGACGGTCCAGACAATGAGCGCTACGAATCTGTCGGCACGAGTGCCCGTAGTCAGCGAGGATGAGATTGGCCTACTCTCCAGAAGCTTCAACGCAATGGCCAATGAACTTGAACTGTCTCAACAACGACTGAGCGAGGCCCACAGGCAACTTGAGCAGCGGTACAGCGAGCGCGCCTTGAAGGAAGAGCGTCGCGCCGAACAGGTACGTCGGATTTTCGACCTGCGCCAACAGTTGAACACCATCGGTGACGTCCCCACTCTGATGGGCTACGTTACTTCCTCGCTGCAACAGGCCTTCGACTATTTTGGCGTCAACGTCTTTCTCGCCGATTCCGCCACAGGGGGGTTGAGACTCGTCGCAGGCGCCGGAGACTATGCGGGGAAGGTTCCCCTCGGGCGCGCCATACACGCGGGAGACGGCATTGTCGGCCAGGTGCTTCAATCTTGTCAGCCGAGGCTCGTGGGCGATGTCAAGAGAGAGCCCAGGTTCATCGAGATGGCTGAACTGGCAGACACAAAGGCCGAACTGGCCGTGCCAATCAACATAGGTGCAGTCACTCTCGGTGTACTGGACATTCAATGCAACAAGGAAGACGGTCTGGACGAAATGGACCTGTTCACAGCGCAGGCTGTCGCGGATCAGCTTGCCAACGTGCTTGAGAACGACCGCCTTGCCGAAGAAACGAGGGAACTCACCATTCTGGAAGAACGCAACCGCATGGCTCGAGAGATACACGACACGCTGGCCCAGGGCTTCACGGGCATCGTACTTCAGATGGAGGCCGCCGAGCAGGTCCTCCACGAAGACCCCGCCAGCGTGTCCAGACACATCGACCGCGCGCGAAGCCTCGCCCGTGCGAGCCTCAACGAGGCCCGTCGTTCAGTCTGGGCCCTGCGGCCGGAAGCTCTCGAGAAACAAGCTCTCGCGGAGGCCATCCGAAGAGAGGCTGAAGCTCTCACAGAAGAAGGACAGGTGGTGGTCGAGTTCTCCGTCTCGGGAAAGCAGGGGCGCCTTGCCTCAGAGGTGGAAGACGCGTTGCTCCGCATCTGTCAGGAGTGTTTCGCCAACATTCGCAAGCACTCAGGAGCCTCTACAGCCAAGGTGAATCTCAGTTTCGGCAAGACAACCATCGCCCTGCACGTGCAGGACAACGGCTCAGGTTTCGACACTTCAAAATCGCACAAGGACTCATTCGGGCTTATCGGCATGAACGAGAGAGCACGCCAGTGTGGCGGCACCGCCACGGTGACAAGCGAGCACGAGAAGGGGACCACGGTAGAGGTCTCCATTCCCACAAGCAGGAGGCACCACGATGACTAGGATCAAGATCCTTATTGCAGACGACCACCCTGTCGTGAGAGAGGGACTGTCGGCAATGCTCGAGAGACAGGAAGACATGGAGGTTGTCGGTGATGCCGCAGATGGTGCCGCCGCCGTCACTATCTGCGAGAAGACCAAACCGGACGTAGTGCTGATGGACCTTCGAATGCCGGAGATGGACGGCGTTCAGGCCATGAGACAGATATCCGAAAAACAGCCCACCATCAAGTTTATCGTGTTGACCACATTCGACACCGACGACTACATATTCAAAGGCATCGAAGCAGGTGCCCGTGCCTACTTGCTCAAAGACTCTCCGAGAGAGGAATTGTTCAAAGCCATACGCGCCGTCTACAGAGGCGAGTCGCTCATTCAACCTTCGATTGCCATGAAGGTGCTTGACCGCTTCGCGACTCTCTCACGACAGTCTCAACCCCCGGAACTGCTTTCCGAACGCGAGATGGAGGTACTGCGATTGATGGCCACCGGTGCAGCGAACAAGACCATAGCCGCCAGATTGTTCATCAGTGAGAGCACCGTGAAGACCCACGTACAGTCGATATTCCAGAAGCTGGACGTCAACGACCGCACAGAAGCCGTGACACACGCCTTACAGAAGGGAATAATCTCTCTGTAGTCATACGGAGTATCGAGCGGAGGTAGCCCAAACGGCCGAGTGCGGCATCGCCCGCATACCGACATCAGAACTGTATCGGAGAATGATGGCAACGCTCTACGGTAGGCGTATGCTACGAGTACCAACCCAGGGAGGTGATGCGATGAGACGACTGACAGTTACTGCAATCGCAGTACTCACAATCGGTGGAATGCTCTCGGCGGGTTGCGCCAACGGCGAGATGTCAGAGGAGGACGTGGAACGGGTTGTTGCAGACATTGTGAGCGCCAACAGTGCCGTCGATACAGTCACATTTGACCTCACTATGAACGGCAACATAGACGTGGCGGAAACAGACGACGTCAGTCAGATTGCGATTGTGGCCGAAGGACGCGGCATCGTCGACAGTGCGGCAGAACAGATGTACATGGCCCTCACCATGAACTACCTCATCCCCGGCGAGGATACGAGCGAAATCCCCGTTGAGTACTACTTCACGGACGGCTGGATGTACATCAACATGGAGGTTCCCGGCCAGGGAGGACAATGGATGAAGATGCAGATGCCGGCCGAGATGTGGGACCAGCAAAACCAGGTTGCGCAACAGGTCGACATGCTCATGACCGCAGACGAGGTCAATTTCCTTGGCATGGAAGACGTGAACGGCGTGAAATGCTACGTGGTAGAGATTGTGCCGGCCCTTGAAACCGTCCGCGAGACAATGTCACAGATGAAGGGACAGATGTCGCAGTTTGGCGGAGTCGACCTCAGCCAGATGGACCTGGGCAGCATGATGACTGAGATGTCCGTAACCCAGTACATCTCAGCCGAAACCTATCTCTTCATGCGTACCGACCAGCATATCGTGATGGAAATCACACCGGAAGCCCTCGGCATTCCTGCCAGCAGTTTCGACCGTATCACAGAAGACCTGACAACAAACGTCGTATTCAGCGACTACGGAAAGCCTGTTACAATCCAGCTGCCGCAGGGCGCTCTTGCTGCAACCGAGATGGGATAGTCATATGGCGAACCTGCCGTGCAAACGCGGTGCAAGGGCATGCGTGACCGCCGACCAACAATAACAAAGTAAGGCCATTGACTGGAGCTGAACAAGAAGAATGAAAGACGCAACGCGCTGGCTCATCCCTTCCACACTGGTTCTCGTGCTGGTCATGCTGGCCCTCCTGACAACACCGACCGGTTCCAAGAGTCTGAGTTACGATGCTGACCTAGAAACACTCGAGCAAGCAGGAACGTACAAAGTCGGAGCAGATCCATTCATCATCATCGCCGCAGACCTCGATGGAGACGCCGCTGCAGATCTGGCAGTGACCAACTACACTTCGGGAACAGTGAGCGTGCTGAGGAACCAGGGGGACGGACAGTTCGGCGAACCGGAGACGTACCCAACGGGCACAGGCACATTCGGTGTTGCCTCAGCAGACATGAACGGCGACTTGTTTCTAGACCTTGTCGTCTCCAACAAGCTGAGCAACACGGTAAGTGTCCTTACCAATAGCGGTGACGGCACCTTCTCGTCCAGAACAGACATGCCCTCTGCTACTGGACCTCACGTCACAGCCATTGCCGATTTCAACGGGGATTCACTTCCCGATATCGCGGTACCGTCGTATAGCAGCCACTCGGTCGGGGTTCTGATTAACAGGGGGGACGGAACCTTTGAGGACCGAATGGATTTCCGAACCCACAGAGCGCCATTCTGTGCTATTGCAGCAGACTTGAACGGGGATGGCTCGCAGGATATCGCGACGACATCGTACACGGAGGGTTTCGTCGACATACTGTGGAACGATGGTAAAGGCGGATTCTCCACAAGGACAGCCTATCAACTCGACACGGAACTATGGTCAATCGCCGCGGCCGACCTCAACGGCGACTTTCTTCCCGAACTCATTGTCACCAGGTACTCCAACGGAGCGGTGACGGTGCTCGTGAACAATGGAGGAGGCCAGTTCGACCGTTCCACTGATTACCTTACGGGCAGTGGCGGCCCCTGTTGGGCAACCCCCTTCGACATCGATGGGGACGGCATGCTCGACCTTGCAGTGGTTGACGGCTACGCACACCGGTTGACGGTGCTCAGAAACGACGGGGATGGCACTTTCAAGAACAAGGTAGAGTTCACCACGGGCACGGGCCCCAGTTCATCTGCGACGGCGGATTTCAACCAAGACGGTTTCGCCGATCTTGCCGTAGCCAACTGGGAAAGTGACGAGGTCAACATCTTCCTCAGCAAGCGCGGTGGCTAGCCCTCTACGAGCGAGTTCTAGTCTTCTTCAGCCACACTGAGCAAGCGGCGGGGAGTGGTCTTCACCATGCCCTCTATCTCCTGCTCGGTGAGACCGCGCTTCAGCAGCGCACCGATAAACATTCGCAAGCCCTCGCCAATCGCAGGGTGAGGAGTACCTCCGAAGTCTGTCGTCATGATGCAGTTATCCGCACCCACCATACGTATCGCATCGGCAACCACCGCAGGGTCAATCCTATCGCCCGTTGGCGATATGGTCTGCGCGCAATGCTCGATTGTGAAGCCGGCCTTCGCCAGTGCCACTGTCTGCCCGGAAGTCAGTGCTTCTTCGAACACGATTGTCGACAGAGGGTGAGTAACTACCAGCTTGCTCACTCCCATTTGCATACACTTGTTGGCAAGCGCGTCGACTTCGAGGGGCGATATATGGCCGGTGCAGACTACCATGTCGTTGTCCTTCGCCACGCCGAGGATATCCACCACTACCGGCAGAAGTCGGCCTGCATCGTCAAGTATAGTGATGGGCGAGTCTCCAAGGCTGAGTCCGAAATTCCGTTCCACGACATGCATGGAATTGGCGGAGAAGAACACAGGCATCCAGAGCACCTTCGTGCCCATGTCTGCTGCTGCCAGCACGGCACGATAGTTCAACCCACCAACTTCTCCGTCCAGCGTAATACTGCCATACACCCGCATGTCAGGTACCAGACGATTCACCATAAGCGCGACCGCCTGCGTGCAATACGCACGATTCTTAGCAACGAACCCGGCAAGTCCCATTTCTCGAGCGTGGAGCGCCGTGTCGAGTGTGTCATAACGGCGGGTCATCCAGGGCTCGGGTTCGATATGGACGTGCATGTCGTAGGCTCCCCTCAATAGTCTCCCCACGACCGAATCATCCACCTTCTGCGTCAGTTCCAGTGTGTAATCCCAATCAGCCTCGTACATCATTTTCAGACCTCTCTCCATTGCGCTACACAGTCTCTAACCTATAAGTTCGCGCGCTTCCTGCAACACCGGTCGGAATTTCTCGGCGTTGTTGTCTCGTATGTAGCCCAGGGTGAATAGCTGGTAGCCCTCTCGAGCCCAGCGAGCACATCCCTCGGGAGGAAATCCTCCCATTCCGGCTACCTTACCGGCTTCACGACAGACCGCCACAATCTCTCGCAACTTCCCTTCGATAAATGGCTGGCTGTTAACCTCGTTTCTCAACATGCCAGGCTTGATATCCCCGATGTCGAGGGCAAGATCGTTCGTACCAACGATTGTCCCTGCAATACCATCCAGACGAAGAACCTGCGGAAGACTCTTCACTCCAGCAAGGCTCTCTGTCTGCGGAAACAGCAGGACATTTCTGTTTACATACTCAATCATATCCAGAAGCGGGTCAGAGGAAGGATCCATCCCATCAAGGAGATAAGGACTCATTCCAAGCCCCGCACCACGATGTCCCAACGGAGGAAAGAATGATTGGTTCACTGCAAAAGCTGCCCGTTCAACCGTGTCTACCTGTGGCAGCATCAATCCCTGGACTCCCGAATCGAGGTAGGAACGGAAGTTGGCATTGTTCTCTTCAGGCCTCATCAGTATCAGGAGTTCATGCTCCCGCGCCAGACGGATGTAGGTGTAGATGGATTCCTTGTCAACCATGCTGTGTTCGTTATCGATCATGAAGAAATCATAGCCGAATTCCTTGATTGCCTCCACAGTCGGGGCAGCATCATTTCCAGGGCCTATCAGCGGTCCGAACGCCTTGTTGCCAGCCGCAAGAGACTGCTTGAACTCATACCCGATATCACGTTTCACGTGCATCCTCCTCGTTCGATTTGGAACTCGCTACGGAATACTGTCAACGTTTACAAGTGAAGGTTCGTGGCAAGGTATGATGATATCCGCCATCCCCTTAATCTTCAGTGCACTATTGAAGGCTTCAACGGCGTCAAGATGGATTCCCGGGGGGATGACCGGCATGACTTCTCTGACGCCGGCAGGCGGTTCGAAGTTGTCCTTGATGGTGCACATCCCAGAGATAACAGCCTTGCCCTTCTCAGTGTTGATGCTCACGGCCTGACATCCAGGACTGTGTCCCGGCACAGGAATCAATTCGATTCCGGGGAGTATCTCCGTATGGCCCTTTACGAGCTGGAAGTTGAGTCCCATGAACAATTCTCGAATGTACGTGGCAGCCAGGATCGGGTGGGGCGCAAGTGCGAACTCGAGTTCATCCTGTTGTACGACAACCCGCGCTTTCGTGCACAAGTGCGTGTTCGCACAGTGGTCAAGCATGAGATGAGTCTGTATCACCATATCGATATCGGATGCCCTGAGACCAACCTTCTGCAATGCGTCATCGAAGGTATTGATGTCCATTGCCTCAAAATTCCGATACTTCTTCATGTGGTAGGCGTTCGCCCCGGTATCAACCAGCACCTTCTGAGCACCACCCTCTATGTACCAGGCGAATATGGGCAACTCGAACCGCACTCCGTCGTTGAAACGGTACGTGAAGCTATTCCTGAACTGGCTGACCGAGGCCAGCGGCAGGGGACGGATTCTATACACAGGCAGTAGCGATTTGTCTGCAGCAACTGGAGTCATTTGTTCACCTCTGGATTCACAGAATACAGTGGGCGTTCACCTCGCAACACCCGGAGAATCTCTTCAGCCATATCGGTTGCCATGCGGCGCATTGCCTCCGTGGTCTGCCCTGCCACATGCGGCGTCGCAATGAAATTGGGAAGCGAGAGCAAAGGATGTTCAACTGGTGGCGGCTCGTCGACAAATGCATCGATGGCGGCCCCTGCGAGATGGCCTTGTACAAGGCTCTCGTACAATGCGGCCTCGTCCACCAATCCACCTCGCGCCGTGTTGACGAGGAAGGACCCGGACTTCATCAGTGAGAGTTCATGTGCGCCAATCATCCCTGCCGTACCCGATTTGAAGGGGACGCACAAAACAACGAAGTCTGCCATGTCGAGAAGCTGAACAAGGCTGTCAGCACGATGGTGGCCCGTCCGCTCAAACGTCTCGCTGGGCACAAAGGGGTCATATGCAACGACGCTCATGCCGAAGCCCGCGCTGCATATCCGTGCCGTCTCAGAGCCGATGCGGCCCAGCCCCACCACTCCAAGCGTCTTGCCATTCAGTTCGACGCCGGTGTAGTCCTCTCTCTTCTGGAAGCGACCGGCTTTCAGGTCGCGGTCCGCTTTACACACACGGTTTGCCAGGCACAGCATTAATGAGAGTATGTGTTCGGCCACGGACACAGAATTGGCCTTCGGGGTATGCACCACCACAATTCCCCGTGCCGTTGCCGCTGCCACGTCTATGTTGTCATAGCCCACGCCGTGTTTCGCGATTACCTTGAGGTTGGGCGCGGTTGCCATGAGGTCGGACGTTACGCGAGCCAGCCTTACGCCTATACCGGCAGCAGTCACAATCGTGTCAGCCAGCGTGCGGCCAGGGACATCGGGAAGATAGAGCAACTCGGTCTCTCTCTTGAGAATCTCGAGTCCCGCAGGATCAATGTGCTCCGTGACGACTACTCTGCCGTGATTCACAAGGTCCCCCTCCTCCACGATCACATGAGAACAGTTCTCGATTATAGCATGGTGTCATGGCAACGTTCGTACGCCCGTACCAATAGACCTCAAATGCACTCAAGTTGCGAGCCACATCAGCATCATCCTATACTTTGAACTTCGGCGCCGCGCTGCAGCAGTGCAAATCACGAGTGCATCCTGTAGAGCGCACGAACTACATAAGGAATAGGTGCAATACATGGATAGTCTGCTCACCCAGGACGAAATCAGCTTCAAGAAGGATGTGCGTGATTTCGTCAAGAAAGAACTGCTACCTCACGTCGAGGAATGGGAAGAACGCGAACAATACGCTGTGGAATCGGTAAAGAAATTCGCCGACTACGGTCTGCTGGGCATTCTGGTACCACCGGAATACGGCGGCCTGGGTGGCACAACGATGGAGTATCTCATCGCCTCGATCGAAATTGCGAAGGCAAGCGTGTCGCTTGCTGCAATATTCGGCTCTCCCGCAGGCATATTCACCGACGCGATTCTGAAGTTCGGAACCGAAGAACAACGCAAACAGTATGTTCCCCCGGCGATAGCAGGAGACAAGATAGCCTGTTTCGCCCTTACGGAGCCAGCGGCGGGCAGTGATGCATCCAAGGTCGAGACTACCGCAGTCAAAGATGGAGACGAGTGGGTTATCAACGGCTCCAAGGCATTCATCACGGCAGGCAATGTCGGTGACGTCATCATGGTCTTCGCATCAATCGATCGCTCCCTTGGCGCGAAAGGAATTACCGCGTTCCTCGTCGAGAAGGACAATCCCGGTTTCTCCGTTGGCAAGGTCGAGAGACTGCTCGGATTGCACGCAAGCAGTGCAGCAGAACTCTTCTTCAAGGATTGTCGGGTTCCGGCATCCGCGATGGTTGGAGAGCCCGGCAAGGGGCTGCGTATCGCCTTCAGTTCGCTCGACCTCGGTAGAATCCACTGTGCGGGTCAGGCCATTGGCCTCGCTGACGCAGCACTTGAGGCCACTCTGGCATACACGGCGGAAAGAGAACAGTTCGGACGACCTGTGGGGGAGTTCCAGGGAGTTCAATGGATGCTCGCTGACATGTCGATTCAACTCGATGCCTCACGCCTTCTGACGTACAGGGCGGCCCGAATGGCTGACGCCGGCAAGCGCTACACTGCTGAAGCAGCCAAAGCAAAACTGCATGCGTCGGAGATGGCACAACAGCTCGCCACGAAGGCAGTGCAACTCCATGGCGGCTATGGCTGCACGAAAGATATGCCGGTTGAGCGATACTACCGCGATGCCAAACTCATCGAGATTTACGAGGGAACAAGCGAGATTCACCGCGAAGTTATCGCGAGAAGTCTGCGGTCCTAGTAATCCTCACCACTGGAACAGATGCCAGGAGCGGCAGCCCGAGTTTTCAGGCTGCCGCCTTCTTTTGTGGCATTTCGCTCCGAGTCAGCTTTGGTGGACTTGACAATATCTTTTGATTAGCCTATCAATATATAGGTTGCTATATTTTGATACTGTAGCACGCCCCAGTGGAGACTGTCATGACATCGTTGAGAGAGAGGCAAAAGGAACGCAGGTCAAGAGAGATTCTTGATGCGGCCGAGGAACTCATCAGTGACAAGGGATTTGAGGAGACCTCAGTCGAAGAGATTGCGGACCGCGCCGAAGTGGGAATTGCCACCGTTTACAACTACTTCGGCACCAAGATTGACCTTCTCCATGCCATGCTCGAGCGATACATAGAAGCAGAGGCTGCGTTGGGTGCCGAAGTCATTCGGAACCCACCACCCCACCTCGTGGATGGCATGACAGCACTCTTCGGCTCCTACCTCGATGGCATGGCAGGACGATGCAGCAAACGACTACTCCAGGAATTCTATGCGATGGCCATCAGCAGGCAGTTCGCATACGGCGAGCATACCTACCGCATGAAGATGCGCTTCCTTGACCAGTGCCGTACACTTGTTGCTCATTACAAATCCACGGGGCAGTTGCGCACCACCGTGACCGCGGAAGAGGCCGCGATGGTCTGCTATTCCGCAGTGACATTTCCGTTCGCGCAATTCGCGCTCGGCATCGATGTCGACGCGGATTCTGCCAAGCGTGGCATCCACCGTAGCCTGTCACTGCTGTATGAGGGAATCGGCACCGGTGAGGCAACGCCTGAGAGTTTCACTCATGAGCGATAAAGATGGTAACTCCCCCGAATGGAGGAGAGCACCCTCGGAATGCTACCTGATGCGTTCTGGCCCAACAGGTGGGATTGAACCATCTCAGCAGTGGATGCACGGACGAGGCACCAAAGGTATTCTCAGGAGTAGCAGAGGCGAAGGAGGCCAGGATTGATCAGCGTCCGCGAACAAGAATCGAGGGGCACACGAACAGGTGAACCAACGATACGGATTGAACATCTGTCCAAGATCTACCAGATGGGCAAGGTCGAGGTCAGAGCGCTTGACGACGTGAGTCTTGAGATCTGGCCGGGAGAATTCATCGTATTCCTCGGACCCAGCGGCTCGGGCAAGACCACTCTGCTGAACATGATTGGCGGCCTCGATACACCAACGTCGGGTCGCGTCGTGGTCAACGGCCTCGATGTGACAACGCTCTCATCCAAGGAACTGACACTATTTCGCAGAACACAGATTGGGTTTGTCTTTCAGTTCTTCAACCTCATCCCGACACTCACTGCCAGGGAAAATGTCGAGTTCGCAGCTGACCTCGTGAACGACCACCCTCAGGCTGACAAACTGCTCGATGCCGTGGGCCTGGGAGAGAGGAAGGGTCACTTCCCAGCAGAGCTTTCCGGCGGAGAGAATCAGAGGGTCGCGATTGCCCGCGCGCTCGCCACAGACCCCTCGGTCATGCTCTGCGACGAACCATCAGGCAGCCTGGACTTCGAGACCGGCAAGCACATCTTCAAACTCTTGAAGGACCTGAATCGCGAGAACAACAAGGTCATGTGCGTGGTGACCCACAACGCCCCGATTGGCGAAATCGCAGACAAGGTTATCCGGCTTCGCGACGGTAAGATATCGGATATCACGGTCAACGAGCATCCCATCGACCCAGAAGAACTGAGATGGTAGCGATCAATAATCTGCAGCGGAAACTGCTCCGTGACATGGGCAGTTCAAAAGCACAATTCGGCGCAGTTGCCGCTGTCATCGCCATCGGCATCTCCGCGTTCGTGGGCGTCTACGCGTCGTATCAGAACCTGCACGTATCGTACCAGTACACGTACGACGTGCTTTCGATGGGAGACTACTTCATCACGGTTGACTACCTCCCGGAGCGAGCCGTCAGAGAGATGGACGACATCCCCGGAGTGCGAGCTGCGGGCCAGATAGTCGGAAACGTGAAACTGGACCTCGAGACGGAAAGTGGCGACAGAGTGGAAGGAAAAATCGTGTCCCTGCCGTCCGACACACGCCCCCTGGTCAGCAACGTGAAGTTGGAGAGCGGGACGTATTTCAGCCCCGGCGACAAGCGCGAGGTACTCCTCCCGCCACTCTTTGCCGAGTACCACGAGCTTGCACCCGGTGATTCGCTTGTCATCGAGCACGGTGCGAGCAAGACCTCCTACACGGTTATGGGCATCGCCATACATCCGGAGTACCTATGGGTATCGAAAAGTGCTGAGGAGCCGATTGCCACGGCGAAGACGTTCGGCGTCATCTTCATGCCCCAGCAGAGAGCCGAAGACATCTTTGGCATGCAGGGCATGGTCAATCAGATCGGCCTGGCATTTGACGACAGCGTAGTAGTCGACGAGGCCATCGTGCAGGTCAAGGATATCCTGACCCGCTACGGCATTAAGAACGTCACGTCCAAAGACGACATGGTCAGCATCGGGGCGCGCAAGATAGACATCGTGCAGGGCGTTCGGACAGCCTACATGGTGCCCCGCGAGGACCAGATAAGCTACGAACTGCTGAAGGCAGACCTCGACGGCCTGCAACAGATGTCTTTCCTGTTCCCTGTGCTTTTCCTCTCGATGGCGGGACTCGCAATCTACATACTGCTTGGTCGACTGGTTGAATCGCAACGAGTCCAGATCGGGCTGATGCGCGCCCTGGGCTACACGAAGGGCCAGGTACTTGGACACTACGTCGATTTCGCCCTGGTCATGGGCATACTGGGCTCGATCAGCGGCGCCCTGCTGGGCTACGCGATGGCCAGTGCACTCACGACCTACTATGCCGGCTTTCTACGCCTCCCGTTCATTGAGGTGGTGCCACAATGGAATGTGATTGCGGTGGGGGTCGGCGTCGGCACAGTTGTACCCGTCCTTGCAAGCATAGTGCCTTGCTGGGCATCTTCAAGAATGCAGCCCGCCGAGGCCATGCGACCGCCGGCACCACCGGCCGGCCATCGCACATTCATTGAGATTCTGCTGCCCTTCATTCCCAGACTGCACAGCACTTTCAAGCTACCACTGCGCAACATGTTTCGGCATCCACGCAGGACACTATTCATGGCGACCGGTGTGATGTCAGCCACGGCACTGATTATCGTTTCACTGTCCATGCTGGACATGGTGCAGGATATGACAGGCACACTGTTCGACAAGACGCAACACTACGATGCCCGCGTCATACTCCAGGGAACCGGCAGCGAATCAACTGCAACCTACATAGCGCACCTTGAAGGAGTTGAGGCGGCCGAGGCGCTACTCGACCAACCATACAGGGTGAAGCGCGGAGAGATATCCCAGTCCACCTCCATACGAGGAATTGAGCCAAATTCAAAGATGTACAGCCTCATCACGCCTGACGGCGGTATCACGACGGTCTCAGAGGCAGGCATAGTCCTACCCACATTCATCAGCGACAAATTGGGCGTGAACGTAGGAGACACTGTGTACCTCGAACCACTGGTGGGCACTGTAGGAGAAACCGAGATTGTCGTCTCCGGGCTTATCAACGAGCCGATGGGTGGCCGTCCATACATGCCGCTAAACGAAGCGCAGAAGCTCTTCAATCTTCCTGGTGCGGCAACCAGCGTATTCGTCCAGTTCTATGGACAGCCTTCACCAGAGCTTCTGCAACGCATCTACGACCTGCCGGAGGTTGCCTCAATCGAGCAGGTTTCGGCACTGAAAGACTACATGGATGAATCCATGGGCGCAATGTACGCGATGGTCGGAGTGATGCTCGCGTTGAGTTTCGGACTGGGTCTTGCCATCGTCTTCAACGGGGTGACCGTCAACGTTCTCGAACGGCGACGGGAGATAGCCATCATGCGCGCAATAGGAATGAGCGACCGCCAGCTCGGGTCGATAATAACCATGGAGAATCTGGGCACCGCCATGATAGGCATACTGATTGGATTGCCTCTTGGCTACCAACTCGCCAACTACATCATGGAGGCTCAGTCATCGACTATGGAGAACATGTCTTTCTCGGCCGTCATCTATCCCAGGTCATACGTGATTGCCGCAGTCTGCAGCATCATCATCATGCTGCTGTCGCAGATGCCCGCTATCAAGAGAATGACTACGATGAGTCTACCGACAGTGACGAAGGACTGGAGCGAGTAGAATTCCACATTGGAACACAAATCGCACAACTCAAGTAGCGCGTACGGGTATAATGAAACACCAGATGAATAGGAAGCATACCGTGCCTGTTCTTGCAGAAGGAGGCCAAGTGATGAAGAAGAGAGTCGCCATATTCCTCGCGATTACGCTTGCCGCACTACCCCTTGCGGCATGTGCAGGGAATAGTGGCAACGAAGTTCCAACAGCCAAGGTAACCAAGGAAGACGTTCGTGTGACAATCTCCGTGAGTGGCAACCTCGACGCCACAGAGGACCGATTCCTCACGTTTGCCACGCCCGGTACAATCGACGAGATACTCGTGGAGAAGGGCGACAGGGTCGCCACTGGAGATGCTATTGCGCGTCTCAACACAGATGACCTTCAACGGAATATTGACGCTGCGAGATTGAACCTGCAAGCGGCACAAGCACAGTACGAAATAGCCGATAATCAGCTGCGACAGACCATCTACCCTCACTACTACAGCAGCTACGTCATCGACGTCCCGGGAACATGGATGGCTCTTGACAAGGCCATCAAGAACGTTGAAGAAGCCCGTGCTCTGATGGAAAAGGGCGATGTCGCCGAGTCCAACCTCGTGCTCGATGACGCGCTGAACGACATAGCTGATGCCCAGCACAGTTCCCAATCCAGACAGTGGGATCTTCCACTCCCGGTCAAAGTGATGGAACTCCAGCGTGAGGCGGCAGGAATAGCCGTGAAAGCCGCCCAGCTGAACCTCGACGCTGTCCAGGACATGCTGCAAGACGCGATGATAGAGGCGCCGTTCCCAGGCGTCATCACGACCACACTTGTGAAGGAAGGGGACATCCTCACGTCGATGAACTACTTCAACCCTGCCTTCCGCATCGTCGACCCTGCGCACCTGGAGATGACTGGCCTCATCGATGAAATGGACATCGCGCAGATTTCCATGGGACAGAAGGCAATAGTCACGATGGATGCTCTGCCAGGGGTTGAGGTTGAGGGAACGGTTACCTATATCTCAGCGGCCGCGATGATTGAGGCCGGAGTTGTCATGTATCAGACAACCATCACTCTTGAGAACCCGGATCCGGCCATCAGAGACGGCATGAGCGCAACTGCAGACATCATTCTGCAGGAACACAAAGGCGTACTCGTGGTTCCGCGAAGCGCTGTCACCATCAGCGCGGGACAGGCAACTGTCTACGTCGTTGCCGATGGAGACATGGTAGTGCGTGACATAGTGTTGGGCCTGCCAAGCGGCCAACTGTACGAGGTAGAGAGTGGCTTGAGTGAAGGCGAGTTGGTCTCCCTCGAACCACCGAAGTAGCGACATACAGACCTGTCGTGTCTGTGAGCGGAATTGACTGAAACAGAGGAAGCCCAGGAAGTAGTTCCGGGCTTCCTCTGTTCATTCTGAGTCCATGAGGTGCTATTATCGTGATTGCACGTCGTGCGCAAGGGGCACCTGAAATGAAGAAGAAACGCTTCGAAGAACTTGTCGATAGGGCACTCAACAGCTTGCCAGATGAATTCAGCTCGCTTCTCGACAACGTGGGTGTTTTCATCGCGGGCCGTCCCTCAGAAGAAACGCTTCGTGAGATGAAAGTGCCAAAGGGAGAAACACTGTTCGGTCTGTATGAAGGTGTGCCCCTCACAGAGCGAACAAGCGAATACGGACTTGTAGTCCCCGATACCATCACACTCTTTCAGGACTCAATAGAGGAGGCGTGCAATTCCGAGGCAGAAATGGCAGAACAGATCCGGAAGACGGTGCTGCACGAACTCGCACATCACTTCGGGATAGACGAGGAACGCATGGACGAAATCGAGGCGCGCTGGGACGACACCGAGGCCGCCAATTGACTGCGTGTTCCGCATGCAAACTGAGAGCGAGACAAACGGAGTTGCCTACAACAGATAGCAGCATCGCAAGAGACTGCACGGTCTCCCGGAACTAGCAGCTATTCAAGTCTTGCCCGTTGGACCATCTACCGCCCTGACTCCGCTACTTCAGCCCTGTCACCAGCCGCACAAGCCTCACAATCGCATCCACGCCCATGCCGAGGGCAACAATCACCAGCACCACGACGGTGATGGTCGGGAGTGCGTTTACCATCTCTCCCATAGGTACCTGGCTGTAGTCAAACGGAAACACCTTCAACCAGACCAGTGCAGTAACCGCACCCATCACATGGAGCACTATCTCAATGACCTCTCTCAACACACGACCATCAACAGCCAGAGCAATGACGTGAAGCACTACGGTCAATCCAAGTGTCAGATTAATGACAGGCAGTACACGAACCAATTCGGCTGTCAGTACGGGATACCGCAACAGTTGTGAGACGCCACCCTCAGACATCCCTTGATAGAAGGCAATGTAGTCAGGATAGAAGTTGAAGAGAACGAAGAAGAAGACGCTTGAAACGATGGCAGCAATTGACCCTGCAACGCGGCCCGCCCTGCTTCCGGCAGCGTTCAAAGATATCGCGCGGCCGTCTTCACGTTGGTGGAACCTGAAATGCGCCGGACCAACATCGGGAAAACTACTGTCCATCTTTCGCAGCAACGCAAGAGAGATATCACCAGCAAGCGGAAGCACGGTCCGTTCTCCCTGGTAGCTTCGCACCATCAGCAGTATCCAGAGGATGATTGAGAAGGCAAACAGAAGACTCTGCAGAATGGTAATGATGATTCCAACCGGCCCGAACGCCCCTCCCCACACACCCAGACCGAACCAGGTTCCGAAGAAGCTGAGGACTACGATAATGGCAAGGAGCATCCCGAAGGTGACAATCGACTGCATCGCATTGAAACGGACTATGTTGTCCTTCTTCTCAAGTGCGAGGAAGACGATGCCGGATATCCATGCACCGAAGTAGGCGAGGGTGCTGGCAACATTGGACTTGAGACCTGTTGTGCTCTGCTCCTGCTCTTGCATCACACCTCCAAGAACCGTCATTCCACGATTCTTCAATCAACCAGCACGAGCCCCATGCTCGTCAGATGAGGCACAGATGAGCCGTCAATTGAGGACCCCACAGGGTACATCTCCCAGCCCGCATTCGCTGCCATTCGATACGCGTCAATCCCTACTCCGTGCATGCCCGGCCTCGCCTTGAACGGATTGCGGCAGCCCTTCCCAGCAATGGCGGAGCACTCAAGGTTCGGACAGAAGATGGCCTTGCAATTGGTCCCACCAAATCCCGTGGCAAAGTAGTGCCCATCATAGAATGCCTCCGACTCGAGTTTCCATACGATTTCCATGATGGTCTTGCGAGTTGCATACTCGAAGTCAGACATCTTTTCCGATAGGACATCGACCTTGAAGAGGATTGCATACCGGTAGCGGCTGACCAGCGTGCGGAATTCATCGATGCCCATCGTGTAGGGAGGACAGTTCATATTCGTATTGTAGCTGGGGCACGTCGGATAGCGACACTTCCCCCGAACGCGCTCATCAATTATTATGTCTCCTGAGGAAACGACCTTTGCGTCCGTCGCACCAAGCTCGATTGCGCGTTGCCTGTATCTTTCAAGTTCCTTCGAGAATCTCTCATCGGTAGCCGCGTCACGAATAGTCTGAGCCATCTGTCACTCCTTGTGCCCTGTCCCTCCCATTATCACACATGGGTATGACGCCCACAAAAACTGCACTCGCCTCCCTGACACCAGTCAACCTCAAATTGACACTGCAACCACAGTGTGATTATGTGACTGTTTCTAGCGGGAGATGCTGCGACTGTGGCAACGCAACCGGGGACGGGCGGCAGGATGCTCACTGCATGGGCAGTTGTGGCTGCCATGTTGTTCCTTTCGTTGCCGAATTACTCGTGCCAACAACCGGTGACTACAGAGGCACCACAGGATGGAGAGCCTCCGGCAGAAGAAGAACCCCAGCATCTGGACAGTCTCGGTGCACTCCAGATACTCCTCGGTGAGGTTCTGCTCCCCGCATCCGCGAGTTCCCGCGTCACTGCCCACATGCCATCGAAACCTTTGTCCGGCGGAGATGTCGTCACATCGGAAACCGGGACACGCTACTCCATTGGCGCCAGCACATGGTTCGTCTTCATAGACGACGCTCCGGAAGCTTTCTTCGCCCATCCAGTACGCTACGTGTTCATCGACGCAGCCAGTGGAGAATACGAGGTGGTAACCGAATCCTGGCCTCCTGAGATAAATGGCGACTCCCTGTGGAACGCCCCCACCCAAGCCTGGCATCTCATCGAGGTTCTATCTGTTCTCGATTCTGCCGTGCATGGCTCATCATCCAGCAGCAACGCACCGAAGGCTGACTACGGTGATGCACCTGACGAGACAGATGCCTACTGGGGAATTCCGGGCCGTTTTCCAACACTCTACGACACGAAGAATAGCGTTCAGGAGCAGCACGGATGTCACGCTGTGACGACAGGAATGGAGACTCTCGGCCACTCGGTCAGCACCGAGACTGACGCAATGGATCCTGCTGATATCGATGGTGTTCCCAACATGGCTGACGCTGACAGTGACGAGCGGGTATTCGTAATTCTCGACGGCAGTGAGAGCAGACTTGCTTTCACAGTCTCCGTAGACCGCAGTGCACCGGACGTGGCGCGCTACCTCAATGTGCTCATCGACTTCGACCAGAGCGGCAATTGGAGCACAGGTTCAAATGGCGACGAGTGGCCGGTAGTCAACCTGCCCGTCAACGTCCCCCCTGGCAGTTCGGAGACGGTCATCACTCCCGTGTTCGCATGGGGCACTGGCAGTGTCCGCTCTTCGCCAGTCTGGATGCGAGCCCTTCTCTCGCGCAACAACATCACGGCAACCGCCTTTCAAGCTGTGGGGGGCTGGGACGGCAGCGGCACGTTCAACTATGGTGAAGTCGAGGATTACTTCGTCTTCCTGATGGAGAAACCACCACCACCGGAACGGGTTCGTTGGCCCCCCGAACCGGGGCTACCCCCTGGTGGCGACGGCAAGAAGAACGGCGGAGGACCGCCGCCAGCACCAGGTCCCGCCAAAGGGCCATGCGGATACGACATCAACTACTACGTCATCGTCATCAATTGCGGTGACAACAGCAAAGACCTGGCCAACGGAACACCCATAGTCCAGAGTTCGTGCGATGCACTGAGTGGGGCGGCGCAGGACCAGGGATACAATTCAATTGCGAACCTCGGTCCAAACCAGGCCGGAAGCAGCAAGACATCACTCGCGAACATCGGCAACGCGTTCAACCAGCTCGCCTCCAGCGTGAACTGCGGCGACCACGTCCTCATCTACATCTGTGGCCACGGTAGAGAGGACGGAGGCATCGCCATCAAGAACTCGAGTGGCAAGACACAGGAAGTCATGAAGCCCACTGACAACGGTAGTTCGGATGATGGCAAGGACAACAGTCTCAAGGACTTTCTCGACAAGATACCACCGTGTCCGGATGAGGATTGTGAGACTCCCGGGGCGTGCTGCGATGTGACAGTCATCCTGGAATCCTGCTTCGCCGGCAATTTCGATGTCGACGGCGTCACAGGTGAGGGCCGGACCGTGGTGGGCACCTCAACAGACACGGAGTCATGGGCATCCTATCCCGGTGGTGGAGTGTATACTCAGGGCCTGGTCGATGGGATGCGTGATGAAGATGCCGACACGGATGACCCTCCGGATGGAGTCGACCCTCAAGAAGCAGGCAAGAACGGAAAGGACCGCATCTCAGAGAGCAACCAGAAGCGTGGCAAGTCCCAGGAATCCTGGGAGGACAGCCAGAAATGCGACTGCACCTGTCCCTGCGAGCCAGACATAGATGTCGACAAGTATGTGTGGAGCGAAGATAAGGATGAATGGGTCAACCAGATAGAAGCGGAACCGGGTGATGGTGTCAGATTCAGGATAGAGATTGAGAACACCGGCAAGTGTCGTGACCTCGTAGATGTGGAACTCATCGACGAGATGGCGGGATGCCTGGAATACGACAACGACGCGTCGGTGGACTTCGCAGGGGAAGATGAGGACAGAGGACCGGATCGTGCATGGAAGACCGGAGGAGGAACGCTCCTGATGTGGGACCTCGGGGAATTCGGCCCATTGTCACCGGGAGAAGTGATTGCAGTTGAATATGACGCTATAGCCGAGGAGCCGGGACCAAACTTGAACAAGGCCACGGCAAGTGGCCATTGCTCCCATGACTACAATAACCTCGTCGTGTCCGCCGACCTGGCACTCGTCATGGTATACGGAGACGAAACCCCACCACCATCCCCCGAGGACGTCCTGAGCATCAATCTCAAAGTCGAGGCCCACAGTTCCGGAACTCAATCCGAGTGCCACAGTCTCGTCACGATTCACATAGAGGCTGAAGACCTCACAGGCGGCCAATACCCCGTTCAGAACGTGAGCCTCGAACTGAACGGACTACCGTGGTTCAACTCTGGGCCGCTCTCCACCACTCACTACAGCAAGACGCTCCTGTTGGAAGCAGACTGCGGACAACCATTCGACTTCCTCACAATTGCGACAAACAGCGAGAACCTGCACGCGACAACTGCCACAACAATCGTTACACCTGTACTGCCATGACTTCGTGTCAGCCGGCAAGAACCCCACGTGCCACCAGCCCAACGTCGAGGCAGGCTCCCCGTTGGCGCACCCTCAGCCCTGTGGTTTCACTATCGGTTTGAGAAACAGGGTTACGAGAATGCCCACGGCGGCAAAGACCACCAGCAAGACGAAGACCGTCGCGTAGCTCTGATGCAGGTCGAATGTCCGGCCCGCCACAAGAGGTCCCAGCGCCCCTCCCACGGTCCCCGCAAAGTTCACTATTCCGAATAGCGAGCCATGTGCCCGCGTGCCGAAGAGCTCGGCGACCATTGGAGAGATAACGGCGAAGGAGCCTCCTCTCGCAAAACCGTCGGCAGCCGCATAAAGCACGAGCATCCACATCGCCGTTGCGCTCCGCAGCCAGAGAAAGCCCACGAGAAGTACAATGAAGCACACGAGAAACGCACGTCTTGCCCCTATCCTGTCTGCAGCAGTCCCCATCCCAAGACGCGCAGCCATGCTCACACCGCCCATGATGGAGACGAGCAATCCGGCACGGCCCACAGTAATGCCCATATCCACAGCGTGCGGCACAAGGTGGACAAGCATCGTTACCAGACAGTAGACCATCAGGAAATTGGCAACACAGATGAGCCAGAACTGTCGCGTCCTAACGGCCACGCGATACTCCAGACCCTCTTCCTGAACGCGCCTCTCACTACCAGGCACGGCAACCTCTCCATCAGGACGAAGCCCCATGCTGCCGGGGTCGCGACGTAACACCTGTGCAGCAACAACAACCATCGCGAGCACGGCAAACCCGATAAAGAGATAGGCATTCCTCCAGCCGAACGCCGCGATAAGCGCGCCCGCCACCAGTGGAAACGCGACCTGCCCAAAGCCCGTACCCACCTTGACGATTCCACTCATCATGCCCCTGCGCCGCACGAACCATCGCGCAATCGTCGACAGCGTCGGCACATCCTGCGTACTCATGCCGAGCCCAACGAGGATACCCATCGCGATGTAGAGTTGCACGGGAGAGGTGAGCGCACTCATGAGCAGATAGCCCGAACCCAGAACCAATCCTGCCACCGTCATGATAAGCCGTGGCCCAATTCTGTCGGTCACACGCCCGCAAATGATGCCCGCGGTGCCCATGACCAAGAACGTCACTGAAGTTGCGCCGGAGATGGTGGCGCGTTCCCATCCAAAATCACCCTGGATGAAGTTGAAGAAGATGCCATAGGTCGCGAGGGCACCGCCACCTGCAGCCTGTATGAAGAACCCGGCCGCGACGATGTTGAAGCCGTAGAAATATCGTTTTCCCATTCAGTTCGCGCCATAGTACGTGCGTCCAATCAGGCTTGCCGCAAGACTAGACACGAGACCTCACATCGGCGATGTCCCCTGCCAAGCCGAGCCCGTCAAAGGGTACCGTCCCTTCAAGGCAAGAGTGCGCCAGAATGTCGATGTCCTGTGTCGTTAGACAAGTGCGGTCTGCCGGAGTTTCACGTGACTCTCCTTTCATTATGCTCGAGTGCCAATGATACACAATGAAGGGCTTCGTCACAGCAGCGAGGTGGCATGCAAGGTTACACAGCTCTCGATGTCATGCGATAGCGGCCGATTGCGAGGCTTCTTTGACCGGCCTGACACGGAGCATGAGCAGAAGCGAAAGCACCCCCAGACCAAGCAGGAGCGCGAACGCCATATCGTACGACTGAAGCGCATCGAATATCCCCCCCGCGACCACCGGGCCGAGCGCTCCTCCGAGTGTCCCCCAGAAGTAAACAAAGCCAAAGATGGCCCCGTGTGCCCTCAGTCCAAACAACTCAGCCACGGTTGGTGATAGCACGGTGTAGAAGCCGCCATGGGCAAAGCCGTACACCACCGCGAACACAAACAGCATCCACCCCGCGCTGGCAAACTGAATCCAAACGAGGGCACTGATGAGAAAGACGAAGCACAGGAGGAAGGACTTGCGACTGCCGATGCGGTCGCCTATCGTCCCCATCGTGATTCGTCCCGCAACACTGACGGCACCAATTGTAGACAGCACCGCCGCAGCTTTCGTCGCCGACATTCCCATGTCAGTGCCGTATGGGACGATGTGCACGAGAACTGTCATTGAACTGAACGTGACGCAGGGGTACGCCAGAGAGCAGAGCCACAATTGCGGTGTTCTGAGTGCCTGGCCGAGAAAGAGACCCGTTGCTTGCGCATCTCCCTCTTCCGGCTCCACCCCACCGTCCGGGAGCAACCCCATCACATCGGGAGATCGTTTCACAAGGCGCGATGCGATTATGTAGACGACCAGGATGACGGCACCAATCACAAGGTACGTGGTGCGCCAGCCATAGGCCAGAATGAGTGCACTCGCAATCAGCGGAATAAGGAACTGCCCTGTGCCCGTGCCTGCCTTCACGATGCCGGTCATCATGCCGCGGCGCTTCCTGAACCAACGGGCAACTGTGGACAACGTCACTATGTCGTGTGAGCTCAACCCGATACCGACGAGCACACCGTAGAACACGTAGAGTTGCCAGCCTGAGTGAAGATGGGACATCAGCAGGTAGCCCCCACCCAGGACCAGGCCGGACACGAGAAGGATGCGGCGAGGACCGAGACTGTCGTTCAGTCTTCCTAAGAGCACTCCGAATATCCCCATGACGACAAGTACGACGGACGAGGCTCCTGATATAAACGCACGCGACCAACCGAACTCAGCCTGGAGATACTTGAAAAAGACACCGTAGGTTGTCAACGCACCAATGGCGACACCCTGCATGAAGAAACATGCTTCAACTATGGTGTAGCCGTAATAGTTGCGAGTCTTCACTGTGATGCTCCGTGCGGAGACACAGCCAAGTCTATCAGGCTACGGAAGGTCTTCGATAGGTGTCGGCGCGGCAGCCGCGCCTTGCATGCCACGCTGGATGCATCGACTCTTCAAACAGGACAGAACCGGGAGTGCACGCGAAGCTACCGCAAGCTCTCATCGTCCAGATGACCCCGCAGGAGTTCTTCCACCGCCTGAATCGCATCCTCCGCCTGCGCTCGCGAGGAATCGGGCGTTTCGGATTCGGAATACTCCTTCTCCATCGCCTCGATATACGCCTGAAATTCGTGGTTCTGCAAAGCCATGTAGGTGATTCGACGCTCGAATTCCTGGACCTCACGATCAAGCTCGTCGAAGTCTATGTTCAGTGAGAGAAGATTCACCAACCGCCTGACCAGAGCACGAATCGCTCTCGGGTTGCGAGCTATCACCACATTGAACTCCGGATAGTAGGTTACACGCGCGTGGAGCACGGCCATCTCGACATGCAACTTCTGGCTCAGATAGAGCAGTGTTGTCCTGATGCCGCCGGGACCCTCATAGCTGAGGGGCTCAATGCCATGTTCCGCCAGTTCATCTCGTAGCGCAAGGTCTGTGCAGGCACACGTCACATTTGGTTCACGAGTGTGAGGAATCCTGTCCAGCACTCCACCGAGCATGTAGATGCGGGCAACACCAAACTCTCTCACCACTTCAAGGATTGCAGCCGCATACTCTTCCCAGTTCAGATTGGGTTCTGATCCATTGAATAGAATCACATCCCTGTCGCCCTCAGGGTTGACCCAGAAATAGAAGGTATTGCGTTGAGACCGGTATTCTTTCAGAAGCCCCTCCTCGATCCTTGAGTAGGGACGCAGCGACAATTCGCCGGGCATCTGGCAGACCTGAAAGTGACTGGCAGGTATCTCTGCCAGCTTCAATGGACGCAGTTTTCTGCGCAGAAAACGAAGACTTCCTGTTGCAGACTCACCCCCATCAACCCACCCGTTCAATGCCACAATCATGTGGGGCTGACGCAATTCCGGATGTGCTGAATAGATGACGTTGCTCTTCTTTGGCATGATACTCACCACCCACCGACTCGATTCAATGCGAAACGACAGGCTGTCCACAATTCTAGCGCTGAAGTGACAGCAGTCAAAACGAGCACGCGACTTGTGGAGTTCCTTCCGAACGTCGGCAGGGCAACGTGGATGAATCCTCATCGGCAAAGCGTGAACGGAACACCAAGCCAGGAGGACTACTCCCGCCAGATGCCGCGAGTATTCAGAGAATGGCGTTGAGTATCGCGCCGACCGACAGTGCTGACACCAGCATTACTGCCGCAGACTTGGCCGTGTCCTTCGCTCCCAGTTCCCGGAACATAACAGCAAATGTCGCCACACACGGAAAGAACATGGCGAGTACGACCGCCGCGACGACATACTGGCCTGCGGTCAGGGAGAGAGGCGCCAACAAGCCAAGCGCAACATCCTTTCTGAGGAAACCAACCAGCAGTGCAACCACTGCCTCGGGAGGCAGGCCCAGAAGCTGCGTCACTACGGGGGCGGCAATCCGCGCAATTGCGTCAAATGCACCTGCAAGATAGAGCAGGTTGATAGCGAGGATTGCGACAAGAAACACGGGAAGTGCTTCCCGAAGGAAACCACGGACCCGTCCCCAGAGTTTCGCGCATACCGGCTCGAACAACGGCCACCGATAGCGGGGAATCTCAATCAGCAGTTCGGGACTGAATCCCTTCATCATCCGATTCAGTATCGTCCCGAGTATCAACCAGACCAGCAGCAATGTCCCGTAGACGATCAGCACGTAGCGGTAGCCGAAATTGCCGACAAGTCCAAGAACAACAGCCTGCAGAGAAGCGCAGGGCACCGCGACGGCAACCAGGGTTGCAGCGATGAACCTCTCTCTCCTGCTCTCAAGAATGCGTGTGGCAAGAACCGCCGGCACATTACAGCCAAGACCAAGCAACGTCGGTATTATCGCGTAGCCATGTAATCCCAACCGGTGCATCGCAGAGTCGAGCAGCACTGCCAGCCTGGGCAGGTAACCGACATCTTCCATCAGACCAAGAATCAGATAAAAGCTCACAATGTAGGGCAGTACCATCGCCAGCGGGACATATACGCCACTTGAGAGAAGACCGAAGGACTCGACAGGGTCAATCGTCCCGCCGGATACCCGCCCTATGAGAACCGCGTGGAGAACTCCATCTGCTCCCAGTGAATCGCTCACGCGCTGCACAACAGGCATCCACAACGTCTCATATGCCGGGTCTATCACCCACCTGATAAGCGATTCTCCTATCATGCGTATTGCAGCGAAGCTGAGCACAAGGACTCCGAGAGCAATTGCACCACCCTGCACAGGCTTCACAGTCGCATCAGAGAGTCTCTCCAGCCATGTGTGATGTCGATGGCTGATGACCTGAACGCTGTCCGTCACGTGACCTACCGCAGCCCAGCGCTCTTCACGGGTTCTCTCCGGGTGGCTACCTGCCACTGCGTCCGGTAGAGATTCAACCAACTCCTTGATTCCCTGGCCTGAGACCGCAACTGTCGGAATCACGGGGACTCCGAGCTCTTCGTGCAGCTTCTCAAGGTCTATTGTGATGCCACGATGCCTCGTGTCATCCCACATGTTCAGGGCAACCACAACGGGGACTTTGCGCTCAATCAGCTGTAGCGTGAGAAACAGATTCCTCTCCAGGTTCGTGGCGTCAACGACGTTGATGACTACGTCACCGAGTTCGAGCATCCGGACAGCAACTTCCTCCGCCTCACACGTCGGGTCCAGAGTGTAGCTGCCAGGTACATCGATGACCTGCGCCTCCTCATCCCCAACCTTCATCCTGCCTTCAGTGTAGTTCACCGTGGTTCCGGGATAGTTGGAAGACATGACCCTGACGCCCGTCAGACGGGAGAAGACAACGCTCTTGCCCACGTTGGGGTTGCCCATGAGCAGCACCCTCATTTCACGCTCACATCGACGAGTATTCTCGCAGCGGTGTGGAACCCGATTGCCACCTGCGAGCGATCCACCTCTATGGTGATTGGCCCCCTGAGAAGCATGGAACTCACCTTCTTGATTCTCTTGCCGCTCCGCACGCCGAGTGCGGCAAGCCGCTCCTCCATCCTCCTCCCCCCTCGTACATCGACGATAACGCCGGACTCACCGGGACTCATAGCCACCAATGTGACTACGTCGCCCCGGGCAAATAGACTATGCTTTCTTCTCAACCATCCAAACACGTCGTATTCTCCCTCTGCATGCGAGCGTCAACTCTTCCCACTGCCATTCTTACCCAAACCAGAGTCCGTCTCGGCATGCTTGATGCTTTCAAAAAACTCTTCCAGCCACGTGGGGCGCCCCCCATCACCTTCAAGGACAAAACCAACGAACTGCCCCAGCCTCTTACTGGTATCCGGACTCAGATAGTGCTCCAGTTGACACGCTTCCCGTTCTGCCACCTGCTCGGAGACTCCAAGAATCTCTGTCAGGAATGTCCACAGGGCTTCATGCCTCCTCCACACATCGTCAGCAACCAATCTGCCTCGCGGTGTGAGCTCTATCAAACCATACTTCTCGTGTTTCACCAGGTTCTCAGCCACAAGTCGTGCAACTGCCGCCGTCACACTTGGTTTGCTGACGTTCAGCGCATCACTGAGTTGAGTGACACGTACCGCCCCGAACTCATCCGCGAGGGTCCGCATCGCCTCAAGGTAGTCCTCCATGCTGGGACTCCGATGACGCACCGGGGGCCTCACTCCGCGTCCACTATCATCCTGCTTCACGGTATGTGTCCCTGCCTGACTATTCTCACGTCCATTGTTAGTCATGACTAACATATCATACCATAAGGATAGTTCGGTGCAAACCCTGTTCCATAGGTGGAGTATTCGGGAACACGACCAGTGCACCGGAGAAGCCGACAAAGAGAGGATTTCGCCGCGGTCGCTACCTCATCACGTCTGCACTGCGCAATACTACCAGCGCCTCAATCTTCACGTTGCGCAACAGCTAGAAGTACAAGATAATCTCCACCCTGTATACTGGAGAACGGGCTACCCTGAACTGGAAATCGCCAAGCAGGAGGAACAATGGAAACAATACGACTTGGAAAGACCGGCCTCATGGTTTCGCGTGTCGGCTTCGGAGCAATTCCCATCCAGCGGCTGGATGCTGATGACGCAATTGCAGTGGTAAAACGCTGCCTTGACCTTGGCGTTACGTACCTCGACACCGCCAATGCCTACAGCACCAGCGAAGGGAGAATGGGTGAGGCACTCGCGGGATGGAACGGAAACGTCGTCATCTCCACAAAATCTCAGAGCAGGACTCCAGAAGGGATCGAAGCACATCTCGCACAGAGTCTTGAGATGCTCAAGGTTGATTCTATCGACCTCTATCAGTTCCACAATGTGAGCAGCTTCCCCGACCTTGAGAAAGTGCTTGACCCCAACGGTCCATTCCCCATAGTGGAGAAGGCGAAGCGAGAGGGTAAGGTGAAGCACATAGGCATCACCTCTCACCAGATAGACGTGGCGAAAGAGGCCGTCAAGACCGGTCGATTCGAGACCATTATGTATCCATTCAACTTCATCGCACACGAGCTGGGAGAGGAACTTGCCGCCCTCTCGGCGCAACATGATGTTGGCTTCATTGCAATGAAACCCTTCGCCGGCGGCATGATTGGCAAGGCTACGCTCGCCATCAAGTACCTGCTGCAATTCCCCAACGTGGTGCCGATAGCGGGAGTGGAGAAGCTCCACGAGATCGAAGAGATTATCCGCATCGTGGAAGGCCCATGGACACTCACAGATGAGGAGAATGCAGAGATAGCGACCATAAGGACAGAGACAGGCAACCGATTCTGCCGACGCTGCGACTACTGTCAGCCCTGCACCGCAGGCATCCCCATATCCAACGTCATGTCATTCCCAACGATGGTGAAACGCATGCCGCTGAAGAACGTGGTCACCGGCTGGATTGCCGACCTCATGGAGAAAGCGTCCGAATGCACGAATTGTGGCCTGTGCGAGGAGCGTTGTCCCTACCAGCTTCCGATTCGGGAGATGGTCTCGGAGAACGTTGCGAACTACCGGAGACTGAAGAAAGAGTGGCAGGACAGCGGTGCTGCCTGAAATGAATCGCAGGGAATCCCGGGACAGGTTGAGATTTTGACTAACACCCTGGCACCGCGGCGACCCTACTATGGCTACGTCATCGCCGGCCTCGGGTTTCTCATTCAGGCTGTCTTCTGGGGAACCTATCGTAGCTTCGGGCTATTCTTCAATCCACTTATCAGCGAATTCGACTGGACCCGCGCCGAAGTAGCCGGCGCGGCGTCCATGGGTTGGCTCATCGTCGGACTGATGAACTTTCCCTCCGGCGCCACGGTGGACAGATTCGGGCCGCGCCTCACGCTGACCATTGGCGGATTCTGCTTCGGTCTGGGCTATCTGTTGATGTCAGGAGTCAATGGCCTGTGGCAGGTCTATCTCTTCTACATCATCATGGCTGTTGGCATGAGTGCTGCCGATGTCGTACCCCTCTCGACGATAGCACGCTGGTTCGCGAAGAAGAGGGGAACTGTGACAGGAATCGCGAAAGTGGGGACCGGCATCGGCATGATGGCAACCCCTCTCTTCGCCAGCTACCTCATAGAGTCACACGGATGGAGGACTGCCTATATAGTGTTGGGCGGCATCGCCATCATTGTACTGGTCACCATTGCGCAGTTCCTCCGGAGAGATCCGTCCAAGATGGGCCTGAAAGCCTACGGTGCGGAAAACACGGTCTCTATTGGAGAGAAGCCTGAGGAAGGCACTACCCTCAAGAAGGCGCTGCATGTCAGCCAGTTCCGGACACTGTGCGTTGCGTACCTTCTCCTTACAACCATTGCTGAGGTCGTCATGATGCACACCGTTCCTCATGCGGTCGACCTGGGCGTATCCACAGCGGGTGCTGCGGGAATCCTTTCCCTAATAGGGGCCACGAGCATAGTGGCAAGGGCTCTAATCGGAGTGACAATTGACCGTCTCGGGTCGAAGAAAGCACTCCTGCTTTGCTTCATCCCGCTCATCCTTGCCCTTGTATGGCTGCAAGTCGCGGATTCCCTCTGGATGCTCTACGTCTTCGCAATACTCTACGGACTGAGTCACGGCGGCTTCTTCACACTGATAGCACCGGTTGTTGCCCAACTCTTCGGCACAGTCTCACACGGCGCCCTTTTCGGCGTCATAATGGCGGGCAATGGGATTGGAGGCGCCATCGGCCCTGTCCTCACAGGAAGAGCTTTCGACGTATTCGGCAGCTACAGGCTGCCGTTCCTTGTCCTCATCGGCATGGCACTCGCTGCCCTTCTGCTCGTAGCTTCCCTGAAGAAGACCGCCTATCAACTCGAAACTGAACACCACGCCACCCTCACCGGCACCTCTCCCTCCTAGGGCACCCGACGATTCGGCAGGACTTCCGGATTAACGAGGTTGGGCGGTACACCGCCGGATAGTGCGATTGTCATATTCTCCACCGTTATGACTGCCATACGCTCTCGCGTACGTCTGGAATTGGCGCCGAGGTGGGGAATCAGAATTACGTTGTCCAATTCGGCGAGCCCCTCTGCAAGCCGTGGTTCATTCTCGTACACATCCAGAGCAGCCCCCGCAATTCGCCGTGAACGAAGTGCGTTGACGAGTGCGCGCTCGTCAACCACGGGACCTCGCGACGCATTGATCAGATAGGCTGATGACTTCATCTTCGACAATGCAGTTTCGTCAATAAGATGGTACGTCGCATCATTCAATGCTACGTGCAAGGTCACAAAGTCTGCCTCGCGCAGGAGCGTATCCATGTCCACGAATGTGACACCAAGGCGCTGCTCAATAGCTGTAGGGGCGGGGGAGACGTCGCTGTACAGCACTCTCATGTCGAACCCTGCGGCACGTTTAGCCATGGCCTGTCCAATCCTCCCTAAACCCACAATCCCGAGCGTCGTCCCCGTGATATCAGCTGCCATGAAAGCTTCCGGCCGCCACAGCTTCCATTTGCCAGATCTCGTATACCGGTCGGTCACAACCACGTCACGTGCTACCGCCATGAGGAGGGCCCACGCCAGGTCCGCTGTGGCGTCCGTCACAACATCCGGGGTGTTGGTCACCATCACTCCCCGTGCAGTCGCCGCTGCCACGTCAACGTTGTTGTACCCGACCGCGTAGTTCGTGACCACCTTAAGCGCGGGAGCCACATCCAGTAGTTCCGCATCGATGCGTTCGCTCAGCAAACTCACCATTCCGTCAACATCCACCACCTCGCGCAAGAGTTGTTCTCTACTCATGTAGTCTGAAGACGGGTTCACGCGAACGTCGAAACGCTGCCCAAGTCCGTCAATGAGTCCTTTGCCGGGAATATCCCGATAGGTGACAAGTACCTTCACAGAAGCACCCTCCTTTGAAAGAGAGACTGTACCAGAGTGAGGGTGCTCACCCAAGACCCTGCACGCGTTCTTGACTCACTCGATGTATAATCCACACGAAGAAAGGCGAAGAGGGTTCACAACATGCCACAAGGCCCTCCTTTGGAAGGAGAACCGCGGGAGCCTGAGAAGCCAATAGGATACTGGGAGACGCGACTGATGAACAGTCTCGGCAGAGAACTCCTGCTGAAGCACTGGGATTTCCCCCTGTTCGAGTCGCTCGCGCGCAAATACGGAATCAGCCTCACGGATTCCACCATCCTCGATGTCGGATGCGGCTCCGGCTACACAACCCTCCTGATTTCGGAGCGGTTCAGGCCTCGAAAGCTGCAGGCCTTTGATGTTGTGCCTGAACAGGTGGAGCGGGCCAGAACACGAGGCGTTCAAGCGGAGATATTCGTCGCCGACATCACTGACCCTCACCTTCCGCCGCGGTCATTTGACGCAGTATTCGTGTGCGGAGTGCTTCACCACTGCCCGGAATGGCGCAAGGGTCTGGCGCAGACAGCCGCATTACTCAAGGATGGAGGCTTGCTCTTCCTCGAAGAGCCCGGCAAGAACCACATCCGACTTGAGACGCTGCTCATGGGCCATCCTCCGGCAGGCGGCGCGTGGCTTGGACTGGAAGAAATCCGACAGGAGATGCCACGACTTGGTCTCTCGACTCTGGAGGAAAGACCGCTCTACTTCGGTCTCTTCGGCGCCTTTCTGTGTGTGAAGAAGGCGGCAGAGCACTCTGTCGACTACATCTCCGCGCGGGAACTGCTTCGCGTTCGGCAAACGGGCAAGATTGCCGCGGGCCAGGAAGTGCCCGCATGAGACTTGAACGTCACAACGCGCCTGAGTTCGACGTGCTTGTCATCGGAGGTGGTGGCGCAGGGCTCAGAGCAGCCATTGCCGCTGCAGAAGAGGGAGCTCACGTAGCCGTAGTCTCACAGTCACGTGCGGGATACGGAGGACTCACCACCATATCAGGGGGTGCGTTCGCGGCCACACAGTCTGCCGATGCGATTGGGCTTGAACCACAAGGATGGCTGGGACACTTCGAGGACACGGTCAAGGGTGGCCATTACCTGTGCGACCAGTCTCTTGCCCGCCTGCTCGCATTGGAGGTTCCCGAACAACTCCACCACCTTGAACGTTTCGGCGTACGATTCGCTGTTCCTGATACTTCTCCATGGCTCGCATATTCGACCGACCCCGGTCACTTCCATGCAGGCATGGTGTTTGGCTCCAACATCTTTGGCGCGGACTTCACTATCCCGATGAGAGCATTCGCCCAATCTCTTGGCATCAGCTTCTTCGAAGGGATGCTCGTGACGCGCCTTGTTGTTGACAATGGCAAAGTGCTCGGCGCCATTGCTCTATCACGAGGCGGCACTGTCACAGCGTTCTCCGCGAAGGCGACGGTGCTCGCAACCGGTGGCGCGGGCCAAATGTTCGCAAGAACTGACAACACCGCAGGCTCCACAGGTGACGGATATGCGCTTGCACACGATGCAGGGCTCCCTCTAAGGGACATGGAATTCATGCAGTTCTACCCGCTTGCGACAGGTAACGGCACTCCGGGGCTATTCTATGAAATGCTCGTGGTCGCAGCAGGAGGACGGGTCCTCAACAATGAAGGCGCAGACATAGTCGCAATGAGCGGAATCAAGGACCGCATGTCACTGACACGGGACGTTCTCAGCAGACTTGTCCAATGGCAGATCCGGGATGGCCACGGAATCGATGGGGGCGTGATACTCGACCTCTCGCTTCTAGACGACCAAACACTGCATGACATATCCGTCGTCCTGCCAAAAGGCTGGGAGCGAGGCAAGAGACGATTCTGGACAGCACCCACTGCGCACACCTATCTCGGAGGAGTGGTCATCAATGAGCGGAGTGAGACGGGCATCAGCGGCCTCTACGCTGCCGGAGAGGTATGCGGCGGCGTCCACGGCGCAAACCGGCTATCAGGCAATGCCCTCTCTGAAATATTCGTCTTCGGCGCAAGAGCAGGCACCGAGTCATCGAACCACGCGCGCCACTCCCAGGTACGGCCTATTTCGGAAGAGGTCCTCTCTGAAGAAGCCTCTCGAATTGAAGGGCTCCTCGGACAATCAACCGTTGAGGTCAAGTCCTTGAGGGATAGACTGCGCGAGGCCATGTGGCATGGAGCAGGAGTTATCAGGGATGAGGCCTCTCTCAATGCCGCACTCGACATGGTGCACGAGCTTCGAGGAGAACTTACCGGAGCAAGGGCGGAGGACGCCATGGCACTCCAGTATCTCATCAAGACCCGGAATCTCCTTCTCTGCGGAGAGTTGCTGTGCACGGCGGCACGTCTGAGAACCGAGAGTCGAGGCGCCCACTGCCGAGCCGACTACCCTGCTCAAGACAATGAAGCGTGGCTGCGCTCCATTGTCCTCCGAGGAAAGCAGGATGGCATAGAAGTCACCTGCGACCAGGTCAATCTGCAGTACTGGGAACCGTGACAGACTCGCCACGGCTCATGCCCGGTCCTGTTCAGCGTCCCGTCTGCTGCAGGTCAGCGCCCGGTTGCCGTCGCCATCTAACCTGTCGTCCCGAGAGACACCAGGTTAACATATCTCAACTGTCGTACAGCTGCAGCCCATTCACTCCGTCAGGAGGTACCTTTCTCTCACACGCTGAAGCGTTGTTGCTCTGTACGAACTACACTCACCATCTCGGCCCTTGCTACAAGTTCGGGCACGTCGAGGTAGTCTGCAGAAGACTCGAATGGCTCCCCTGTGACAGTGACATATCTATGCGCCTCAAGCCGTATCGTCCGCGATGTCGTTCCCACGCGGGATATCCAGCCTGTCACTTCGAGAAAGTCACCGGCGCGAATCGGAGCCTTCAACTCTATTGAGCTGTATGCTGCCAACAGCCCCTCATCGCCATCGTATCGAATCATCAGCTCCGTCCCCACATCCCCGAACAGTCCAAGGACATAGGCCCCATTCACGAGGCCGCCCGCGTAATGAACATCCTTCTCGCTCACCCGCAGTCTGAGAGACATCTTCTCCTCGATGGAGATTGAGCGCCTCGCCATGTGACCTCCTTCTCTGCCACGTGTTTGTTTGTTGCAGGTCAAACAACACTCGTGTCGCGATTCTAACACAGGAAAGATGATCTCCATCCACAGTCTTGTATCCTTGACGATGGGCGACAGCAGCGCTATCCTCGCGCACAGGCGTCAGTGGTAGCGCGAAAAGGATGTGCGAGATGGGAAAGTCTATAGAAAAGCCCAGAATAGAACCCCTCCAGAATGGCCCACTGAAAGTGACAGGTCTGAATAAGCTGGTCGACTCTGAAGGAAACGAATTCTCCTGCAAGGAACAGATGCTGCTGTGCCGCTGCGGACGCTCATCGCACAAGCCTTTCTGCGATGGGTCGCACACCCGCGTTGGCTTTCAAGACAGCAAGATTGAAGGGAGAATGCCCGACAGGGTGCGCAGCTACGAGGGAAAAGACATCACTATTCACGACAATCGAGGTGTCTGCTCTCACGCCGAGCACTGCATAAGAGAACTACCGCAGGTGTTTGACCGCAGCCGTCATCCCTGGATAGACGCAAATGCCGCAAGTGCCGATGACATTGCACGGACAGTGGAGCATTGCCCCTCTGGTGCCCTCAGCTACACGCGAAACGGAGTGCTTCACAAGAACCTGCCCCGAAATCCCGCCATTGAGGTACAGCGGGGTGGACCCTACAACGTTGTCGGTGGGCCCGAATTCGTCGACCCCAGGGGGTGCGTCCCCGAGTCGGAGGAGCACTGCACATTGTGCCGCTGCGGCGCATCAAGAAACAAACCCTTCTGCGACGGTTCCCACTGGCTCATCGAATTCGACACCGTGGAGTCTGAGCCGGAGCGCTAGCATGAATCAGCACGTCCTGCTCGACCTTTTCGTTCTGCAAATGGCAGCGGTTCAGTCAGGCAGAGACCGATTCTTCCGCAGCAGCGTGAGAAGCGCTCCCATTACCGAGCACCTCCAAGCCGTACGCTTCGTATCAACGCCAGAGTTGACTCCTGGAACACACGAAATGCCAGCCGATTCCCTCGCCGGAAGAGTCGACCCCGCGTTCCTCGTGTACAAGTGGCAAGGGAACTCCTCTCCGACCATCATATTCCACCACGGAAACCAGGAACATCCGTTCGAAATGGGCGGCAGCGCCAGGAACACGTTCCGCACAGTGCTCGCGGACGGAGCCCGGGAGATACCAGCCAACCTCATCGCGATTCGCGCCCCGTACCATCGGTGGCCCACCAGAGACTACCTCCGCCGAATGGGCGATATCTCGAATTTTGCTGCAATGCTGTCAGCATCGGTCAGTCTTGTGGACAGTATTGTGGAGGCTTGTCATGACCTCGGCTCATCACCAGTAGTGGTTTCAGGCATAGGTCTTGGCGGTACGGTGACAAATCTGCACAGGACCTACTACAACACGGCCGACCTGTACGTACCGCTCCTCGCTGGAGCCGCGCTGGGTAATGTGTTCACCTCGTCACTCTATCGCCGCCTCGTCGGCGGACAGGGACGGCGTCACCCCGAACTCGTCCGCGAACTGCTGGATTTCGAGGACGACTATCAGAAAGTGAAGACCAACAACGTGTTCCCTCTTCTCGCGAGACACGACCAGTATGCGCTTCTGGACCGGCAGAGCACCTGCTACGAGTATCACCCCATACGCATCATGGAACGGGGACATTTCACGGCTGCGCTATCACCCCTGCTCCTGAGACAACACGTGGCGGACGTGCTTCAGGGTAATGTTCCCGCGCCATACACACCCTAGTCCTCCTTCACAGTTACGCGTCTCGGTTTCACGGCTTTCCTCGTGCGCTTTCTCCATGACATAGCTACGATTGGTTGGACATCACTGCCATCATGGCTGTAACATGATTTGGTAGTAGAAGACCATTTCTCATGACTCAAGAGATCGCCCTCCCTGTCCGCATAGCACGACTCAGCGAACTTGCCCACAATATGTGGTGGAGTTGGCATACATCATCGCGTGCGGTATTCAGGTCGCTCAGCTTCCCCTCATGGTCACTGACGGGTCACAATCCGGCCAGGATGCTTCACGAGATTGACCCCGAAAGGCTGCACCTCGCAGCGAGGGATTCCGCGTTCCTTGAACTCTACGACGCCGCCATTGCCGAACTGGACAGGGACTTGCTCGGTAACACCTGCTGGTTCCCGAACAGGTGCCCGGAGCACGAAAAGGCGACTATCGCCTATTTCTCGGCGGAGTTTGCCCTCCATGGCTCTCTTCCCATCTATGCGGGAGGCCTGGGCATCCTTGCGGGAGACCTCCTCAAGGAAGCGTCAGACCTTGGCGTCCCACTGGTTGGCATGGGCCTCATGTATCCGCAGGGCTACTTCCAGCAACAGATTGATGCAACCGGATGGCAGCATGAGATATATCAGCGGATAGACTTCAGGACCGCCCCGATTGCACCGGTTCGACCCGCCCCAGGTGGTGGATGCAGTCCTCTGACATCAATCCCTCTAGGAAACAGGACTCTCTATCTCGGCGCCTACCTCGTCAAGGTCGGTCGCGTTGAGCTCTATCTCGCCTGTACAGACGTCGAAGGCAATAGCCAGGAAGACAGGGACGTGACGTCGCGCCTCTACACGTCCGACCCGAGAAGCAGAATTCAACAGGAGATTGTGCTGGGCATCGGTGGGGTCAGGATACTCGACGCACTCGGCATCAAGCCTTCCGTATGGCATGGAAATGAAGGACATACCGCCTTCATGATGATGGAGCGCATCCGTCGTGCGGTCGCAGATGGCCTGACAGTGGATGAGGCAGTCAAGCAGGTAAGCGCTGCAACCGTGTTCACCACTCACACGCCCGTACCTGCCGGGCACGATGTGTTTCCATTTGAGTTGATGAATGAACACCTTTCAGGTTTCTGGCGAATGCCCGGGGTGGACCAGAACGCATTGCTTGCCCTGGGAAGACAGGATGATGCACGTCGATTCAACATGACTGCTTTCGCGCTCCGCACATCTGAGTGGAGAAACGGCGTAAGCGAGTTGCACGGAAATGTCACCAGGAAGATGTGGCATGGACTGTGGCCAAACGTGCCCGAGGGCCAGGTACCGATTACGCACGTAACCAATGGGGTGCACGTGCCAACATGGCTCGCTGCCGAACTGGCAGACCTGTACGACAAGTACCTTGGAAGCGACTGGATGTCACGACATGATGAGGTAGCGATGTGGCAGGGCATCAGCGAGATTCCAGACGAGGAGTTGTGGCAGGTCAGGCGCAAGTTGAAACAACGTCTCATCACCGCCATGACGCTCCGCGCGCAAGACTGCTGGGCAAGTGGCAGATGCAGCGCACAACAGGCCCTCGCCATGGGAGCGCTATTTGAACCTGACGCACTCACAATCGGGTTCGTACGCCGATTCGCGGAATACAAGCGCCCCACCCTGTTGTTCCACGATATCGAGCGGCTCAAGACCATAGTGAAGGACAGGTGGAGGCCCGTACAGATAGTCTTCTCCGGCAAGTCTCACCCCGCAGACGACGCCTCGAAACGCCTGCTGCAGGAGGCATACCAGACGTCGCTCAACCACGACTTCTTTGGCCGCATAGCCTTCGTCGAAGATTACGACATGCACATGTCCCGACTGTTGACCAGGGGCGTCGATGTATGGCTCAACACGCCCAGGCGTCCGCGAGAGGCATCAGGCACCAGCGGGATGAAGGCAAGCCTCAACGGTGGACTACACCTCAGCGTCCCCGACGGATGGTGGCCCGAGGGATACAACGGCTCAAATGGCTGGGTTGTAAGTGACGAGTCTCTCTCGGCAAGTAGTGCTGAGGAAGATGCACGCGACGCTGCTGCTGTCTACGCGCTCCTGGAACAGGAAATACTACCCCTGTTCTTCGACCGTGACCGCAACGGCATCCCCCACAAGTGGATGGGCTGGGTCAAGGAAGCGATGAAGTCCATTACGCCGCGCTTTTCTTCAAGAAGGATGGTGAAGGACTATGCAGAGAATGCATACCTCCCGGCTCTTGAACAGAAGCGGGTGCACTAACTCCCTCTTCCACTCCTCCACGCAACTCGCTTGACAACTATCAATCCCACTGGTGTAGTCTCATTCCAGTGGCACGAGACGAAGGTGAAGACAGAACAAATGAACCACGTCAGCTTCGCACATACAACCCGAGTCGTCATTGAGAACCTGCATCCATGCGTGGATGGAGGTCGTTTCCCCGTTAAGCGCATCGTGAATGACACCGTTGAGGTTCAGGCCGATGTCTTCGTCGATGGTCACGACGAACTCGCTGCAGTCGTTCTCTACCGGCACAAGGATTCATCCGACTGGCAGGAAGTCCCCATGCAGCCGCTCGGGAACGACCTGTGGCAGGGAAAATTCCATGTCACAAGGATTGGGGATTACCTCTACACCATTCAGGCATGGATTGATGATTTCAAGACATGGCGCACCAAGCTTGCAAAAAGGGTTGACGCTGGACAGGACACGACGGTCGACCTGCAGATAGGAGCAGCACTGCTTGAAAGCGCTGCGGCAAGGGCTCCGGCCGAAGACGCCACGCTGCTGCAAACGACGGCAGATACGCTCAGGGCGCCTGGCCCCAATCGAAAGACGGCCGAGAAGCTGGCACTGAGCACGAAGGTGCTGCGCCTTGCATCGCATCATGCCGACCGGGCACAGGCCACTACATTCTGTCCGGAGCTGCACATAACCGTGGACCGGCCAAAGGCACAGTTCAGCGCCTGGTATGAGATGTTCCCGCGTTCGTGTTCCCCTGTTCCAGGACAGCATGGCAGCTTCAAAGACTGCGAAGAATGGCTGCCGTACATAGCAGGAATGGGATTCGACGTGCTGTACTTCCCTCCGATTCACCCCATCGGCATGACCTCACGCAAGGGCCGCAACAACGCAGTCTCAAGTGTTGCGGGAGACCCCGGTACGCCCTGGGCCATCGGCTCTTCCGAGGGAGGGCACAAGTCAATCCATTCCTCACTGGGGACAATGAAGGACTTTCGTTCCCTTGTGAAGAAGGCCGCCGCTCTCAACCTTGAGATTGCCATGGACATTGCACTCCAGTGTTCGCCAGACCATCCGTACGTGAAGGAACACCCGTCGTGGTTTCGCTGGCGCCCTGACGGCACCGTGCAATACGCCGAGAACCCGCCCAAGAAATACCAGGACATCTTTCCCCTTGAATTCTGCAACGATGAGTCCCAGGCGCTGCGCGAGGAACTTCGCAGTATCTTTCAATTCTGGATAGACCAGGGTGTGCGCGTCTTCCGCGTTGACAACCCGCATACGAAGCCGTTTGCTTTCTGGGAGTGGCTCATCTCTTCGCTGAAAGCTGAGCACCCGGACCTCATCTTCCTTGCCGAGGCGTTCACCAGGCCGAAGGTGATGTACCAGCTTGCGAAGCTCGGTTTCACGCAGTCCTATACCTACTTCACGTGGCGGCGGACCAAGCAGGAACTCGTGGAATATCTCACTCAACTGACCACAACCGAAGTCCGTGAATTCTTCCGGCCCAATTTCTGGCCAAACACGCCGGACATACTCATGGACTACCTGCAGCAGGGCGGCCGCCCTGCGTTCATGTCCCGATTGGTCATGGCAGCGACGCTCAGTTCGGACTACGGTATCTACGGTCCCGCATTCGAACTCTGCGTGAACAAGCCAAGGGAAGAAGGGAGCGAGGAATATCTCGATTCAGAAAAATACGAACTCAAACACTGGCCCATCGATTCACCTGATAGCATCAAAGACCTTATCACCCGTGTGAACAGTATCAGGCACCAGTGCAAGGCACTTCAACAGACGAGCAACCTACGGTTCGAGCAGGTGGACAATGACATGTTGCTCGCCTACATAAAATGGGACGAGAGAATGGCAAATGTCGTTCTCATTGTGGTGAACATGGACCCGATATTCCGGCAATCGGGGTGGGTCACCATTGACCTTGCTGCCCTCGGCATTCCCGAGAGCGCCGAATACCAGGTGCACGACGTTCTGAATGAGAAGACCTACACGTGGTCGGGACCAACAAACTACGTTGCTCTTGACCCATCTTTCCAGACCGCCCACATTTTTGAACTCGTCCTGGACAAGGTCACGAGACTCCCCTCTCCAAACGCCAAGGTGAAGTGAGGATGCCATGACAAAAGCACAAGCGGGATACTACTGGCAGGACAGCGACCCGCTATGGTACAAGGACGCTGTCATCTACGAGCTTCACGTGCGCGCCTTCTACGACACGAATGGTGACGGAATCGGAGACTTCGCCGGCCTCACGAAAAAACTGGCCTATCTTCGCGACCTTGGAGTTACCGCCATATGGCTGTTGCCATTCTACCCTTCGCCACTGAAGGATGATGGCTACGACACCTCTGACTACGGAGATATCCACCCCTCATACGGGACTCTGAAGGATTTCAAGACATTCATTCGAGCTGCCAACGAACATGGTCTCAGGGTCATCACCGAACTCATAATCAACCACACCTCTGACCAGCACCCATGGTTCAGACGGGCAGTTGCGGCACCAGAAGGCTCAAAGGAACGCAACTTCTACGTATGGAGTGACACAAGAGACAAGTACCGCGACGCGAGAATCATATTCAAGGATTTTGAACCGTCCAATTGGTCGTGGAATCCGGAGGCGAACGCATACTACTGGCATCGGTTCTATGCGCACCAGCCGGACCTGAACTTCGACAGCCCACATGTTCGAACTGCCGTGCTTCGTGCGATGCAGTTCTGGCTTGGTATGGGAGTATCAGGGCTTCGACTCGACGCCATACCGTATCTGTACGAAAGGGACGGAACCAATTGTGAGAACCTGCCGGAGACACACGCTTTCTTGAGAGAACTCCGGAACAACGTGGATGAGCGATTTCGCAACCGCATGCTACTTGCCGAGGCAAACCAGTGGACGGAGGATGCAACCGCCTACTTCGGGCAAGGCGACGAGTGTCACATGGCCTACAACTTCCCTCTCATGCCACGGATGTTCATGGCAATCCGCATGGAAGACCGGTTCCCTGTGGTCGATATCCTTGGACAGACTCCCCAGATACCTGACACCTGCCAGTGGGCGCTCTTCCTGCGAAATCACGATGAGTTGACCCTGGAGATGGTGACAGACGAGGAACGGGACTTCATGTACCGCGTGTACGCGCATGACCGCCAGGCGAGAATCAACCTCGGCATACGCCGTCGTCTCGCACCACTGCTCAACAATGACCGTAAGAAGATGGAATTGATGAAAGCCCTTGTGTTTTCGCTTCC
>JAFGFT010000035.1 GCA_016930935.1 Dehalococcoidia bacterium | reverse complement strand
GGAGGATGCGCTGTGGGGAGGTATCCGTAGGGGCGACGGCATGCCTCGCCCGTAACGTCGTGAATCACACGTGGTTGTGGCCCACGGTCAGGATGGATGTCCCTCGCGGTGGGGTGGACGGGCCGTTCCCGAACGGCCCCTACAGCAATACGTTATGAATTACGGGGACACCATTCACAGAATATCCGCACCGATTTGAGTATGGTGTCCCCAAGATTCCGATGGAGGATGCGCTGTGGGGAGGTATCCGTAGGGGCGACGGCATGCCTCGCCCGTAACCAGAAACCTCATACAAACCTGTCCCACCATGGCGACATGGTCTTCATTCATGGCTCTATGTTCGTTGTCCACGTTGGGCACTTGATGACCTTGCGGCGGGCGGGCATGGGAGCCCGCCCCTACCAGAGAAGGAAGGCTATTCTGGCAATAACCACGGGTACGGATAGATTGGATTGGTGGCGTACTAGTGGGGAGGGGTGGATGCAACGTCTGAGGTCGCCGCTTCGCCTCGTCCGTGTCAGTCCGTGATTGTCGGTGTCAGTCGGTGTTCCGGAGAATCATTGCCGTGTCCCCGCAATTCGTAACCCCCGTTCGGGCGTAGGGGCAAGGCTCCCACGCCTGCTCGCCAGGGGGGAGTGCTGATTCGTGATGTAGGGGCTCTTCGTGAAGAGCCCGCTCCCCACCTCAGGACAAGGTTGAAGCCCACAGCACGCCGCAATCCAACGACCATGCCGCACTTCCACAACCTCGCTTCATGACAACCAACGGGCCGTTCCCGAACGGCCCCTACAGCAATACGTTATGAATTACGGGGACACCATTCACAGATTACCGGCACCGATTTTGGTATGACGTCTCCGCTATTCCCCGGCCTGGGATTTCGCCCAGAACCGTTCTGAGAACTGGCACGCTGCCACCGCAGGGTCTACCAGCAGTTCCCTGACAAGCGTCCTGAGCCATTCCCTTTCAGCGATGTAGTCCGCCAGGGACGGACTGGCCGCATAGTAGAAACCCACGTAGTCGCGTCCGGCCTCGCTCTGCAGCAACACATCGTCGCGGAACTGGCGCAACACGTCGAGCTGGACAGCGCTGTCGGAGCCGTACGCAGCCGTTGCGATGAAGCAGGATGAATCGTCCGGGGCGTCCTTCGCCCTTCCGGACTTGATCTCCTCTTCTTTGGCGCGCAGCGCGCCAAGCCCGGCCTCTACCGCCTTCTTCACCTTGTCGCCCTCACTGCCAACACACGCCAGGATACGTGCTTTGGCGGCCACACTCGTTCCAGGGTCGACGCCGACAAGGTCGCTCAGCGCATTGCTGCCCCACGCGCCGGTCGTCTCTTTGATGACCACATCGATGCAGGACGTATAGGCACCCTCAAACACCGCCGCAGCGCTCTCGTTGCTCTCTGCCAGGGAGTCCATGGTGTACGGAGTGGGTTCGCGAAGCTCACGCGCCAGTGCAGTGAGCACGATGTTGGCATCCTCAAGCACCCGCACCATGTTCGAGCTATTGGATTCTCCGCTCAGTGTGTGGTCGATGTTCTGGTCCACTATCTCGTCCACATCCATCGGCACAGAGAGGGCTGATTGAAAGGTAAGAGCCAGTGCGTCGGCGTATTCCTTCTCAACGTCGGTGAGTGTGCCCGGAGTAGCCCTGGGTGCGTCACACCCCGTCGCGACAAGCAGGGAAACAAGCGCCACCGTAAGGAGACGCTTGACGAAACCATTCGTTGCCGAAAACGTCCGGGCCACCTTGCGGAGGAGTGTATTCAGACGGTTTTCCGGTTGTCAAAATGGCCGCAGAGTTGAGTGCAGCGGCTTCCGAAGGCCCTGAGCAGAAGTCGTGGGTGCGTGGGGTTGATGTTCGTGACCTAGGGGCAGGCTCCCACGCCTGCCCGCCACATGGTCGTTGCACGCCCAACGTTGGCAAGAGGAAAGTGCCGTGACTGCACGCCCGGTTCGCCGCGGCGGGGTGCGTGTGAATGAAATACCCCGGTGTGGGCGGGCATGGGAGCCCGCCCTTGCATTCGGACTCCGCGTATCCCCACAATTCCGACGTCGGAATTCGGTCATCGCCTCGTTTTCTCCATACTATCCTCCACATTGCGCCCACACCATCGGGATTGTTCCCGCCCTGTTCGCGTTACCGATTTGCACAAAACGTTGACAGGCTATATAGTGACGTGTTGGTAGTAGAAGTTCAGTTCTTTGGTCCTCGTTCGCACCTCGTATTATTCGTCGAGCCCTGAATGACCGTAACTCCTTCGAACCAAGCATTACGTATCTATTTATTAAGGAGGTCATCCAGTGAGCTTTGAAGACAAGACGATAACCTGCCGCGATTGCGGCCAGACGTTCACCTTCACGGAATCGGAACAGCAGTTCTTTGCCGAGAAGGGATTCACCAATGAGCCCAAGCGATGTCCGACCTGTCGCCGCGCCAAGCGCGAAGGCAGTTCGTCCACAGCCGGCAGCCAGCGAACCTGGTAGCGAATCGCCGCCAGCGTGCGGCGACGCTCAGTACCCACTGCGAACGCGCAGAATCGGGATAAGGGAGTTTGAGAGTTGAAAATTTACGTAGGCAATCTATCTTTTGACAGCAATGATGAGGATCTTTCGCGAGAGTTCTCCGTTTACGGAGAGGTCGCATCAGCCAGTGTGGTGATGGACCGTGAGACCGGCAGGTCGAGGGGCTTCGGCTTCGTCGACATGCCCTCTGATGATGAGGCCAAGGCCGCAATCGAGGGCCTGAATGGCAAGGACCTGCAGGGCAGGACGCTCAACGTCAACGAGTCTCGTCCCCGCGAGGGCGGCTCGGGCGGTGGCGGCAACCGTGGTGGTGGCGGCTACGGCGGCGGGAGCCGCGGTGGTGGCGGCGGCTACGGCGGCGGCCGCGGTGGTGGCGGCGGTTACGGCGGCGGCAGCACACGCTGGTAGGCTTCGTGCACACCCGGTGCTGATGCCGTTGTGAAGGTAACGACACAACGCGCAGACACTTCTGACGCACAGAGAGGGAGAGTCCCTTGCGGGGACTCTCCCTCTTCTTATGTCATGGGTGGGGACAGATGCGGCGTCCGGTTGTAGGGGTCGTTCGCGAACGACCCGGATGAGGGGTGGATGCGGTGTCCAGTTGTACGGACAGGCTTCCATGCCTGCCCGCCAGGGGCTGGGTGGTGGAATTACGGGGACACCATTCACAGATTATCCGCACCGATTGGCGTATGGTGTCCCCGCAATTCATGGCATGCCTCGCCCGAAACGTGGTGAATCACACAAGGTTGTGGGGCACGTCCACTACGTCGGACATCGCTCGTCGCAAAGCTTCGTCCGTGCCAGTCCGTATCTGTCCGTGATTGTGGGTGTCCCTGGAAGTTCCCAAGACTGGTCAAGATGTAGCAATAGTCCTACAAGAACACCATTGACTTCTCTCTGCGAACGAGGCTAGAGTGGCAAGAGTCACTGCTCAGCATGGCGAGTCCTCGATTTGACGTCTCCTCGAGCAACAGGCTCGACACAACTAGAGGCGATACATGGTTCGGAACGGAATCAGTCTGACAATCAGTTCGCGCTTACTACCGCATGACCACCAAGACACCTCCTTACCAACGACAGAGTATTGACACATATGTGCGGCACGTCTAGATTACACATGGCGCTCCCAGTCTTCTGGCTTTCTTGGTTCGCACACATTGCGGCGGAAGACACGACTAGGATTCCTATGTACGTGACGCGCCTGTAGGTGATGATGGATTGGCACCATCACACCACACATGGCATGGACGATGCCCAACCACGCAGGCACAGCGAAGACCGTTGATTGGATACGTTCCACTGCAATGGGCAACAGCCAAAACTGGATGCCCAATTAGAACCGATTGGGAGAGGTCATGAAGACAATCTTTGAAACATGCGTTCCGCGCAAGGATGTGCTGTCCGGCGAACTCCGCGAGGAGCAATTCGCAGCGCACCTGCGGGATGTCATCGATGCCAATGCCGACCCCATCTATCGTGACCCCCAGACCTTCTTCGAACGCACCTACCCGACGGATGGCATCAAGACGCTACTGCAGGAAGCGCTGGGGCGGCTGTCTGGTGCCAAGCCCACCAACGCTCCAATCATACGGTTGGAGACCAGTTTTGGCGGCGGCAAGACACACAGCCTTATCGCGCTCTACCACGCTGCCCGCGCCGGCAAGGGATATGGTGGGCTGCTGAAGGGTTTCGATGTGGTGGCATCATTGCCCGATGACCCCGTTGAACTCATCGCGGGCGTCGTGGGCTCCGACCTCGATCCCACCAACGGTTTGGACCACGGGGACTGCGTCACATACACAATGTGGGGTGAGATTGCCTATCAGCTTGGCGGTCTGGAAGGCTACCGGCTGGTACAAAAGTCGGATGAGGCGAAGACCGCTCCCGGCACACAGGTGTTCGAAAAGCTGGTCAAGAACCGCCCTGCGCTCATCATGATTGATGAGTTCGCAGCCTTCCTGCGCACAGCGCAGGCCCTCGTTGTCGGCGACTCGACGCTGGCCAGACAGTCGACTTCGTTCCTTCTGAGTCTCCTGTCGTTCGCGGCCAAGGAGGAGAGGGTCGTCGTGGTCATCACGCTGGCCGACGTCAAGGACGCGTTCTCGTCCGAGACGGAGATGGTGCAGCATGTCCTTGAAGAAGCAGGCCACGTAACAGCCCGCCAGGAGCGCATCATCACGCCTGCAGCCGAGACCGAAATTGCCCCCATCGTGACACATCGACTGTTCGAGCGAGTGGATGACACTGAGAAACAGATAACCGCGCAGTCCTACCACGACTACTTCGAGGAACAGGTATCACGACAGGTTGAACTACCGGGCTACGCCACCCGCGCGCAGTACAAAGAAGAGATTGCTACGAACTATCCCTTCTCCCCGCAACTTATCACCACATTGAACCGAAAGACCTCCACTATCCCCGACTTCCAGCGGACACGCGGTGCCCTTCGTCTGCTTGCGCTTGTGGTGCGCCAGTTGTGGACCGAGCAACCAAAAGATGCATGGCTTATCCATCCCCACCACATTGACCTCGGGGTGGGTGACATCGTCAACGAACTAACAGCGCGCCTGAAGCGGCCACAGTTCCGCCAAGTGGCTGAGGCAGACATCGTCGGCCCGTCGCAGGGCAGTGTAGCCAAGTCCACGACTATCGACCAGCCGCTGATAGCCGCGGGCAGGCCACCGTATGCGCGGCGCTTCGCTACGACGGTGTTCCTGCACAGCATCGTGCAGGGCAGCGCAGCCGGTGTCGAGCTGGAGGAGGCGCTTCTCGCAGTTCTGGTCCCGGGAGATGACGCGAGTCACGTCAAGAGGGCGGCCGAGTCCCTGCTCGACGTCGCATGGTTCCTCGACTACGATGGTCGGAAGTATCGCTTCAGGACGGAACCGTCACTCAACAAGCTGGTAGCCGATGAGGTTGAACTCATCGGCCGAAAAAGGCCAAAGGACGAACTGGACCGGCGCATCACCAACATCTGGCGCAAGGGTGTCTTCATCCCCCTGTACTTCAAGAGTGAGACAGCTGAGATCGATGACGATGCGAGAGAACCGAAGCTCGTAGTCATTCACTACGATGCGGCCACAGCAATGGCTGGAAACGATTGTCCGCCGGACATTGCCGGAAAACTCTTTGAGCACTCGGGCACGCAAGAGGGCTACCGCACCTATAAGAATAACCTGCTCTTCCTCGTAGCCGACAAGGACCAGGTCGAGCGGATGATTGACGTGGCGCGCAGACACTACGCTATCGCGCGTATCGTCAACGACAGCGACCGCATGAGTGAGTTCTCCGATGAACAGCGGAAGAAGCTCAAGGGCATGCTCGAAGAGGCCGAACTACAGTATCGGATTGCAATTACAAGGGCCTACCGCTATCTGTTTTACCCCAGTTCTGACGCGCAGGAGAAGCACTTTCGACTCGCGCGCGAAACCCTACCTGCGCAGGATCAGGGCAACGTGGACCAGGACCAGTCTCAGGTCATCTTGCGGGTGCTGCGGCAACTGGATAAGGCACTGACCGGCGAAGACAAGCCACTCAACGCGGAATACGTGAAGGCCAAAGCGTGGCCCCAGGGGCGCGACTACGCCACAACGGATGAGATACGCCGCGAATTTGCGAAGCGAATCGGCCTGAAGATGCTGCTGGATATCAACCAGCTCAAGCACACGCTGCGTGACGGATGTAGCAAAACGGGGACGTGGGTGTACCAGGCTCCCGGCGAAACCGAGGCATACGGTCTACCATCGCCCGCACCCACCATAGAGGTGAGCGAAGACGCGGTCCTCTACATCACGGCAGAGGCCAGGACCAAGGGCATCCCCATCAAGGGGGCGCAGAAGCCCGAGTGTCCGGTATGTCACCTGCCAATCGACCAGTGCATCTGCGGGATTGACATGCCCCCGAAAGACGGGACTCCAAAGTCAGTTTCGGCGGCAGGCGCGCCCTCGCAGGCGTTTCAGGGGCTTCTTGATGCGGCACACGACGCGGCCATCAGCAGGGTCCGGCGTCTCTTCATCAAGGTGGAAGGCAGTGGCAAAGAGGCATCGAATGATTCCCGATTGCTCGGCCTGGCCATTCCGCAGGTCGGCAAGGGCAGCTTCAGGGTAGAGCAAGTGATGAACTGCGAGTTCAGCGACGATACCTTCCAGGTCCGCTTCGCCGGGTCGTGGGAGCGCTACAAACAGGTCAAGAACCTGACCGATGCGTTCGGCAAGCAGGCTGACAAAGTGAACGTCAGCACGCAACTGCAAGCCGATTTCGACAACGGGCTCGACCTCGACGGTGACCAGTTCGAGACAATGAAGGACGTCTTCGCGCAGCTAGGCTTCGGTAAACTGAGCCTGGTTGCTGAACCAACCGAAAAGGAGAGCAAGTGACCGACGAGCAACCGTTCGAGCTGCGCGTCTTCGCTCTTTCCAGCACAGAATACGGGCTGGAGCTTCGGCAACGCCGCCTGAACGGCGACCAGCGGCCGGGAGAGTTGTCTGTCAGGGTGGTTCGACTCTGGGGCACCCCGCTGTCCGCCGTCATGGACCATGTGCTTGAGGGCATTCGAAAGAACGGCTACAGAGCCAGCGACCTGCGAGCCAGTCGCCAGTCTCCCTTCATGCTGGATGAAGAGCAAGGGGTTCGCTTAGGACTTCTGTTCCTGGCTGTGAAGCCTCTTCGCAAGCTGGAACGCATCGAGGCCGTGTCCAGACGCGTCAAGCAGATGGAGACCGAGGAGGTCTACTACTGGTACTCCAAGTGTCGTAGCCCAAATGAAAGACGCCGTGCCTGCCGGGCGGTGCGCATCCTGATGGCGGAGGAGTGACAACATGACAGAACGCCCGGTTGCCATGCTATCCGAACAGTGGATGCCGATGACCCAGGTGGGAGCAGAATGCATGCGCGAGAGGGGAGCCTCTTCTGCCTTGCCTCCCCTCTACTTCCTCCACGTGTGGTGGGCGCGAAGACCACTCGCCGCAAGCCGGGCGGCGGTGCTCGGCAGCGTACTGCCGGCGTGGAGCGCTGATTGGCCTGTGCACCTGCTGAGAAAGTTCCCGAATCCTCAAAGCTATGAGGACTGGTTCCTACACCTGATAGGCATAAGCGGGGATACCGTCGCTGGACGAAAGCTCATCGAGGTAGCCAAGATCCGCGGCCTCAAACTCAAGAACGACCCGTACGATGGACACAAGCGAGCCTTCACGCACAATCCTGATGCAGGGCAACTCGACGCTCTTGGGGAACTGCTGGAATATGCCTGGGGCACGCGTGACATTGCTGTCTGCGACCCGATGGCGGGTGGTGGCTCGATACCGTTTGAGGCGATGCGCTACGGATTCCGCACCTACGCCAACGAACTCAACCCGGTGGCCTCAGTCATTCTCAAAGCCACACTCGACTATCCGGCCCGCTTCGGAACCGAGTTGTCGACAGACATCACCAAATGGGGAAACCGCCTTGCGGGACGTGTCGGAGAGCAGCTTGAGCGCTTCTTCCCGAAGCAGCCGGGAGAGTCTATCCATGCCTACGTCTGGGCACGCACAGTCGCCTGCCCGGTGACAGGGAAACCAGTGCCACTCTCGCCTAACTGGTGGCTACAGAAAGGCTCGGAGTCAATCGCCGTCAAGCTCATCGTAGAAGAGAAGGCGGACTTATGCCATTTCGAGATTGTCAAAGGCAGGGCAGCGATTGCTGCCAGGCCGGACGAAGGCACGGTGAAGCAGGGCGTGGGGCGAAGCCCCTGGACGGGAGACGCCATCGACGGTGAGTACATCAAGGCGGAGGCACAGGCTGGCCGAATGGAGCAACAACTGTACGCGGTCGGCACGAAGACCACGGGCGGATTCGTCTTCAGAGCACCGAACGAGGCCGACCTTTCTGCCGTGCGTGCGGCCCAGCAGGAACTCGGCCTTCGACTCCCCGGGTGGGAGTCGAAGGGACTGGTGCCCAGCGGCGACCTGCCTGAAGGAAACAAGACGTCGGAGCCAATTCGATATGGAATCCAGCGCTGGGACCAGATGTTCTCTCCCCGACAGCTACTGTCGATGGTCACTTTCGTCGAGGAACTTCAGGCCATGACGTCTGACATCGAGCGCGAATGTGGCAGTGAGAAGGCCGCAGCCATCCGTACGTACCTTGCCATCGCAATCGACAAGGCCGCTGACTACAACTCACGGATGACCCGATGGCACAGCGGCCGTGGTGCGCTGGCTGGCACTTTTGATCGCCACGATTTCAGCTTCAAGTGGAGCCATGGCGAATTCGATGCCGCTGGTAAACTGCTTCAGTGGACCGTGAGCCAGGTCGCCGATGCCTACAAGGGCATCGCCAAACTCGCGGACACTCCTGCCACTCTTTTTGGGCCTGGCAGAACCAACGTGAGCGCACTGGTGCTGACCAAGGGCACCGCCGCCACACTGCCCGACATCCCCGATGGCGCAGTCCACTCCCTGGTAGTGGACCCTCCGTATTACGACAACGTGATGTACGCCGAATGTTCAGACTTCTTCTACGTGTGGCAGAAGCGAACGGTCGGTGACCTGTATCCGGAGTGGTTCGACGACGACCTCACCAACAAGGATGACGAGGCGGTGGCCAACCAGGCGCGTTTTGAGGGAGCGAAGAAACGAAAGGAACTGGCTGCTGCCGACTACGAGCGCAAGATGGCAGCCTGCTTCAGGGAAATGAACCGTGTATTACACCCCGACGGTGTGCTCACCGTGATGTTCACGCACAAGAAGGTTGAGGCCTGGAACACGCTGGCTACATCGCTCATCGGGGCCGGGTTCACCATCCAGACATCATGGCCGGTACGCACCGAGAGCGAACACAGCCTGCACCAGGCGAAGAAGAACGCTGCTGCCAGCACCATCGTGCTGGTCTGCCGCAAGCGCGCGGTCAGCGCGGAGCCAGTATGGTGGGACGACCTAAAGGGCAAGGTGCGCGAGGCAGCCCGCAGCAAGGCGCGCGAGTTCCATGCCGAGGGTGTCTCTGGCGTTGACCTGTACATCAGTACGTTCGGCCCTGTGCTTTCCATTCTCTCACAGCACTGGCCGGTGCTCTCCTCACAAACGGACAAGGACGGGAAGCCGCAGACGCTGTTGCCTGAGGTGGCGCTCGACCTCGCCCGGGAAGAAGTCATCGCGTTGCGCAAAGAGGAGCTTCTCTTGGGCCGCAAAGTGCAGTTCGACCCGGTGACCGACTGGTATCTGATGGCGTGGGACGCGTTCAGCGCGGAGGAGTTCCCGGCAGACGAGGCACGGAAGCTGGCCATCGTCTTGGGGCTGGACCTCGATCGTGACATCATCCGCACGCGGCGCGTGGCCACCAAGAAGAGCGCCGATGTTGTGCTGCAACAGCCTGTAGCTCGAAGAAGGAAGGGTATGGTGGATGACGATGTCCTGACGTTCGACTGCTGGCTCGACGCCGTTCACAGCGCAATGCTCGTGTACGAAGAGGACGGTGCCCGGGCGTGTGAAGCCTTCCTCAACCGGACTGGACTTCGCAACGATTCGACGTTCAAGCTTGTGCTTCAGGCGCTGCTCAATGCCATTCCGCGGGGCCGGGACAAGAACGACCAGTTCCTTCGGCCCGAAGCGAAGGCGCTTGACCGGTTGTGCGGGTCCTTCTTTGCAGACCTCGTTATCCCCGCAGAAGAGACCGTCTTCGTGCCTCAGTCGCCGCAAATGAAGGGGTTCTCGCAGGAGGAGCTGGTCGGCGAAGAAGACGTGGAGGAGGACGAAGAGTAGCACTCCATGCCACCGTTGCTCACAAGCTATGAGTTTCTGATCGCCTACGGTCCGCAGCACGACAGGGTGAACGAATTCTACGTGCCTGCACTCTCGCGCGCGGTGCGCTACGACCGGTCGGCAGGATTCTTCTCCTCATCGGCTCTCGCGGTCGCTGCCACCGGCGTGGCCCGGCTCATTGCCAATGACGGCAGAATGCGCCTGCTTGTTGGAGCGCAGCTTGTCGAGCGCGACGTAAAGGCGCTTCAGGGTGGCGCCGACCTGGCGGCCGTCGTCGCCGACCGCATGACCGCCGACCTGGAGCAGATCACAGATGCCATCGCGACAGAGCGACTTGCTGCCCTGGCGTGGATGATTCGGCAGGGCACACTAGACGTGCGAGTTGTGTTGCCGAAAGGCCCCGATGGACACCCTCTGGCGGCAGGCATGTGTCACGACTACTATCACCCCAAGACTGGCATATTCACCGATTTAGCGGGCAATCAGGTGGTGTTCACGGGCAGCATCAACGAGAGCGAGCAAGCATGGCTGCACAACTATGAGATGTTTTCCGTCTACTGCTCGTGGAGGCCCGGTCTGCAAGGCCACATCTCGACCCATGTAAATCACTTCGAGCAACTGTGGAACGGCCGCGAGGAGAACTGGATAGCCCTGCCCGTGCCGGAGGCCGTGCGCCAGCGGCTGCTGAGGTATTGCCCCCCCGAGGCACCGATAGCAGACCCACAGGAGAAACCACGTCACGCGCCACCCGACAATGCGGCGGACACGAGAGGCCGCCTGACGGCCGACCAGCGCGAGCGTCTGATGTTCCAGTTTCTTCGAGATGCACCCCATCTGCCGAATGGACGACTTCTCGGTGAAGTCGCATCCACCGTCCGGCTGTGGCCTCACCAGGCACGTGCAGTGGACCGTGTTGTTGGTACCTACCCGCAGCGATACCTTCTTTGCGACGAGGTGGGGCTTGGCAAGACACTCGAAGGGGGAGCGATTGCCAAACAGCTTCTGCTGTCCGGGCGAGTGCAACGCTGCCTCATATTGGCGCCGAAGAGCGTGTGCCGACAGTGGCAAGAGGAATTGTACGAGAAGTTCCTGATGAATGTTCCTCTATATGATGGGTCAGGATTCCGCGACTACTTCAAGCGTGAATTGCCATTCGCCTCCGAGAACCCGTGGAATGCCTTCCCATTCATCATCGCGTCAAGCCAGCTCGCCAAGCGCAGGGAACGCATGGCAGAGGTGCTCCAGGCTGAACCGTGGGACCTTGTACTTGTCGATGAAGCACATCACGCTCGCCGCAAAGACTTCCTGACTGAGCGTTACCGGCGCAATCGTCTGCTGTCGCTGTTGCTCGGGGCACCGGAAGACTCTCATCCTGAGGGATTGGCTCACAAGACGCGGGGATTGTTACTGCTGACGGCCACCCCGATGCAGGTCGATCCGCGAGAAATATGGGACCTTCTCACCGTGCTCGGGCTCGGCGGCCGATGGGGTGCGTCCGACCGCAACTTCACGAGGTTCTTCCAGGAGATTCGCGACGGCGCGGATGCTGATTGGGGCTTCCTCCTACTCATGGTCCGTGACTACTTGCAGCACGGCGGCGCCATTGACCCGGTGTTCGCCCGAGCGGCACAGGAACGCGTGGGGCTTGTGACATGGGAGAACATCAAGGCATTGCCACAGTCCGACAAACCGAGGGCGATTATCGCCCAGCTCGACAAGCCCGGCCAGGCGGTATTGCTGGAGTTTCTGCGCAGACACACCCCCCTGACGAGCTATGTCATACGCAATACTCGCACGCTACTCCGTGAGTACGAGCGCCGGGGACTGCTCGGCACTGACCACGTCCCCTTCCGCAAGCCCGAGCAGGTCTGGATTCCGATGTCCACCGAAGAGTATGACCTCTATGACCGGATCGAGGAATACATTTCGTATTTCTACAAGAAGTACGAGGCAGAACGGCGGGGATTGGGCTTTGTAATGACAGTGTACCGAAAGCGTCTCACCTCAAGCTTCTATGCCATCACGAAAAGCCTTGAGCGGCGTCTGCAATTCTTGCGCGGCGATCCGGATGCCGGGCTTCTGGGAGGCCTCACCGATGAGGATGTGGAAGACGAGGACCTCGACGCCGACGTGGCCGAGGACCTTGCGCAAGTCGAGCGGTCCGTGTACAAGGACGAAATGAGATACGTGGAGGACTTCCTCCGAGAATTGCGTCCTCATGATTTTGACTCCAAGACCGAGCGTCTGCTGAACGACCTGGCTACCATGCTTCGCAAGCGGGAGACGGTCATCGTGTTTACTCTCTACGCCGATACGATGGACTATCTCAGAGACAAGATCCGTGCGGTCTACGGGCGAGCCGTTGCCTGCTATTCGGGCCGCGGTGGCGAGGTATGGGATGGCGAAGCGTGGAACCGCGTATCGAAGGAGACCATCAAGAAGGAGTTCAAGGAAGAGAGAATCAAGATACTCTTGGGAACGGACGCGCTGTCTGAAGGATTGAACCTGCAGTGGTGCGGCATGATGATCAACTACGACATGCCGTGGAATCCCATGCGCGTCGAACAGCGAATAGGCCGCATCGACCGGATAGGACAGCGTTTCCGCGAGGTCTGGATACGAAACTACTTCTACGAAGACACCGTCGAGGCGAACGTTTACAGGGCACTTGAGGGCCGCATCATGTGGTTCGAGAGCGTGGTGGGTGACCTGCAGCCGATTCTTGCACGCGTTGCACGCACCATCACGAGTGCCGCGCTGGAAACCGGAGCAGCCAGGAGGGACGTGCTGGCGCGGGAGATTGAGGCCATCAAGCATGACGTTGACCAGAGGGCAACCAGCGAATTGAACCTGGACCAGTATGTGCCCGGCGAAGTGGAACAACGCCCCGATACGTTGTCTCCCGTGACGCAGGCCGGCATCGAGGGCACGATGTTGCGGTCCAGCACCGTCAAGGACAGACTGCAACCACACCCGTCCATGGCCGGTGCGTATCATCTCTGGCATGAGGGAGGGGCTGTCCCCGTGACTTTCGACCCGGGGCTGTTTGACGAGAAGCCCGAGACGGTGCGACTGCTCAGCTACGGAGAGGAACTCTTTGATAGCATCATCGATGCAAAGGCGGCGCCTGATGAATCGGCATTCCCTCCCTGGATCACCCGGCTGGCATCATCGGACCCGCAACTCTGCTGTTACTACCGCACCACGGAGTGTGGCGTTGAATCGATTCTGAGCCTTACTGCGCTGGAAGCCGCAACCGCGCGGGAGGGGACACCGTTCGACGATGCGCGCCTCGCCGAGGCCACCAGAGCCTTCGATGCCGAAGTTGAGGCAATCAGGAAACGAGAAACCGCCGTGGAGGAGATGCGGCAGCGAACTGAGCAGGCCGCGGTGCTTGAGAAGGCACGGCTTCTGCTATTGCAGGCGACGTACGTCGATCTGGCGATGTCAGCACAGCGCGGACTTTTCGACCAGGGTAACCTTGCGGGATTCACCGAGGACGCCGTCTTGAACCTTCGACGCCACGGATACCCGTTTGCGCCACTCATTCGACTGGTGGGCACCGAGGGCATCAAACCAACGCCTACCGACTCTGATTGGACGAGCATCCAGGATATGTCAGGCGCTGCCATGAAGCGGAAGTGGGACGCCCTTTCCGAATCAGCCGGCGAAATGGTCAGAGGGATTGCACCGGTGCAAGGGGCAGTATGAGCATAGGCCGCGGGACGGCCAACGCGAGATGGAACATTGACCAATCGAGCTCATGTCCGCAACCTCCGGAAGGCAATCTCGTCAGCGCAAACGAGAGTTGGGAGTCCTATAGGCTTGAGTCTTGGGGACAACACACTTGGTTCTTCACAATCGGTCTGCCACACATCCACTACCTTCGCGCAGCAGGAAGATCCGGAGATCGCGCGCTCTGCAAGAATGAGAGAACGGAGGCAAGGCACATGAACGGAACATGCGACGGCTGTGGAAAGCAATCAGAACTACACGAGCACATACAGAAGTGGTTCGGTGGCGAAGACCGGACTAGCCACCTCTGCGCGGATTGCTTGGTTAGCATTCGAAAGAAACGAAACAAGAACCACGATGCCCTAATCATGTCGAAGCCTCCCGATGTCGCTCCTGTCGAGCCCTTATGCGGAACGAAGCCGTTTCTCAGCGAGGACGAACACAAGCGCCAGATAGAGAAATACGCCGACCACAGGCCATCGATTTCGGTCTCTCTCGATGGAAGAGAGCGCATTCATGCCGAGGGAAAGAGCCCAGCCCGCCCACCGTCTGCGGCCTCCCTCGCCAAGAAGATGCGATTCCTAGTAGAAGAAGACAAGAGTCGGGGACAGCACGAGAAATAGGTTATCACGGGAATTCCGGGGACGCCTCACTACTCGCTGATCGTTAGTTGAAGGACCGTGCCAGCGCCTGTATAGGAATTTACCTGTTTCGCACCCGGAACCTCTTGAGTCTCTATCAGAAATCCCTCTTCACCACATCGTTCTGTGTACTCCTTCGTTGGCTCTAGTAGATCGAGGGCCTCAGTTGATTTCGCACTGAACGTGGCCGCGTCACGGCGGAGTGTATCGGCCATGCCACGGAGCATCCCCCGAAACACCTCGATTCTGACTCCGCCGAGGATCAAGTCCCCCTTTGTCCCGACAAACTGGCCAAGCGCAGTCTTTATATCGTCCATCTGGATGGCTGGGTATGCGAAATCAACAGTTGGTTTCGCTTTGGCGCTCACAAGCTTGTGAGCCGTGGCAAAATCACCAGCGAAGCACGACAACTTGGCACGCCAACGGAGTTCAAGGTGTTGCATCAATTGGTTGTCATCGATGACAGACCATTTGCCGACCGGGTCGACCGGCCAATCTGGCGTCAATTCTTCATCAGGGTCCAATGCGAATACACGTGTTCCAGCCTTCTGAAGCCACGTGGCAACCACGTACGACGGCATGCTTGCGCCAGACACCCAAGTAATTGAGGGGAGTTGTCCTGTGCCGCTGCAGAGCTGGGCCATTGAGGCAGATCGCTCTGATTGAGTCCCCTTACATTCGACAATGACCGCGTCCGACCGCTTGTTATAGAACAGGTAGTCCGGCAACCTCGCACCGCTTCGCTTGATGGGCCACTTGGGATCCTCCAAGGCTTCGGTGATGTCCACATGCCTATGCTTGCCCAGACAACGGCGCATCAGGACAGCCGCCATTCCCACTCCGACCTCGTCGGACAACAGTCCCTTCTGATGGAAGTCCAGACTCCTTGCCCATGCACTCAGCTTTAGAGGAGCACCACGTTTGTGTGTCGGGACAAATGCCCAGATATACCGCAACACTGCCCAAGTTGCACTGAGACGAGCCAGGTTCGGAATTGAAGGAGTGGTTACCAAACCTATCGTGTGCAGCAATTCCAGTGGACTTACGAGCAGAGGGTTCACTTGCAGGAAACGGGGTTCAGGAACCAGACCCTGCTTGTAGGTTGGCGCTTGCTTCCCTTTGGCGACACTGAGGACGCGCATCAATTGCTGCGCTCGAACCTCCGACACCAAATTAGTTGAGGAATCAATATCCACGGCTCTTGCAACCGTCAGTGCAACGACCCAATCAGCAAGTGTAGTCATTCTTCCTCCATCTGGACATCATAGCGGAGTGTGGCACGGCTGCATGTTCAAGACAAGGGGATTGAAGGTGACACTACGGCGTAGTCCGTGCAGAGAATCCAGATGGCACCATACCTAATTGCGTATCACTCTAGAAACAGGCCCTAGGCAAACCCAAAGGGCCACCAGTTGCGTGGTCTTAGCTTCAGCACAGCAGAGATAAGTGTGGTATCCCCTTAATTCCAGCGAGCTGCACGCCTACAGAGTCGGGATGAACGGCGGCTCGGGCGGCCTTCGCATGGAGTCTTCATCCACGGGAACAGGCTCCTGCGTTCGGTCAGGCAGCGGCTTCACGAAGAGGATGAGCAGTCCTGAGATGGCCGCTGCAGCGCCGCAGACGGC
>JAFGFT010000034.1 GCA_016930935.1 Dehalococcoidia bacterium | reverse complement strand
CATGAACAGCTTGCCGACGGATATCTGAGCCATCGGGCCGTAGATGACCAGCATGATGCTGGGGGGGATGAGAATGCCGAGGGTGCCGCCGGCACAGACGGAGCCGCTCACCAGTTCTTTGCTGTAGCCTCGCTTCAGCATCGTGGGTGCGGCAATGAGGGCCATTGTGGTGACTGAGGCAGCAACGACGCCCACGCAAGCGGCGAGCACTGTGCCCATCAGGATAGTGCCGATGGCCAGTCCTCCACGGAGACCTCCGAAGGTCATCAGGATGCCGTCATACAGCTTCTCTGCGGCCCCCGATTTTTCCACCATTATTCCCATGAACACGAAGAGCGGGACAGCGAGGAATGTGTAGTTGTAGAGCTGTCCCAGGACGCGCAGGTGGAGAATCTTGAACACTCCAGGGCCGAGTGTTATCAGCCCGACGAGTAGCCCAACGGCGCCGAGGGAATAGAAGAGTGGGTATCCGAGGAGCACTCCGAGGAGGAGTCCTCCAAACATGATGAGTACGATTGCAAGAGGGCTAAGGTCAAGTCCGGTAAGCACTATACCTTACCCCCTTTCAGGAGAGTGACAACGTCGTTCAAGAACGTGGCGATGCCCTGAAGAAGGAGGAAAACCATTCCCAGGGCAATGGTCATCTTGAAAGGCCAGGTTACGGGTGACCATGCACAACTATTGTCTACCTGGTTGATCGACAGTGCGAAGAACGCATCCTGAACGAACAACTTGGTGAGAATGTAGAAGAGGGGAAAGAACAGTACCACTGTGAAGATCACCTCAAGCCATGCTCGAACACGAGGGGGAAAAGTCGCCGAGATGATATCGACGCGGACGTTCTGGTTGACCCTATGGTTGTTGGCGAGCCCGAGTGCAATGAATCCGGCTCCCAGCATCTGTGTGGTGGCCCACGCCCAGGTGGTGGGTGCGTTCAGGACGTATCTCATGAAGACTTCGTAGGTTGTGGCGAGAATTATGGCAATGATGAGCCACTTGTCAATCTCTGCGACCTTCTCGCTGACCTTACCAACGCCCTCATATAACTTTTGGATTGCGGTCATGTTGTTCTTACTCCACGAAAGGACCCCGCAGACACGTGGTCTGCGGGGCCCCCTGAACTATCATTCGCAGGATAGAGGGCTAGTCAACGTAGTCAAACAGACTGATCTGAGGAGCAATATCCTGGGTAGCAATCCTCATGGTCTTGAAGAATGCTTTCTGGTGCTCCCAGACGGTTGCGAAGGTTGCATCTTCTGCCGCGTACTTCTCACAGATTGCGAGTCCGGCCTTGGCAATGTCAACCTGGGCTTCATCGGACACGGTAACGATCTCGGTGCCGTAGTCCTCGTACATGTTCATGACCTCGCCGTCATGGTACCAGTCTGCAAGGAAGTGGTCGATGACGCCGACCTTCCACTGGTCTACGACTTCGCGCTGCAGGTCAGCGGGAAGGTCGTCCCACGCGGCATGGTTGACGAGAACATAGGTGGACCATGATGGGGAGTGGATTCCGGGAACACCAACGTACTTGGTGATCTCATGGAAGCCCATCGGCCAGTTCTGCGCTGGTGGGCAGTACTCGAACGCGTCGATAACGCCGCGCTGTGCGGACTCGTAAAGTTCGGAGCCTGAAAGGGTTACGACGGAGGCGCCGTTGTTCTCAAGAACCTCAGCCCAGAAGCCCATGGTCCTGAACTTGACGCCCTTGAAGTCGGCCATGCTCTCGAGTTTCACGTTGGAGTGGCAGAACAGCTCTGCCTCGCCGGGGATACAACCGACCGAGACTGCCCAGTCGCCCCAGATGTTGTTGGCAAGCTCTTCGCCGCCGCCGATGTAGTACCAGGCGAGCAGCTCAATGGGGTTGGGTCCGCCGGGAAGTCCGGTGGGGGTAAGAAGATAGCCGGCAGGGCCAATGAGTTTGACCTGGCTGGTGCCGTTGCCCCAGCCTGTCTCGGCAACGCCGTCTTTCAGTGCTTCAACGATGTCGTACGAGGGGACAATCTCTCCACCGGCAGACACTTTCATGGTCATCTGACCATCAGTGGCTTCTTCCAGTGCCTTTGCTACCTCGACACAGTAGTTGAAGTGGGGGGTTCCTGATGGATGCTCATGCAGGAACGTCCAGTTGTAGGTCTTGCCCTCTGGAGCGGCGGGTGTTGAAACCTCGTCGCCCTCGTCCGGTGCTGCGGTTCCCTCATCAGGAGCGGCAGGAGTGGACGTGCAGCCGACGGCAGCCAGACTGACGATGGTCAGCACTGCCACAAGAAAAACGAACAAGCTTCTCTTCACGTAGATTCCTCCTATGCTATTTGCGACTTAAGCCTTTTCAGGCCTATTGCCCATGATTGTTGCTCTGCCCAACCTGCATCTGTGACTACCACCAATACTGGTGACCTTCCTCCGCGTTCATGTGAAATTCAAACTTGTCGTGCACAATCACAATGTGTGAATTTTGTCGTGGTATATGCACGCGTCAAACATCTGCACCTGCTGGTTGCGCAACTGGTGTCGCGCTATCCGTATCGGACATCTGGGACTATGGTGGATGACCCCAGTGCTTCCCCCCGATACAGGTGTGGAGGCGTCTAGTATCGAAAAATGGTACATGAGTCGAACGTTGAAATGCAATAGGGCTGGCTAGGGTCCCGTTACGCAGATTCCATTGTAGGTGTCCTGGTGCAACATCTCAGCGTTGGTGAGCCGACCCTCTGCGACCGAAAGCGCATGGTCAAACAGTCGGCGACCGTTTTCGGCAAGTGTGCCTTGTGATGTCAGGTCTATCAACACGTCCATGTTGTCGCTCATGCGTTCATACGTACCCTTGTTGCCCGTCACCTTGATTACAGGCACGAATGAGAAGCCCACGGGAGTTCCCCGTCCGGTCGAGAAGAACAGGACATTGGCTCCTGCAGCCGTGAGACACGTGAGGTTCTCTGTATCCATGCCCATCCCGTTCACGATGAACAGCCCCTTCCGGTCGGGGCGCTCGCCGTATTCAACCACGCCATCTATGAGTCGGGTCCCACCTTTCGAGATTGCTCCCAGGGATTTCTCTTCGATTGTGGTCAGGCCGCCCTCGATGTTGCCCCGTGCAGGATTGGCGCCGCGCATGTCGACTCCCTTGTCCAGGAAACGCTGTTCACATTCGGCAACCATAGTCAGGATTCTCTTGCCGATTTGAGGGGTCCTTGTCCGCGCTGCGAGGAGATGCTCCGCGCCGATGAACTCCTGCGTTTCACTGAAGATGCCCGTGCCTCCGTCAGCGAGAAGCAGGTCGAATGCCGCACCGATTGCGGGATTGGCGGCAAGGCCCGATGTGGAATCGGAACCACCGCACTCGGCGCCAAAAGAGAGCATGGAAAGAGGACACCGTTCGCGCACTATGGTGGCTGCGCGTGCGACGAGTTCCCGGGCCAGCCGTGTGCCCTTCGCAACGGTGGAGACTGTGCCGCCATCCTGTTGGATAACGAGGACCTCGACGGTCTGACCCAGTGCAGCCACGCGCTCGGCAATCTTGTACGGGTCGGTGGGTTCGCAGCCGAGGCTCACGAGAACCACTGCGGAGAGGTTGGGGTGTGTGGCCAGGTTAATCAGCGTCCTGTGGAGCACTTCAAGCTCGTCCGGAGTGTGGTCGCATCCCTGGAAGTGGGAGAAGAGGGCGCAGCCCTCGACGCTGTTGGCAATCTGTCGTGCGGTGTCACAGGCGCACCCGACTGTGGGAATGATGCCCACCAGGTTACGTGTGCCGGCGGTGCTGGCCGACCTCGGATAGCCAAGAAACTCCATGCCTGCCTCCATGGCTGCCGGAGACCATGGCAGGAAACACCTGACGTTCCGTTGTTCCTGACATCGGTTGGTGCGTCACCGAAACCAACCAGTCCTCGGTCAGCCCTTGATGGTCGGCTATGTTAGCCGTTGCCACAGGCTGGCGCAAGTTCGCTCAGTGCCGTTGGGGATACGCCACGTCAGGCGCAGACGGGAATTGCGGTATCGTCTGCCTCCCGCATCTTCTTCACGGCGGCAGTCAGACGGGGTACCAGGTCGTACAGATTGCCCACCATTCCATAGTCAGCAACCTCGAATATCGGGGCGGTTGGGTCACTGTTGATAGCAACAATCGTGTCTGCTGCTCTCATGCCGATGAGGTGTTGTGAACTTCCCGAGACACCGATGGCGAAATAGAGCCTGGGGCGGACTGTGTTTCCACTGAATCCCACGAGGTGCTCCTTGTCGAGCCATCCTTCGTCGACGAGTGGCTTGCTGCAGCCCACCACTCCTCCGACGGCTTGGGCGAGGTCGTGCAGAAGGGCGATGTCTTCCGGTTTCTTCAGTCCTCTTCCGCCACAGACGACTATTTCCGCCTCTGAAAGCCCCTGTTTCTGCTCGTCCTCTGCCGGGAGTTTGGCGAGAACCGCGAGAGGGTCTTCCAGCAATACATCGGTGCGGATGATTCTGCCGGTTCGGGTGCAATCGCGCTCGAGCGCCTGCATTATCTTGTAGCGGACCGTGGCCATCTGCGGCCGTGTTTCAGTCTTGATGTGGGCAAGTATGTTGCCGCTGAATGCAGGACGAATCTGCACCAGGTGATGGTGCTCGTCGATCTCCAGGGTGGTGCAGTCTGCGGTCAGCCCTGTGCCGAGAGCAGCCGCTATCCTCGGACCAAGAGAACGTCCTATCGGAGTTGCACCAAGCAGCAGTATTTCGGGACGTACTTCCTGGGCAATGGCAAGGACGTTCTTCCTGTAGTTCATGATGTCGAACGCGGCCAGTGCTTCATCGTCGCACAGATATACTGTGTCGGCTCCCCTGTAGACCAGTTCCTGCGCGGCGTTGTCAACGTTGCTTCCCAGGAGAACCGCACTCAGTTCCACTCCGAGTTCGTCTGCCATCTCGCGGCCCTTGCCGAGCAACTCATGTACAACGGGGTGTACCTTGCCCTCGGTCTGTTCGGCGAATACCATTACTCCACTTGAATCTGACATTGTCTAAAGAACCCCCCCTGTTTCGAGCCTGCTGAGAAGTGTCGAAATCGCGGCATCCGGGGTGCCGCTGATGCGTTCCCCTTTGCGTCCCTGGATTGGCGGGACCACCACCTTTGTCAGCCTGGTGGGAGAACCTTTCAGGCCAAGCTTACTTGCGCATGCGAAACCTTCCAGGTCCTGCGCGGACCATTGTTCAATATTGGTGGTGACAGCTTCGAGGATGCGCCGCGGCGTCGCATACCGCGGTCGGCCTGAGCGGGTGGAAACCGTTATGAGAATGGGGAGGTGTGCATTGGCAACGTAGGTGCCATCTCCCATGTCACAGAGCGCCCGGAGGTGCCCGTTGACCTCTGTTACTTCTCTCACATACGTGACGTGTGGAATGCCGAGCCATTCCGCCATCTCGGGGCCAACCTGTCCCGTGTCTCCGTCGACCGTCTTCTCGCCGCACACGACGATGTCATAGTGCCCGAGCTTCCTCACCGCACTTGCGAGGGTGTGTGACGTTGCCCAGGTATCAGCGCCTGCGAACACCTTGTCTGCGAGCAGGATTGCTCGGTCGGCTCCTCGGGCGAGGCATTCCTTCAATGCTGAATGCGCCTGGGTGGGACCCATGGAGACAACGGTGATGTGGGCACCCACAGTATCCTTGATGCGGAGCGCCACTTCCAGTGCGTGAAGGTCTGCGGGATTGACAACTCCCGCGGCGGAACTGCGGTCGACCCGACCGGTTTCGGTGTCGAATCGCACCCGTTGCATGTCGGGTACTTGCTTGATTGGTACAACTACTTCATACAATCGAGATTCTCCTTGTGCGAAGAGCCAACGGGTGGGGGTACACAGTTCGTAACTGCATTGAAGGCCAGCACCACGTGTGGCTCGTTCGGTAGACGAACGCTCGCCTCAGCAGAACAGCTGGCTTCAAAGACCTGTCGGTGGGATGGGCCTCGCAGGACCATGGCGATGAAGGGACCACATGGCCGGTTGCGACGCTTGAGTGTGTGGGAGGGGGGTAGTCTTGTTGGCTGTTATGACCGTTCTCTTGAATGTGTGGCATTCGCGCCACCGAACCGCCTTTCAGAACGGCTTTCGCGCCGCTCTGTACTACTCTACGAATAGTACAGAGACGGCGAGGGGTCGGTCAAATTGAACGCGGCCTAGAATACCGTTCCGGTAGTCCAGATGTCCGGATACGCGCCGTAGGTGAGTGCCTCGGCTTTGGTTGTGCGTCCGGAGGCGACGGCCAACATGTCACCGTAAATCTGTTCTGCCATCGTCTGTATGGAAACATCGCCGAACAGATCCACATACGTATCGATGTGTTCTGCAAGGTGCTCTGCGGTATGAGGGTTCGCAGTGACCTTGATGACAGGGACGAAGGGGAAGCCCTGGGGAGCACCGATGCCCGTGGCGAACATGATGATCTGCGCACCCGCAGCGGCGAGCGCAGTGACAGCCTTTGGCTCCTGTCCAGGGCCATCAAGGATGAAGAGCCCCTTGCCCTTCGGACGCTCACCCTGTGCCATGACGCCCTGTATAGTTGTCGTGCCGCCTTTGACGACTGCGCCAAGTGATTTTTCTTCTATCGTGGTGAGTCCGCCTGCGATGTTGCCGCGTGAGGGATTGGCCCCGCGGATGTCTACTCCAAGCATTGCTGCGCGTGCATCTACGTCTGCGGTGATTTCGTGGATGCGTTTACCCACTTCGTCGGTCGCAGCCCTGCGTGCAAGTATGTGCTCTGTTCCCATCATCTCAGGGGTTTCTCCGAAGAAACATGTGCCGCCTGCCTTGACAACAAGGTCGCACATTGCCCCGATGGCGGGGTTCGCAGCGAGACCCTGCGTCGTATCCGAGGCGCCGCACTTGACGCCGATAACGAGACGGGAATCGTCGACCGTCTCGCGCTGCAGTACCGATATCTCGGCGAGCATTTCGCGGGCAAGTCGAGACCCCTCTGCGAACGCCTTGCTGGCGCCGCCGATGCTCTGTATGACGACGCGTTCTACACGCTTCCCTGTGCGGGCAATCTCCTTCTGGATATCATCGACGGGCCCTTCGCATCCGAGGCTCACGAGGAGAACTGCACCAAGATTCGGATTGGCTCCAAGACTTGCGAGTGTCCTGTGCACCATCGCCATGTCAGGGCCGGGGTTGCCACAGCCTTGCTGGTGTACGAAAGGCGTACATCCCGGGACACTGTCTCCAATCCACTTTGCCACGTCGTTGGCGCATGTCACCGTGGAGATTATTCCTACGTGGTTGCGGACACCGACAGAACCGTCGCTACGTACATATCCTTGAAAACTCACCGTACCTCCTGTAATTGCGCAAGCCGTTTCTCACGCTGCGCTCGTGCTGGCAGTCTCTGTGGGAGGGTATCCCTCAGGACGGATGTCAGTCTCTGAATGCGACATCGTAGAGTGCCTGCGCCTTCGTGGTCAAGTCGTATGCGGTTGAAGTGGCGAGGAATGCGTATGGCGCCGATGGTATAATTTGTAGAGTATGAGTCTTGAACGTGGGGTGTGAGCAGGATGAATCTTGCGGCTGAACTGGACAGGTGGTTGCCCGAATCCACTCGCGACCTCCTTTTTCTTGTCGGCTCCCGTGCTGAGCAGAAAGGCTCGGCGGCCTATCTTGTGGGAGGAGCGGTACGTGACCTCTTGCTGGGCAACCGCAGCCTCGACCTTGATATTGCCATCGAGGGTGATGCGGTCGAGGTGGCACGCGCGTGTGTAGAGCATGGAGGTCAGGCCCCTGTGGTACACCCGAAATTCGGGACGGCGACCTTGACGTCGGGACCGTTTCGCGTTGACCTCGCCAGCACCCGGCAGGAATCGTACGACAGGCCGGGGGCTTTGCCTTCTGTGCGCCCCGGCACCATACAGCAGGACCTGCTGAGGCGTGACTACAGCATCAATGCAATGGCAATCCGCCTTGATGGTGAATGTCATGGCACTCTTGAGGACCCTGCCTGTGGGTACGCAGACTTGCAGCATGGCATTCTGAGGGTCCTGCATGACAGGAGTTTCGAGGATGATGCTACAAGGATGCTTCGCGGTGTCCGGTACGAACAGCGCCTTGGATTCGTCTTCGACGAACGGTCTCTCGCGTCGATTCTTCATGGGCTCCCCTATCTTCGGGCTATCAGCCCCGACAGGCTGAGGCATGAATTTGACCATATTCTTCTTGAAGACGAGCCCGAACAGATGCTGTTGCGCCTCGATGCACTTGGAGTGCTGAGCGAGATTGATGAGACACTGGTTTTTGGAGAGGGTCAGGCCGAGGGCTTACGGCGTGCGAGGGAGGAAAGACATTCACCTGCCAGGTTGGAAGGAGTGTCATGGTGTCTGCTGAGTTGGGGCCTGGATGAAGATGGGCTTGCGTCTGTGGGGGCACGGTTAAACATTCCCGCACGTTTATTTGTGCCCATGCGTGACAGTCTTATGCTTCGCATGGCACAAGTGGAACTCACCGAACCGGGATTGCGTCCGAGCGACATCTACAACATGCTTCATGGCAGCAGCTTCGAGGCGCTCTTCGTTGCACAGATGTTGACCGAATTGCCCCTGTCTCGGTCCCGCGTGGCGTCGTATCTGGGCAGACTGCGTCATGTCCGGCCCGCCCTTGACGGCAGGGCTCTCATGGACCTCGGATTCGCGGCGGGGCCCGCCCTTGGGGATGCTCTGGCGATTCTGCTGGCGGCTCGCCTCAACGGCGAGGTTGTATCGAGGGAAGAAGAGATGCAGATGGCGAAACAACTTCTTTCGCAAGAGAAGGGATGACCGCACCTGGGGTGTGTACTGCTCGGGTTGCCTGACGCGTCAGTTGTGTGTGTCAGTGGTGTGTGTCACACATGCAGTGTAGCCAAGCGAGCGAAGCCGGGTAGCGGCTTCCTGTGCCCGGGTCTCTGATTCACAGAGAGAGAACAGGCAAGGGCCTGAGCCTGTCAGGTGAACCACTTCCCCCATCAGCTTCTCAAAGTCCATTCGTATGTCCTGCAGCCCCGGGAAGAAGTCGAACGCGACCTTCTCAAACACGTTGAATATCAGGTCTTCCGGTATTCTTCTGCCTTTGCCGAGGGAGAAGAGCGCCGCGTTCACGAATTGTCCCCTGGTGAAGTGTGAAGGTTGCAGCCGCTGATACAAGAGTGCAGTCTTGCGCTGGATTTGTGTGGTGTGGGGTATGACCAGGACGAGGTAAGTGAGCGGGAGTGCAGGGATACTGGAGACGGTGTCTCCTGTGCCCCGTAGCATCACTGTGCCACCGCGCAGGAAGAGGGGTACGTCTGTACCGAGACTGTGTGCCATGCCGATGAGGTCTTCCATGCTGAGATTCAATTGCCAGAGGGTGTTCAGTGCGAGGAGCGTTGATGCGGCGTCGCTGCTTCCGCCTCCAAGCCCTGCCCCCCACGGAATGCGTTTCTGCAGGTGGATATGGACACCTCGTTGTGGCGCATGACGGCTCTTCAGAAGGCGTGCCGCGTGCTCCACCAGGTTGTCTCGGGCGAGAGTCGGTTCCGTGCATGTCAGTTGGACGCTGTCAGCATCCTCGAAGCTGAGAGTGTCATGGAGAGCGATAGTCTGGGCAATACCGCTGAGTTCGTGGTAGCCGTCCTCTCTCCGTCCGAGTACCTCAAGGACCAGGTTCAACTTTGCCTCTGCGCTGGCGGTCAGCAATCGTGCGCCTCCATGAGGTCGCAGTGTGTCTCCCACAGGTGCGCCCATTCTTCAACAGACAGGGTCTCGGGGCGCCTCGTCGGGTCGATGCCGGATTTCTGGAGCAATTCGTTGACGTGCTCTTTCGTTTTGTCCAGTCCGTGCTGGAAGGTGTTGCGCAGTTGCTTGCGGGGAGAGTGGAAGCCCGCTGCCACGAAATCAAGGAAGCGTGAAGTTGCGTTCGGATCTACCGGCAGCGTGCGGTTCATGTCGAGCTTCAGTATGAGTGAGTCAACCCTGGGAGGAGGGTAGAAACAGCTCGCCGGTACCTTCCGTACGATGGATGGACGGGCGAACAGTTGGACCGAGACGCTCAGGAAGCTCATATCTCCCGGCTGTGCCATGATGGCCTGACCTACTTCCTTCTGGACCATGACGACCATCACGTCCGGCTTCGCCTGAGCGGTAAGGAAGTGGCGCAGAACAGGCGATGTGATGTAGTAGGGCAGGTTTGCCACGACCTTGTAGCCCACGCGGTCGGGCATCTGGCCGTATTCAGAGAGGATTCGTCCGGGGTCTATCTTCAGTATGTCTGACTGGACCACGGTGACGTTGTCATCGTCATGGAGCGTTTCCTGCAGGATTTCCACCATTCTGGGGTCAATCTCAACTGTGATGACCTCTGCTGCCTGTTCTGCGAGCAGGTGGGTCAACAGACCAGTGCCCGGTCCGACTTCGACAACGGTATCGTCTTTGGATAGGGTGGCTGCCCCTGCGACGAGCTTGAGAATATTGTGGTCGATGAGAAAGTTCTGTCCCAGGCGCTTGGTTGCCCGCATGTGATGCCGGTGCAGTAGTTCCCGGAGCTGCGTGAGGGTCATGCTATCGGTCATTGTAGTGTCTCGTATCCGCCATGCTATCACGCGCTGCCTGGCCTGACACTCAGGGCCTGGCGTCGCTCGCTTCTTGCTGTGCCAGATTCTTTGCGTTCTCTGCCATGCGGCGAAAGAACCCCTCCTGTATCTGCAGTTCTTCTTCCGTGAATCCGGAGAACAATCCCTTGTTCCAGTCCCTGAACACTTCGCCAAGCTTGTTGTAGAGGGAGATGCCGTTCTCTGTGAGCGAAAGACGGTAGCAGCGGCGGTCCTCCGGGTCAATCATTCTTGAGACATAGCCGAGTCCCACCAGTCTCTTCACTGCATGGGCGACCGTGGTCTTGTCCAGTCCCATCTCAAGACTCAGGTCTTCCTGTCTCAATCCGTCGACGCGCTGGATGTGGTAGAGAAAGGGCAGAAGACGCGGCTCGACGTCTCTTCCACCCAGTCTTACGCGCATGAACGCATGCCGACATCTGTGGATGATGAAGAACCATCGGTCGAGGGGATGCTCCATTTCTTAGACCTCCTCGCAGGATTCGCCGGCCACATGCACATGCTCGGTGTCGGAGAAGGCGGTGGCGCCCGTGTGGGACTGCTCTACCTTCTGCATATCGCTCAGACGCTTGAATTCACGGAGTTGCGGAAACACCAACAGGAATACCAGTAGGGCTGCCAGCGCATCGGCAAGCGGGAAGGTCAGCCATACGCCGTTCGCTTCAAAGAAGTGGGGGAGCACCAGTATGAGCGGAATGCGGAATAGCACGTGGCGGGAGGTTGACGTCACCAGCGTCCTGCCGACGTGTCCAAGTGACTGGAACACAACGGAGCCAACAACCTGGAATCCAACAACGAAGAACGCTGAGAAGACGTATCGCGAGGCGTGCATGCCAATCGCTATCAACTCAGGGTCGTCTGTGAAGATTCGAATCACGGGTGCAGGCAGGAAGAAGAGCACCACGAACGTCGCACAGGCGAAGCCGGAAGCCGCAACAAGCGCATAGCGTGTAACCGCAAGAGCCCTCCCGTATTGCTTTGCGCCATAGCTGAAGCCAAGGATGGGCTGCAACCCTTGCCCTATACCCATGAGCGGCATGACCGTCAGGTTCAATACTCTGTGGATGATGCCGTATGCGGCAATCGAAAGGTCGCCTCCGTAGACGCCCAACGTCCGGTTGACGATGAGCAGGAGGAAGCTCATTCCCGCCATGCGGATGAAGGAAGGGAACCCTATTGAGACAATCTCACGAGTGACGGACCTGTCGAGCTTGAGGGAAAGAAGTGACAGCCGTAGCGTGCTATGTCCTGAGAGGAAGTAGCGGGTGATGTAGATGGAGGTGGCAAGGTGAGCAATCACAGTGGCGATTGCCGCGCCCTGAACGCCCATGTGCAGTCCGAAGATCAATATCGGATCAAGCGCGATGTTGAGCAGCGCACCGCCAACCATGCTGGTCATCGCGACCCTGGCGTTGCCCTCTGCGCGCGCCAGGTTGTTCATTGCCATCGGGTAGGCGGCAAACGCAGCGCCTATCAGGATGACGTCAAGGTAGTCTTTCGCATGCGGCAGGACTGCGTCGGAGGCTCCTATGAGCTGCAGCAGCGCAGCACTGTTGGGCAGACAGACCAGGGTGATGAGGAGCCCCGAACCGACAGAGAGGGCCACGGTGTTGCCGAGAGTCCGTTGGGCGCGATGAACGTTGCCGGAGCCAAGGTTGCGCGAGATAACTGAAGCGGCGCCCATCCCTGCCATCTGACCGAGCGCCATCAACACCACCATGACTGGGAAGGAGACGGTCACTGCTGCGATGCCGATGGAACCCACGCCCCTGCCGATGTAGATGGTGTCTACCACGTTGTAGAGCGCCATCGTCAGCAT
>JAFGFT010000033.1 GCA_016930935.1 Dehalococcoidia bacterium | reverse complement strand
GTTGCATGGCCGTACGCGAACGGCTCTCTTCACCTGGGACAGATTGCGGGTGCATACCTGCCGGCGGACATCTTCGCACGGTACAACCGCATTATCGGCAACGAAGTGCTGATGGTGTCAGGCAGTGACCAACACGGCGCTCCAATTACAATCAGGGCGGAGAAGGAGAACACCACACCATCTGCTATCGCCGCGAAGTTCCATGCGGAGTTTGTGGAGTGCTGGGAGAAGCTTGGAATCTCCTGGGATCTGTTCACTACGACCGGTACTGAAAATCATGCTGCGGTCACGCAGGACATCTTCCTGAAACTTTTGGAGAAGGGATATCTGTACCGTGGCTCAGCGCTGCAGGCCTACTGCCCCTCATGTGACAGATTTCTTCCGGACCGCTACGTGCAGGGAATCTGCCCTAACTGCGGTTCCCCCAACGCGCGCGGAGATGAATGTGAGGCATGTGGAAAGCCCCTCGACCCTGCCGACCTGAACAGCCCCCGGTGCTCAATATGCAGCGGAACTCCTCGCTTTGAACAGTCAGAGCACTTTTTTCTCAAGCTCAGCGCCTTGCAGGACGAAATGGCCGCATGGGTGGCCAAGCAGACGCACTGGCGACAGAGCGTGATGGGTTCGACGATGAGGTTTATCGACGAAGGGCTGCACGATAGAGCCATTACCCGGGATATTACGTGGGGAGTACCTGTGCCCGTGGAGGGTTACGAAAACAAGCGTATCTACGTGTGGTTCGAGGCGTGCATTGGCTATCTGTCCGCCACGAAAGAGTGGGCACATCTGCAAGGGGATGACACGCTGTGGGAGAAGTACTGGAAGCAGGAAGCGAAGATATACAACTTCATCGGGAAGGACAATATCTTCTTTCATACATTGAGTTGGCCTGCCACGCTTATGGCCTACGGTGAATTGAATCTGCCCTACGATGTGCCGGCAAACGAGTTCCTGACCATCCAGGGACAGAAACTTTCCACAAGCAGGAACTGGGCGGTGTGGTTGCCTGAGTATCTCGCAAAATATGACCCTGACCCACTGCGCTACTTCCTCACTGCCGTGATGCCTGAGACACAGGACAGTGACTTCTCATGGGAGAAGTTCGTGCACAGAAACAACGACGAACTTGTAGCGGCGTACGGAAACCTCGCGCATCGCATGTTGACCTTCTCTCACCGCAACTACGGAGGTGTGATACCAGACCCGGGTGAACTTGATGAAGCCAGTGGGCAACTGCTCGCAGAAGCAGAGCAGACGCTCACGGAGATGGGGGAGGCTTTCAGCAGATGCAGCTTCAAAGAAGCACTTCGTGCCGGAATGTCTCTCGCACGTGATGCGAACAAGTATCTGGATGACAAAGCACCGTGGAAGGTCATCAAGCAGTCACGTGAAGAGGCAGCGAAGGCTGTCTACACGGTGATGGGGGTTCTCTCCGCTCTGAGCACCGGTCTCTATCCCATTCTGCCATTCAGTTCTCAGAAGTTGCACGCCTCCCTCGGATTTGAAGGGACGGTGCTGGAACGTGGCTGGAAGATGCAACTTCCTGTTGCAGGACAGGCGCTGAGCCAACCTGAGGCGCTGTTCGTGAAACTTGACGAAGCTGTGATAGAAGAAGAAACAGCCCGCCTCGGACAATCCTGAGGCGGGCCATCTAACCTGAAGCAATGCTTGCTGTCTGCTATTGTGTGTGTGCCCTACGAGGGTGATGCCTCAGCACTCGGAGCGCTGAAGAGTGCGTTGATATCATCCTGAGTCACTGTCTCCCGTTCCATCAACATCTCTGCCAGCTGATGAAGTTTTGCATGATTGTCTTCCAGCAGGCGCTGTGCGGTCTGGTGGGCGCGCCGAATACGAGAGTGAACCTCTTCGTCAATCTCTTGTGCAACTTTGTCGCTGTAATCTCTTTGCTCGCTGATTTCTTTGCCCAGGAAGATCAGTTCCTGCTTCTGGCCGAATGTGCGGGGGCCGAGTCTGTCGCTCATGCCGTATTCTGTCACCATCTTGCGGGCTAGCTTCGTGGCTCTGTCGAGGTCGTTCTGAGCGCCCGTTGTGATGTCTCCGAATCGCAACTCCTCAGCAGCCCGGCCACCGAGCAGCGTTGCAATCTGGTCGTTCAACTGTGAACGTGACCAGAGATGGCGGTCCTCGGCGGGCAGGAACTTGGTCCAGCCTCCCATCATGCCGCGTGACACGATGGAGACCTTGTGTACCGGGTCAGAATTGGGCAGCATCCGGGCCACGAGCGCATGACCACTCTCGTGGTAGGCGGTGATCTCCTTTTCCCGTGCGCTGATTATCTTGCTCTTTCTCTCGGGGCCCATAGTGACCCTGTCGGCGGCGTCCTCGAGTTCCTGGATTCCAATCTCCTTCAGATCCCGCCTGGCGGACAGAAGGGCGGCTTCATTAGTAAGATTGGCGAGGTCGGCGCCGCTGAAACCTGGTGTCTGCTTGGCAATGACCTCAAGGTCTATGTCAGGAGACAGCGGTTTGTCCCTGGTGTGTACCTTGAGGATAGCGAGCCTTTCCTTGACGTCAGGAAGGTCAATCACGATGTGCCGGTCGAACCGGCCGGGCCTGAGTAGCGCAGGGTCAAGGATGTCCGGCCTGTTTGTTGCAGCGACGACGATGACCTTCGTGTTTGTGTCGAATCCGTCCATTTCGGACAGAATCTGGTTCAGAGTCTGTTCTCTTTCATCGTGTCCGCCGCCCATCCCGGCACCGCGCTGTCGACCGACGGCGTCGATTTCATCAACGAAGATGATACATGGGGCGTTTCGCTTCGCCTGTTCAAAGAGATCGCGGACCCTGGCGGCTCCGACTCCAACGAACATCTCGACAAACTCGCTGCCGCTGATTGAGTAGAAAGGAACCTGAGCCTCTCCGGCTATCGCTTTCGCGAGAAGCGTCTTCCCCGTTCCGGGAGGTCCGATGAGCAACACTCCCCTCGGGATTCGCCCGCCAAGCGAGCTGAACTTGTCAGGAGACTTGAGGAACTCAACGACTTCTCCGACTTCTTCTTTGGCCTCCTCAGTACCGGCAACGTCCGCGAATGTAATGGCGGGCCTATCGGCGGAATTCAGCCGTGCACGACTCTTGCCGAAGCTGAATGCCTGCGACCCCGCGCCCCGTGCCGAGCGGAAAAAGAAGAAGAATAGAATTGCCAGCAGGCCGATTGGGAGAAACACCTGGACAAATATCAGACCCCAGTCGTGTCCTCCAGCCTCAATCTCAAGCGCCAGCCCGCCTTCCCCAACCGCGACCCCATTCGCCTCGAGAATGTCCACGAGGTCATTCGTGCCGCCGTAGTAGTCGGCTGTGTACGCGCGCTCGTCGCCTGAGTAGCCTGTCAGAGTGTTCTCCTGCTGGGAAATGCGGTCGATATCTCCCTGTCTCGCATGCGTCATAAAGTCGGTGAAACCGACCTCCTCCGGCCCGGTACCTTCAGGCATGAAGAGCACGAGAAGGACCAACGAGGCGACGAACAGGATGAGATAGTAAATGCTGCTTTGCCATCTGCGTGGTGTTAAGTTTTGCACGAAAACATTATAGCAGGGCAAAGCACAGGCAAGGAAAGATGGGTAGAGTTATGGGACATTCTTGATGATTGGGGAGCGGTGGCCTCCAACTCATTGACGAGTGCGCTTGATGAATAGGGGAGTGTGTGGCAGGGATGCTATAATACGTCACATATGGTAACGGCATTGGCACCGGAAGAAATTGCGCGGATAGCGGCTGAGGCTGCAACTGAGAAGCAGGCAATAGATGTTGTGCTGCTTGACGTGCGCAAGTCGTGCACGTTTGCGGACTTCTTTGTTGTGTGTACGGGGGACAACGACCGTCAAATCGCTGCCATATGGGAAGAGATACTCGATATGTTGCGACTGCGCGACGTGCAGGTACTCCACAAAGAGGGAGCCGGCTCAGGGTGGTTACTGGCCGACTATGGCTCTGTGGTGGTTCATGTATTTGCGCCGGAAGAACGCGAGTACTATCAGATTGAGTCCTTGTGGAAGGACGCCATTCCCGTGCTTCGGATACAGTAGGCTTTGGCCTACTGCTCGCCCATCCATCTGTCGATACTCCGCGTGTAATTCAGAATGTCCTGTTCGTTGAAATAGAGCGATATTTCACGTGTGGCACTCTCAGCAGAGTCTGAACCGTGCACAAGGTTGTTCTGGATATCCATCGCAAGGTCACCACGTATAGTTCCGGGAGCCGCCTTCGCGGAATCCGTCTGTCCCATGGTCTGCCTGACCACGTCGACAGCGTGTCTTCCCTCGACCACCATGGCGATGATGGGTGAGGCGGTGATGAACTCTACCAGGCTCTTGAAGAACGGCTTCTCTGTGTGTGCTTCGTAGTGTCTTCCCGCCAGAGCCGCATCAACCTGCAGCATGCGCAGGGCAACAATCTTCAGACCCTTCTTCTCTATTCGTGAGATGATCTCACCTGCAAGTCCGCGTTGCATTGCGTCAGGTTTCACAAGTACCAGGGTCTGTTCTATGTCTTTCATTCCAGGCTTCATTCGGTAGAAAACTCCTTATTCTTTGGTCTAGATGAATCTTATCAGTTCAATCAGGTCGACTTGTTCCAGAGAGGACACCACTTTGTCTGCGGACCTGAGGCTTTCTGCGGGGTGCGTGTTGGTAATGGCCACACACTTCATGCCTCCGTTCTTGGCTGCGGCAACCCCGTGGGGAGAATCTTCGAAGACGATGCAGTGCGCGGGAGCCACACCGAGTTTCTCTGCGGCCCGGAGATATATCTGCGGGCTGGGTTTGCTCTCCTGTACGTCCGGACCACAGACGATGGCGTCGAAGAAATCTGACAATCCAAGACCACCTGATATCGCTGTGAAATCTCCCATCGGTGCTGATGTGCCCAATGCGATGGGATAGTGACCTTTCTTCATGATCTTGAGGAGTTTCATGACTCCTGGGAATGCAGATGCCTTTCCACTCGCGAGCTCTCTGTAGCGCACATCCTTCTCGTTGGCGATGGCGGCAACTTCGGCTTCCGGCAGGGTGCCGAGAATCTCACGCACCACGTGGTCGTTCCTCTGTCCGAAGTACGAGCGAAACTGCTCTTCGGTGTAGTCCACTCCGCGCGTGGCCAGCGTGTCATGCCATGACTGATAGTGAAATTCGGCAGAGTCGATGATGACTCCATCCATGTCCCACAGGAAAGCGCGTGGCTCTCCTTTGCCGGGAAAGAAAGCTGAGTCCACTTCCGCAACGACGGTGCCATCCTCCAACTCGAGACGGCCGTGGGTCTCCACGAGTCGCGACGTGATCTTTGTGGTCCATGCAGTTGCCAGAAGGGTCGCGTTTGTGGGAGCCACGTGTTTGAAACGGATTTCGCTCTTGGCCGTGACTCCGAAACTCAGCCCCGTGCACAGGACTGCGTATGCGGTAATCTCGTCAAGGATGCTGTATACGATGCCGCCGTGTGTGACGTTGTACCATCCCTGGTGGTGTTCGCCCGGAGTGAATCGAGCGAAGACTTTCTCGCCGTCATAGACAGGGCGAAGCTTCAGCCCGATGGGGTTGTCTTCCCCACAACCGAAGCAATGCTCCAGGGTGCGCTCTCCAGAAGGCACCGCTATTCCTGGTAGTTCCATTCAGACCCTCCTCTCCCTGGGTTTTGTGATGTGGGGTGGTCGTGCGTAGACCGGTTGCAGGGAAGAGGGTGAGGACATGTGGCCTGCCTGCTTCAACTGCCATCCCCACGATGCAAGCACCGCAACACGTGCCTGTTGGTCTTCATTCCCTATCTTTGCGCGGAGTGTGTCCATCGCTCGCAAACGGGTGGCAATGCTCTCTTCGATCTCCCCGCAGAGGGTAATTCTCTTCGTGGCGTACTCATCGAGGTCAACCTCCTCAATGATGGATTCAGTCTCCGTCTTCTTCCAGTCGTCGTCTATCCACTCGAACAGGGCTGTTGCGAGACGTGAACGTCCCACGCGTACCACGGGTCGAACAGGTGAATCTTGAGGAGTCAGACGGTGAACTTCGGCTTCGAGTGTGTTGATTCCGACAAGCGAAGCTCCCGTGGCAACCGCCCATCCTTTTGCAACGGAAACAGCCACGCGGAGGGCATTGTAGGGACCCGGTCCAAGGGCAACAGTGATAAAGTCAATACTTGAAGGGGCTTCTGCACTCTTCTTGAGTGCCTTCATTATCTCCGGCACGAGCCGGGTTGTGTGGTCATTCGATGTTTGCCAACTGACGTGTGAGGTGAGTTCACCACGAGAGGACAGCCCTATCGTTGCCGTGGTTGCGGATATGTCGATGGTCAGTTCCATAATCTCATTGCTGTGCGGCCACACTGGACAGTTCCTGCAGCAGCGAAGTGTAGCGTTCCCCGTATGCCGCGAACTTGATAGTCCGCGCCTGCTCTTCAGCGGACACATAGTAGAGGGATATCTCGAGGCAGGCGTGCGGCAATAGACCCGAAGCCCTCTCTGCCCACTCGATGGCACAGACACCGTCGCCGTAGAGATATTCCTCTACGCCGAGGTCTTCCACTTCCTCTGGTCGCTCAAGTCGATAGAAATCCATGTGATAGAGTGTCAGCCTTCCTCGGTATTGCCTCACAAGGACGAAAGAAGGACTGAAGGCGCGTCCCGATACCCCGAGTCCCTCAGCGATTCCCCTGATGAGACACGTCTTGCCGGCGCCAAGCTCTCCATGGAGCAGAAAGACGTCGCCCACGCTTGCAAGTTCTCCAAGGCGGTGCCCCAGGGCCACTGTCTGGTCCTCGTGTCTGGTGGTCAGGGTGAGTGCATTCATATGCCGAAGTGCTTCCATCCGGTGCTGCCGGGAGTCAACGTGCGTCCTTCTGCGTCGACCACAACGACTCCACGTGAAGATGTCCGGGTGTCCATGATCTCACCGATAATCGTTGGAGTGACATCGAGCCTTGCAGCAACCCGTTCATACGTAGCAGCGTTGCATGTGAAGAGGAGTTCGTAGTCCTCGCCTCCATAGAGAGCACAACCCAGAGGGTCCGGTGCAACCTCATGGCACTCCGGATTGACGGGTATCTGCGAGGCTTGGATCGTTGCATTCACGTTGCTGCACTCGCAGATGTGGCCGAGGTCTGCCACGAGTCCGTCGCTGATGTCGATAGCGCACTGTACTCCCTCTGCTACGAGGACGTGTGCCGTTGCGAGCCTCGGCTCGGGCCGCAGCAGTGCCTGCATCAGGGCCTGTGGGATAGCGATGTCTCCTGTCGCGGTGGACTTGAGTGCGGCTACTGCGGCCGCTGCGCCACCCAGGGAACCCGTCACCGCAATAAGGTCGCTGGCCTGGGCGGATGAGCGTCTCAGCAGGGTATTCGAGATGGCCTCTCCGACGACGAAGACGTTGGCTGTTACCTCGGAGGACGCTGACATGTTTCCGCCCACGATGACCACGCCATGCTTGGCTGCAAGCTGGGTCATGCCGCGATAGAAGTCAGTGATGCATACTGAGTCCACTGAGCCGGGACATGTAAGAGACACAAGCGCATAGAGGGCGCGTCCTCCCATGGCTGCAATGTCGCTGAGATTGACGGCGAGGGATTTGTGTCCCAGGTCCTGCCACGTCGATGATTCAAATGTGAAATGGACGTTCTCCACAAGGGAATCGGTGGTTGCAAGCTGGACGCGGGGTGAACCGTGCCACGCAGCTGTGTCATCGCCTATTCCAATGACGAGACGCTGGCAGGCATCTGAGATGGATTTCGGGTTGGGGCGTGTTGCATCCTTGATGAGTTCAATCATTGGGAACTCACCGAGGTCTGATAGCTTCATCGCTGCGATTATAGCATCGCCCTCATGTCACTCAAAGGTGATGTGGTGTCCGTGTCATGACCGGAATGTGTGCGGCACTGTCCTTTCTGCGTTTGCCATGCCTTGGTCGCTGTAGACTGGTGAAGCCTTCGTAGGGGGCCGTGACATGGTTCTGAATGAGTGAATATTGAGTCTCTCCTGTATAATGGAGATGACTGGGTGTTGAGCAGGACAGGAGGAGAAGCGCCTGTCTGTTTCTTCTATTTGAATGGAGGGTGATGTGAGGGGATGTGGCCCACTGATGCAGGGACGACGTCCGCTATAGTTTTCGGTGGCGCAGTTACACGATATCCTCTGACATGTTATAATGTCCGCCATGTGCGACTATGAACTGGTAGCTATCGTTAGCCCCGATGCCAATGATGAAACAGTGGCATCCAAAATCGATGGTGTCAGTCAGCTTGTCACGGAGCACCAGGGCGTTGTGGAGGAATCCCAGCGTTGGGGCAAGAGACGGTTGGCCTATCCCATCAAAAAGTACATTGAAGGGAACTACGCGTTGATGCGGTTCAAGCTCGAGCCAGCTGATATCATCGCGTTGCGCCGGAGTCTTGAAGAAGACCAGGATGTGCTGCGATATATGGTTGTAAAGAGAGGCAAGTAGGTTTTGGCGACCCTCAACAAGCTCACCATCATCGGAAATCTTGGTTCCGATCCAGAGATGAGGTATACGCCTGACGGTAAGTCCGTCACCTCTTTCAGTGTGGCGACCAACTATCGTTATACCACCTCGGGCGGAGAAACGCGTGAGGAGACCGATTGGTTTCGCGTCACTGTGTGGGGCAAGCAGGCTGAACAGTGTAATCAGTTTCTGCGTAAGGGACAGCAGGTGTATGTTGAGGGACGGTTCCATGCTCGTCCGTGGCAAGGGCAGGATGGGCAGAATCGGACCAGTCTTGAAGTAACAGCAAACAGGGTGCTCTTCTTGGGCAAGCAGTCAGGGACTGCAGTGTTGCCCGACGAAGGCGATATCGCTCCTGGCGATATTCCGTTTGAACAGTAGTGAGGAGTTAGTGAATGGCGAATTACCGCTTTTCTCCCAGACCCACCAGAAGGAAGTCCAAGTACCACAGCACGAGGCCTAGGGTCTGTCCGTTCTGTGCTGACAGAATCAACATCGACTACAAGGATTCGGGTCTGTTGGCAAGATTCATTCAGGGCGGGGGCAAGATAGGCTCGAAGCGGAAAACTCGCGCATGTGCGAAGCATCAGCGCAGTCTTGCGCAAGCAATCAAGCGGGCGCGTTTTCTAGCCCTGTTGCCCTACGGGCCGGGTCATATCTGGAAGACGGGATGGACAGCCTCAGGACCGTCAAGTAGTTCCTAGGAGCAACGGATGCCGAAACGAACCTATCAACCAAAGAAGATTCCGCGACAGCGTAAGCTTGGTTTCATGGCCAGAATGTCTTCAAAGGGCGGCATTCGTGTGGTCCGTGCGAGACGGCAGAAGGGCCGCTGGAAGCTAACCGTCTAGCGCTGTTGATGAAGAGGCCGTGGTCCCTGACTGCGCGAGAACAGTTTTCATCTGTGTTTCGTGAGGGCAGGGCATACTTCGGTTCTGTTGTTGTGCTTCGGGTCATGAAGAACGACCTGGGGGCGAGTCGGCTTGGTCTTGTTGTGGGCAAGCGGGTCGGTGGTGCGGTACAGCGGAATCGAGTGAAGCGGTGGATTCGAGAAGTCGTGAGAGTTCGGGCGCTGTCGCAGGGCTGGGATATTGTGGTGATTGCCCGACCAAGCATTCAGGGTGCGAGATATCAAGACGTGGAATTGGAGCTGCAGCGGCTCCTCGTCAAAGCGAGCGTTCTGGATACGGTTGGTGGTAGCCGCCATAAGGACGTACCAGCGGACCGTATCTGAGGTCACTCCGCATCGATGCCGCTTCCAACCTACGTGTTCGGAGTATATGCTTGAGGCTGTTGAACGCTATGGCGTTGCGAAGGGTGTGTGGTTGGGATTGAAGAGACTCGTGCGATGCCATCCGTTCTCGCAGGTGGGGTACGACCCTGTACCGAAGATTGGCGAAAGTTGTACGCAGAGCAGGTGATATGAAGGCTGTTCGAATATTGAGTTTTGTGGCTCTTGTGTTGGTTGCATTGAGCACCACCGGTTGTGTGGGCAACGCCGGCCCCCAGGGATTCGCAGGCATAAGCCCTGACGGCGACATGCTGCATGTTGGGTCTGTGGATGGGCGCATCCTGGTCCTTGACGCAGATGCGCGTCAGAACAACAGACCTTTCCCTTCTGAAGGAGAGTGGGAGTATGCCATCACCACTGAATCCAGTGGTTTGGGGTGCAGTACTACACAGGTGGCTTCCACCATCTATTCGGCTCCCCTGTTGGTAGACGGGAAGGTGTGCGTTGGGACGTATGAGGGTAAGGTATTCATGCTCGATGGTGAATCCCGTAGCCAGGGACTTGCGTTTCCGCAGGCAAGAGCCGGGGAATGGGTGTATCCCCGCGATGAGGATGAAGAGATTGGTCCCATCGTCGGCGAGCCTGCTGTTATCGGCAATACCGTGTATGTGACGAGTTCGATTGAAGACGACGGCGCGACGACTGGAAGGGTGTATGCGCTTGACCTGAACTTCGGCGACGAGCTGTGGGTTTCTGAGGCGCTGGACGGAAAGCTGTGGGCGACTCCTGCTGTGCATGACGGCGCCATCTATGTGAGCACTTTTGACGGGCACATCTTCGGCCTTTCGGGTTCGACGGGTGAGGTGCTGCCCTGGTCCTATGAGAATCCGGTTGGATTCGTGTCGTCGCCGTTCGTGGCAGGCGGCACGGTGTATGCCGGGGCGTTCGACCATGTTCTGTACGCTGTGGACCTTGGAGCCCAGCAGCCGAAATGGACTTTCGAGGGGGGTAGCTGGTTCTGGGCAACGCCGCTGTTGGTTGGCAACACGCTCCTCGCTCCCTGTCTGGATGGCAAGCTCTACGCGATAGACGCGAGTACGGGCAAGCCTGTCTGGAACAACGTCTTTGATGCCGTTGATGGGATTGCGACGTCACCGGTACTCGTGGGTGACAGCGTGGTTGTGGCGACGATGGAAGGCGATGTGTATTTCGTCAACATAGCGACTGCGGTCGGGACACGGGTTCCCAACGTGGTTGATGAGAAGAGACCCACGTGCGACGCCAAAGTAGTGGCGAGTCCCGTCTATTTCGAGGGTATGGTCTATGTACGCGCGCAAGATAACGTGTTGTATGGAATCGACCCTGCAACCGAGCAAGTCAAATTCACATTCTCACTGGACATGGAGTGATGCAGTAGATGGCTAACCTGTGGAACGTGCTTATCCTGCAGCCCATGTTGAATGGGCTGATTGCCCTGTCGGGCATCTTGCCTGAGAACGTTGAGTTCGGCCTCGCGATTATTATTTTCACCATAGTTGTTCGCCTTGCCTTGTTCCCTGTGGTGGCGAAACAGACGAAGTCCACCAAGGCGCTTCAGGAATTGCAGCCGAAGATGAAGGAACTGCAGAAGAAGTATGGAAAGAACAAGGAGAAGCTGCAGCAGGAAACGATGAAGCTGTATAAGGAAGCTGGTGTGAATCCGGCCGGTTGCATGTGGCCGATGCTTATTCAGTTTCCTGTGTGGATCGGGCTGTATCAGTCAATCACCAAGGCTCTCGCTACGAGCCCTGATAATCTGCTCGACCTGGCGAAACACCTGTATTCATCAGAGTTTATTACGAACGCGATTCCCGTCAACAGTCACTTCTTGTGGCTTGACCTTGGAAAACCTGATAGCACGATGGTTCTGGCCATCCTTGTTGGTGGCACAATGTGGGTCCAGCAGAAGATGACGACGGCCCCGTCGCTGGACTCAAGACAGCAGTCCTCAAATCAGATGATGTTGATGATGATGCCGATGATGTTT
>JAFGFT010000032.1 GCA_016930935.1 Dehalococcoidia bacterium | reverse complement strand
GCTGATAGAGTCAACGATACTCAGAAATTTCTTCATAGTCCTCTTCACCGCACTCCCGCACCGGAAACCCGGTGCGGGAGTGCGCATTGTGAATCAATCAGGAGACGGGTGCTGTCTACTTGATGCCGGCGCGGTCACACAGGGCCTTGAATTCCCAGTGGTCGTCAACGATCTCCTTGTAGAGAGCATCACCTGCCGCCTTGTCGGCATAGAAAGCCATGGCAGCCTCGAGGTACGCTTCTTCAACAGCTACGGGCATCTTGATAATCTCGGTGCCGTAGTCAAGGTACTCGACCAGCGCAGTGTCGTCCTTCATGATGGACTCGGCAGTGTAGTCGATACCAACCGCACTGCACGCATCGATAACGATAGCCTGCAGGTCAGGGGTCAATGAATCCCAGTCATCCCGGTTAACCCAGACGTGCGCATTGTCCGTCGGAGCCCGGGAAGGAGACATGTAGAGGTAGTCGGTCACCTCGTGGAAGCCCATTCCCCAGTTCAGGAACGGTGACGCATACTCGAATGCATCGATAACGCCACGCTGAGCCGATTCGTAAATCTCTCCACCGGGGAAGTAGACCGTGGCAACGCCCAAGCTGGCAAGAATCTCGCCGCCATCACCAGCACAGCGCATCTTCAAGCCCTTGAGGTCTGCAGGGGTCTCAATCTTCTTGTTGGAGTGAGCCCAGATCTCGGGAGGCAGCTGTCCTGCAGTGCCGACGAACTTGACGTTCATCTTGTCTTCCCACATCTTCGCGGCCAGTGCATCACCGTTGCCGCGGGTATGCCACAGAGTCATCTGTAGTGCGGTCATTCCACCAGACACGGCGTCAAACAGTGCAGCCTGGGGGAATTTACTTACCGCATACATCGGACAGGCAGAACCCATGTTGAGAATGCCCTGATGTACCCCATCCAGTTCCTCAGACGCCGGAACGATTGAACCACCAGAGAACGCTTCAACCACGAGTCGGCCATTGCTCATCAAGGTAATGCTATCAGCGATACGCTGAACAGCCTGGAAGTAGTAGTCGGAAACCGGGGGGTGGCCCTGGTACTGCCACTTGATTACCTCTGCCGCGGGCGCAGCAGGAGTAGTTTCCTCGTCATCACCCGCCGCGGGAGCAGCGGTCGTCCCCTCATCAGAAGACGGTTGGGAAGCCGCAGGTGCGCAACCGGCCAGCACAACAGCCCCCAACGCCAACAGCGTCACTATTAATATCGCAAAACTTCGCTTCACTGAGTCCTCCTCTCCTTAGAACATAGCAAAATCAAACATCTCATATACCGTCGATTCGCGTACTACATAGCCACTCCCCCTTCTTTTACTTATAGGGTTTGATGCTCGCTCCGGGCGTGCTGCCGCAACCCGGGGCGAGCAGGAATACTACTGACGTCTAGAGCACAGGCACGTACTTCTGGAAGTCGAGGTGCTTCGCGTTGCTGAACGACTTGTAGGAACCGTTCTCAACCTTCGCGTTGTGTGCTGCAATCTCTTCATCATTGAGTTCAATGCCGAAGCCAGGGCGGTCAGACATTTCAAGATAGCCGTCAACAATCTTCAATACCGGTTCAACAGCCCATGGAGCCATCTGCTCATGTTCCTGAATCAGGAACGAATGGACCGCCGCGGATAGATGCGCATTTGCGATTGCCGCAACCGGTCCGAACGGATTGTGAGGGGCTGCCTTGACCTGGTAGGTCTCACACAGGGCACAAATCTTCATCGCCTCTGTAAGGCCACCCACCTTGCCGACATCAAACATGCATACATCGACGGCGTAACTCTCCAGGTACTCTTTAAGTTCCAGCTTGCTGTTCAGTCGCTCGCAGCCCGCAATCGGAATGTTGACATGGTCGGCAACCTTCTTCATTGCGTTCACCATGCCGACAGGTACTGGTTCCTCGTACCAGAACAGATCGAACTGCTCCAGCTTCTTACCAATCTTTATTGCGGTTCCCGCGTTGAACTTTCCGTGACATTCCACCATAAGGTCAACGGTCGGGCCGACCGCCTCACGAATAGCCGCGACCCTATCAACGACCGCTTCTATCTCGTCAGGCCGATACCCATGGTATCCATCACGACCAGGTCTGAACGGGTCAAACTTCATCGCGGTGTAGCCCTCAGCAACAAGCTCTTTGGCGTGCTGGCCGAGCTGCTCCGGCGTGTACTCAATCTCGCCCCACGGCAAGGAAAACAAGTCATCCTGAGAAGGATCAGGGAAAGAGTTCCACGTACCTCTGAGATGAGGATAGAGGCGTATCTTGTCGCGATATAGTCCGCCCAGCAACTCGTATACCGGCACTCCCAGTGCCTTGCCCTTGATGTCGTAGAGCGCGCAGTCAACGGCACTGATCAGCGAATTCATATACGAGAACGACGTCTGGTTCATCATCTTGATCCAGAGTCGCTCTATGGCGAACGGGTCCTCTCCCACCAGGATGCCCTTCAGCATCTCTACCTGGGCCCTCAGAATCCCGGGATTGCTCACCACGTTCTCACCCAGACCGGTGATTCCCTCATTCGTGTAGACCTTCGTAATAGGCAACGGCCCACACATGATTGCCTGAATATCGGTAATCCGCAGATTTGACATGTGTAATCCTCCTCCGCCGAAAGTTGCCCAATAGTAGCTATGTCAAACTACAACGTCAAGGGGTGGAAGCCATCCATGCCGCCACGCTGCGATGCTACCCCTCCAGGTTGTCAGATGTCAATGTGCTCGTGCGAAAGTCAACCACGGTTGAGCAGGCCGTCAAAGAGAGAGGGAAGGACCATGCACAGTCTGAGTGTCGGGAAGAGTCGCCGGCAGGACAGTCTACAGGACTGCAGCCGTCTACGAGCCTCCCAGCGAGTCCAACTCCGCAGTGAGGTGCTCAGTCATAAATCCATCCTTTCTCACCCGGATATCGAGGTAGATGAGCAGATTTCCAAGCGCAGTAAGAGGTACCATGAATAGTGCAAAGAGAACAGCTTCAACGCCAGGCATTGAAGCTGTAAGCCACAGCACCGGCATTTCAATGGCGCTGAGAAGTAGAGACATGACCAACAGCACTACAAACGTACGCGTCCAGAAACCGGAGACAAGCCTCCAACTCCGCGCAATCGCGTGCAACGGCCCCGTGTGCTCAAACAGCGCGACGAGAGGGGAGAACATGAGCCGCACGGCCAGGTAGACACCCACAAGGACAAGAGGAACCGCAAGCAGGTAGTCAGCAACGCCCCCACCGGTGGCAAGCAACCCTCCCAGAGCGAGAGGTGCGCCTGCAGCCAACCCGCCGAAGATGCTCGCGCCGAGCATTGACGGCAATCGCTTCAGAAGGGCTTCGTACGAGCCCCCCACAGAGACAGCACCACCAACGAGGCCCTTGGCCCCGGCGTGCGCCAATGCACCACTCGCTGCGAGCAGGCCCACGGTGTAGAGCGCACCGTAGGCAGCAACACCAAGCAAGGCACCACCGGACAGTGTCGGCAAGGGCTGTTCCAGGCTCCCACCCACCAGCATCACCATGAACTCCATCCCGAATGCAGCCACCCCTGCAACCAGCAGCGGCACAGCGAGCAGAGATGAAATGCCGATCATCACCGGAGCGTTACGCCCGTACAGCCGGAATAACTCAGCGATAATGCCCATCAGTCCACGTGGACCCGGACCGGGGACATCAATTGTCGTGTCGTCCTTCTGTTTCATACCATATCCACTCGCCAAGACCCAGCCGATGCGTGGCCTCCCGTACCTATCATAGAAGCTGCGCAGACTCTGCAACATACTGCGTGCAGGCGTTTGAGGCTAGCTTGGTGCACATGTCCGTGTCAAGCACACAATGGTCCGGCGGCTCACCGTACACACAAGGCGAACGATAGAGACATTCACTGTCATGCCATGAGCACGGAGATTCCAGTGACCACCATGCGCATCTACATTGGTCACGTAGTCGCAACAACACACACTGATGTCACACCCAACACATGCTGTCTACCTATATTGGTGCGGTCATCTGTCCAAAGATGCCACTTTGATTGAAGCGGTTCAAGGTAAACCCACCACGCTGATGCTCGGATAGCACGCACGTCTGATAGCTATGCGGTCAAACACCCACGAATCGCGAGCATCAGCCATACGAAACATGATTGAAACATTAGACAGGTAACATACCCGACCTGTACTGAATGGCAACACCGGCACAACAGAAATACGCGGATTGTCACAGAGCCAGATTAATCGTCACAGAGAGTTGCAAGAACAAATTCACCAATGTATAATTCGCAAGGTTCTCCGAAGTTCCCTGCACACTACTACGTATTGGACGTGAACAGCGCAGAAGTAGCTCCCAAGAAGACAGGGGGGCACCTAGCTTCGGTTCGCAAACAGACGTATTCCTCCAGTCAATACTCGCCAGTTCTCAAGGGAGAAGCGAACGTATCGTGACACGACTGTTGGTTGCCACACTCTTCTCTTTCGTGCTTTACCTGGCACTCACAACCGGTACAGGCACGATAGGATTGTGGAGCATCGAAGAGTTGCTCTTTGGGGTCGTTTTCGCTGTTGTCGCCGCACTACTAACGAAGAATGTCCTGCGAGACAACTGCCTCGGCTTTCTAAACCCCCGGTTCTGGCTACTGTTGACTGTCTACCTGTGTGGTCCATTCTTCTGGGAACTGGCCAAGGCCAACATTGACGTCGTCTACAGGGTCATCACAGGCCGCATCAACCCCGGAATCGTGCGCATAGCGCCCGGACTCACCAACGATGCGAGTGTGACTCTTCTGGCAAACTCAATCACGCTCACACCGGGAACACTCACGGTGGAGGTTGACGATAAGACCAATAACCTCTACGTGCATTGGATTAACGTTGATGAGAAGGCTCTCGCCCAGTCCCCACGCGACTGCGCAGCCGTGTGCGGGGTCTTCCCCGAATGGGCAAGGAGAATAGCGGAGTGAACTGGCTTCCGGCAGTTGTCATCCTTGCAGTGTGCATCGGCATTGCGCTCATTCGAGTAGGCATCGGCCCCACTGTTCCAGACAGAATTGTCGGACTCGACACCGTCAACACTATCATCGTGGTCACGATGGTCATCCTCGGCGCCGCGTTCCAAGAAGTCGTCTATGTTGACGTAGCGATTGTGTATGCATTGCTCTCATTTGTCACCACACTCTTCATCGCAAAATACATCGAAAAGGGCAAGTTCTAGTGCTGAACACTGTGACGTACGTGTTGATAGGCATCGGGTTATTTTTCAACCTGATGGCAGGACTTGGGCTGCTTCGATTTCCCGACTTCTACACGCGCCTTCATGCAGGAACGAAGTGCACAACGTTTGGCTCCATATTCCTGATAGGTGCAGTGGTTCTGCAGGCGGTGGCAGCCTGGGTCTCCGGAGGTTGGGACTCTCCCAACTCCGTTCTTGCGCTACATTCGCTCATCGCGCTTGTGGCCATACTGCTCACCAACCCCACCGGAGCACACGCGATTGCCAGGGCAGGATATCGGAGCGGCGTAAAACCGGTAAAGGCAGTAGTTGATGACCTGGAGGAAGCAGAGATCAATGACTGAGTTGCAGGTCCTCCATGCAATAGTGCCTTTTCTCATCGTCATCTGTGCTGTCCTCGTCGCCCGGTTCAAGGACCTCATAGTCGCTGTCATCGCGCTTGCCGCATTGAGCCTACTCCTGTCTCTTGAGTTCTATCTCCTCCATGCGCCTGACGTTGCCATTGCGGAAGCTGGCATAGGTGCGGCCATAACAACAGCCATATTCGTAATAGCCATACGGGCCACGAAACGGACGTAGAAGCCATGATGAGAAAGACGGCAATTCTCCTGACAATGATGACCTTCGCAGTGATGTTCTTCGCGATGGCTCTTATCATGCGGCCATTCGGTATTCCACCGTCGGCCATGGACGACTACATAATCGAGAACGCACAGGAGCAGACGGGCGCGAACAACGCAGTGTCGGCAGTGGTGTTCGATTACAGAGGCTACGATACTCTTGGGGAGGCTACCATACTGTTCACGGCAGTCACGGCCGTCGCCATGCTCTTCCGTAAGCGAAAGGACGAGGCAGGGGACTGATGTCAAAGATCGTCCGCACCATGACAAGACTCCTTACGCCAGCCATTCTGTTGTTCGGGCTGTATATCATCATGCACGGCCATATCACGCCTGGCGGAGGGTTTCAGGGCGGCGCCGTATTTGCGTCCGCAATTGCATTGCTTATCGTAGCCTTCGGCTCAAGCCGCGTTGAAGAGTACCTCAAGGAACACAGCCTTTCCGTCGTGGAAAGTAGCGGAGCAGTCCTGTTCATCGGTCTGGCATTTGCCGGCATGGCAACTGCCTTTTTCGCCAACTTCCTCGTTGGGTCGCCCCTTTTCGGGCATGTCCCGGCTTTCGGCCCCAACCCTGGCGACCTTTGGACCGGGGGTACGATACCGTTGATGAACGTCGCGGTCGGTATGAAGGTCATCGCCGGATTGTCAGCCATAATGCTTCTGATGGCCCTTGCCGCTTCCAAGGCAGGTGAACGGAAATGACCGACTTCCTCACGAACATCCCATTTCTCGCTGTCGCGGCTCTTGTGTGTGTCGCCATCTACATCATGATGACGCAGCGCAATCTCATCAAGATCGTCATGGGCATAGCCATACTTGAAGCAGCGGTCAACCTCTTTCTCGTCACTCTTGGATACAGAAATGGCGGGGTTGCACCCATCTTCACGAACGCTCCCGGGACACTTATGGTGCTACCCGTTCCACAGGCACTCACGCTGACGAGCATCGTCATTGGAGTGGCCACCACGGCACTGATGCTATCAATGATAATGCTGATTCATCGTCATACGGGTGAAACCGATGCCGAGAAGTCCCGAAGGGTGAAAGGGTAAGCGACTTGGACGCACTGACAGCTCACTCTCCGATTCTGGCGATTGCGATTCCGCTGCTCGCAGCTTTCGTGACGCCGCTCGTCGGTCGATTTGGCGCCAGGACACGCAACGTATTCGTCATCGTCGTCCTGTTGTTCGTAGAGTTCATCGTCTTCATTCTGGCGCGCGACATTTACGCGAATGGCACGCAACTCTACACACTCGGTGCGGCAACGCCGTCTCTTGGTCTGCCCGAAAACTACATGGTCCCGGTCCGCATCGTTCTTGAGGTTGATGCCCTTGGCATCTTCATGGGAATCATCTCAGCGACCGTTGCACTGGCTGGCGCTGTGTATTCCATAGCCTGCATGAAGCACGAGACAGGACAGGACCGTTTCTACACGCTTCTGTTTCTTCTCACGGTCGGCATGCTCGGAATGCAGTTCACAGGCGACCTGTTCAATCTGTTCATATTCCTTGAGATTCTGTCCATCTCGGGCGCCGCTCTCGCCGCTTTCAGAACCAGGTTCGTCGATGCTGTGGAGGGTGGTTTCAAATACCTGATCATCTCCACCGTTGCAGCCCTCATGGTCCTGTTCGCAACCGGCATCTTCTACGGACAGTACAACGTCCTCAACATCGCGGCCATTGCGGACGCGATGCAATACACGGCGCTGGACAAGATGGCCCTTGCGCTTCTGCTGATTGCATTGCTCACGAAGAGTGGTGGCGCACCCTCGCACTGGTGGGTGCCCGATACCTACACTCCCGCTCCGGCAGGAACAAGTCCGATGATATACGCCGCCACGTTGGCCTGTATGTCAACGATGTTCCGCGTGGCATTCACTCTCTACGGCATCAAGATGAGCTTCGCCACCGTGGGATGGATTGTCATCATAGCCGGAATTCTCAGCATGTTCATTGGCGTGACGATGGCTCTCAGACAGACGGACGTGAAACGCCTCATGGCCTACCACGTCATCTCTCAGGGTGGCTACATGCTCCTCGGCGTGGGCGTGGGAATAGCCGTTCTCGGAGACCCGCAGGCCATGGCTGCCTACGGCAGGGAAGCGGTGGCAGGCGGACTCTTCCACGTAATCAACCATGCGTTCTTCAAGGGCCTGTTACTCCTCACCGGTGAGGCCCTTTTCTTCCGGCTTGGTACCCGAGACCTCAACAATATGGGTGGAATGGGACGCAACATGAAGTGGACCTGTGCCTTCTTCCTCATCGGTGCACTGTCCATCTCCGGTGTCCCACCCTTTAACGGTTTTGCCTCCAAGCTGATGATTTACGAGGCGTCATATCAACTCAATCCCATGTTGACCATTATCGCAATGATGGTCTCCATCATGACCCTCGCGTCCTTCACGAAGGTCTTCCAATCCGCATTCACCGGGCCGCAATTGCCCGAGTACAAGGACGTTACCGACGTCCCGTTGGCCATGAAGCTTGGAATGGGCATCCTGGCAGCGGCGACACTGTTCTTCAGTTTCTTTCCGGGCGTTGTTGTCGACACGATTATCTACCCCGCAGCCGACGCCCTCCTGAATCAGGCAGGCTATATCGGCGCAGTAATGGGAGGAGGATAGGCAATGAATGCAGTGCCGACCCTCACCTTCTGGGCACCCCTGGTCTGCCTTATCGCCTTCCTTATCGTCATTGCCATCACCTATGCGTACAGAAACAGGGGTGAAGGCAGCTACAAGGAAGGAACAGAGCAGACAGAAATCTTCCTCTCGGGAGAGGATGCTCCCGAAGAGAGCGTGCGCCACGTCAGGGCACACAACATGTACTGGGGCTTCTTCGAGGCGATGAAGAGGTACTATGGCCCGACCGTCAGAGCACATTCAGGCATAGTGAATGACTATCTTATCTGGCTGCTCGGACTGACCGCGGTAGCCGCCATTGCCCTCTTTGTTGCGGGGCTTTTCTAACTGTGGAGACAATGAATGAGTATTGACTCACTGAAACGCGCATTGTGGGTGTACCACGTGAACACCGGCTCCTGCAATGGATGCGACATCGAAATCGTTGCGTGTCTGACGCCACGCTATGACATCGAAAGGTTCGGTATCAAGCTTGTCGGTTCGCCAAGGCACGCCGACGTCCTGCTGGTTACCGGCCCCGTCACAAGACAGATGGAACCCCGTCTCAGGCGCGTGTACGCACAAACGCCCGCTCCGAAGGTGGTCATGGTTATCGGGAATTGCGGCACAGAAGGTGACGTGTTCCACGAGTCATACAACCTCGTAGGGCCTGTCGACCAGATTATCCCGGTCGACGTCTACGTGCCAGGTTGTCCTCCCCGACCTGAAGCCATTATCGATGGAGTTGTGAAAGCATGGCTGAAGCTTGAGGGAGTCTCCACAAAGGGAACTACATAAATGGATATTCTATTACCAAAAGAGGTTATCCAGAGTTTTGAGACCGCTCTCAACGGCGCCCTCGTCGGCAGCCGCATCTATGAACTCGAAGTTGCAGTGAAGAAGAACCACTACGTGTCGCTGTGGCTCGACGTGAGCCGCGAGGGTTTCAGACCTGCGATTCTCCACCTGTGCCACCTTGAGGAGACCCCGCACTTCACTGTTATCGCGCCTGTGGACAAGGGCGACACGGTCGAACTGCTCTACCATTTCTCACTGTTCTGTGGTCAGCATCTCAAGGCAATCGCACTGGCAATCCGTGTGAAGCTGCCTAAGACCGATTTGACTATCCCCTCCATCGCGGACATCATCCCCGGAGCAATCTTCTCGGAACGTGAGGTCCAGGAGATGATGGGCGTCAAGGTTGTGGGCATACCTGACGAGCGACGTCTATTCATGCCTGATGATTTCCCTCAGGGCGTCTACCCGTGGCGCAGAGATGAAACCGGACCTCAGGACATGCTCAGAGTGCTACCAGGCAGACAGGGTATTCAACATGAGTGACACGATACACAAGACCACGTTCACTATGCCGATAGGGCCCATCCATCCGGCCATCCATGAGCCTATCCGACTCGACCTCAGCATCGATGGAGAAGAGATTGTCGATGTCGATGTTGCAGCCGGCCAGGTTCACAGGGGCATCGAATGGATCGGGATGAACCGCAATAACCCGGTGCAATCCATCTATCTTGCAGAGCGGGTGTGCGGCATCTGCTCCGCCTGCCATCCTTTCACGTTCGTCCAGGCGGTTGAACAGGCAGCCGGCATCGAAGTCCCGCCGAGAGCAGAGTACATCCGCGTTGTCGTCGCTGAACTCGAACGCATACACTCGCATCTCCTCTGGACAGGAGTCGCCGGACACGAGATAGGTTTCGAGTCTCTCTTTCACCTCGTGTGGCGTGTGCGTGAAGAGGTGATGAACCTTACGGAGTACATCACGGGAAACCGCAATTCCAAGGCCATGTACCAGATTGGCGGCGTCAGGCGAGATATTACACCAGAACAGGGTCCTCAGATTCAGACATCTCTCGACTACTACAAGAACCTGTTCGATGAGTTGAAGAAGCTTCTCCTCGATGACCCCATCGTGAAGCTAAGAACACAAGGCGTCGGCGTTCTCACGAAGCAGGATGCCCTCAAGCTTTGCGCAGCAGGCCCGACCATCCGCGCCAGTGGTGTTGCGAAGGACGTAAGGCAGGACTTCGCGTATGCTGCTTACGCAGACCTTGGAGTGCAGGCAATAACGCCGGATATGCTCACGGGCACCGTCAATGGCGATACGTACGACAGAATCATAGTGAGACTGCTCGAAGTCAAACAGTCAATCGAGTTGATTGAGAAGGCTATTGCAGCAATGCCGGATGGCCCCATACAGACCGAACCCAAGATAGCCAAACTGCTGGCCTTGCTCAAGAAAGCAGAAGGTGAGGCCGTTGCACGCACTGAAGCCCCGAGGGGTGAATGCATGCATTATGTCAGCATGAAGGCGGGACAGGACGCATTGGAAGCCTGGAAGATACGTGCTCCAACCTACGCCAATCTTGTTGCCGTTCCCACTATGCTCAAGGGTCAGCAGATTGCGGATGTGCCCATTGCCTTCGCCTCAATCGATCCCTGCATGTCATGCTCAAACCGGGCAGTAGTTGTGGATAGACAGACCGGACAACACTCCAGTATGGATGGAGAGCAACTACACGCTCTCTCCGTAGAGAAAACAAGGAGGTTGAACCCTGAGCTTACTCGCAAGTAACCCCCCGAGCGTTCTAGCGCTGCTGTTTGGCCCCATAGGCCTGGCTATTGCCGGTACTGTGGTGGGTCTCCTCTATCTTGGCATAGACCGCATACTGGTTGCCCGTATGCAGAGCCGCGTCGGCCCTCCACTCGTGCAGCCTTTCAGGGATGTGGGCAAGCTCATGATGAAGGAGAGCATCATACCCAACGGTTCTCTTCGCTGGCTCTTTCAATTCGCCCCCGTAATGTGCGTCATGGGCTCGGTCGCTCTTCTCCTCTACATACCTTTGTTCGGTCAACCTGCCCTTTTCGAGGGTTCGGGCGACGCAATGCTTATCATCTACCTCCTGACAGTCCCCTCACTTGCCCTTGTTGCAGGAGGTTTTGCATCCAGTTCTCCCTATGCCTCAGTTGGAGCGCAACGCGAGATAGTCGTCATGATTGGCTACGAATTTCCGTTGTCCGTCACCGTCGTCAGCCTCGCATGGCGAATACTCCAGGTGACTGATGCAAACGCCTTCGCGCTGTCCACCATGGCGCAGTACCCGATATGGGATATCGTGGGACCACTGGGATTCATTGGCGCCATACTCCTGCTCATCTCACTCATTGCAGTTACTCCAGGCGAACTTGGAAGGGTTCCGTTTGACATCGCTGAGGCAGAGACTGAATTGGCTGGTGGCTTGATGGTCGAGTACTCCGGCAGAAACCTCGCCCTCTTCTATCTCGGAAACGCGGTACGAGGGTTCGCAGTGCTCTCTCTCATGGTGGCACTCTTCTTTCCCTATGGCATAGCGACAAGTATCGGCATTTCAGGAACCGTGGCAGTGGCAGTTGTTGATGGCCTCTTCTTCCTCCTGAAAGTATTTCTTGCCATGTTCGTTGCGGTCACCGTTGTCCGCTCAGCTATGGCACGCCTCAAAGTCAACCAGACCACTGTCTTCTATCTGATGATAATGACCATCGTGAGCCTGCTGGGGTTGCTCCTGCTGTGGGCTGACATGGTGCTGTGAGCAAGAAATAATGAGGATACTCAAGGTTCTCTTCCGCCAGTTGTTTGCCAGTCCGGCAACGAACCGGTTTCCAGTGTCGTACGCCCCCAAGTCAGTCAAGGCACTTCTTGCCAGGGCCAGTGAAGACAGTCGCGTCATCAACCCGCCTGTTGCAGTTCCCCCCGGATTCAGAGGCAAGATTGCCTACGACAGGGAGAAATGCATCGGATGTCAGTTGTGCGTCAAGGTATGCCCCGCACGAGCGATTGAGTTCATTCCCGAGGAAAAGAAGGTGAGGATATTCGTTGCACGCTGTTGTTTTTGCTCGCAATGCAACGATGTCTGTCCTGTCAGTTGTCTGTCAATGTCGGATGAGTTCATGCTCGCCAGCTACGACAAGTATTCTGATGACCTCATTGTCACGCACTAGGTGCACCACGACGCTAGAGTAGTGCATCAATCTCATGCGTTCGTCCCTCGCGAATGAGATTCACCAGTCTTTCGCCTGCAACAACCACGACCTCGGCCATCGATTCCCCCAGCAACATGCTCGCGGGCTGAATCCCGATGAGCCTGACCTCTCCCGCCATTTCTGCGATGTAATCGATGAGCAGAGACAACGGCATGTTATGAGTCGACAGAGTAAGAACACCCATCTTGTCCGACGGTATCAACCGCACTTCCCCCGGTGGCAACCCCATCACCGCCGCATCGACAATCAACACCAGGTCAGGCTGCTCTCTGCGGACCACAGACGTATAGTTCTCCGGAGTTGTGCCACAATCCAATGCGACAACAGTGCCAGATTCACGTCCGCCAGCCACCTCATGGAGCCTATCGTGCGTTGCTGCACCCAGACCCTCGGCAATGTACGGTCCGATGCCATCATCACCGTTCAGAATATTTCCAACACCGAGAACCAGTGTCTTCATAGTGCACACCTCACCAGGCACATGGTACAGACAGGATGCTCTACTCGCAACGTCACAGGTTGACCGGCAGCGAGGCACACGGAGGTCATTGACAACTCGCCCGCACAATTGTCAAAATACTTGAAGGCTATCGTGCCACCCATGCATTATCTCGCTGCCACACCACTCGCGTCTCTCATGTACACGCACTCCGAAAACGGATACGTGGGTCTTGACGCAATCCCGACGTGGAGCGGACACAACGCGACAGGAGGAAATACTCATGCGAGACAAAGTTATCGCAACGCTCAATGAAATACGTCCGGCACTTCAAGCCGACGGCGGCGACGTCGAACTAGTTGACGTTGATGAGAAGGACGGCAAGGTCAGTGTCCGCCTGACAGGGGCCTGCGGCACCTGCCCAATGGCCACCATGACTCTGCGATTCGGCGTAGAGAAGATACTCAAGGAACAGATACCTGAAGTCAAGGAGGTCGTCACAGTCTAGGCCATGGATAAAGCAACGAATATCGTAATCGTCGGTGGCATGGCCGCCGGCCCCAAGACAGCCGCAAGAGCACGCAGATGTGACTCACATGCAAGGATAACCGTCATTGAACAAGGGCAGACGGTTTCCGAAGGTTCTTGCGGTCTTCCCTACTTCGTGGGAGGCCAGATTGAGAGCGAGGCCGCTCTACTCATTCGCGGCCCAAAGTACTTCAAAGAAGTGATGGACATCGACATCGTCAATGGCACGCGCGCAGTGGCCATAGACAGGACCGCCAAGGAGCTGGAAGTACTCGACCTGAACACGAACACGACGTCGAAGATCCCCTATGACAAACTGGTTATCGCCACAGGAGCAACCCCTGCCGTCCCAAGGGGACTCAAGGGTCACGACCTCAAGGGCGTTTTCACCCTTACCAAGCTCGCAGACGCCAACGCGATACTGAGCGAAATGACTGCTACCTCCCCAAAACGTGCGGTAGTCGTGGGTGCGGGCCTCATAGGCATTGAGACTGCAGAGGCCTTCAGAGAGCGCGGCCTGGAAGTGAGCGTTGTCGAAGCGCTCCCCACAGTGTTTCCTGCGCTGCTTGATGCCGAGATGGCATCTCAGGTCGAGAAGGAACTGACCGAGAAGGGAGTCGACCTGAGAGTTGGCCAGCGCGTCATGTCCCTTGAGGGCGATGACAAGGGCCACGTACGACAGGTCCTCACCGAAAAAGGACCCATTGACGCAGACATCGTCCTGCTTGCCCTCGGCGCCAGGCCCAATGTGGAACTTGCCAAACAGGCAGGGTTGACCATCGGAGCCACAGGAGGAATTGCGGTCAATGCCTGCATGCAGACAGACGACCCAGATATCTACGCGGGCGGCGACTGTGTCGAAAACGTTCACAGGGTCACTGGTGAGAAGATCCTGGCTCCGATGGGGTCAACTGCCAACAAACACGGCCGTATCATCGGCACCAACGTAACGGGCGGCTGCGACACGTTTCCCGGCGTCCTTGGTACCGCCGTCGTCAAGGTTTTCGATGTGAATGCCTCGCGGGTAGGCCTGGGCGAGAGCCAGGCGATTGCAGCCGGCTACGACGTCATCACCGCGATAGCCCCAGGTTCCGAACACGCCAGCTACTACCCCGGTGCACAGATGATTACTGCCAAGATGGTGGTCGACCGTGCGACAGGGAAAGTACTCGGCGGACAGGTGGTGGGCAAGGGAGAAGTTGCCAAGAGGGCGGACGTGCTCGTTACCACCATATCTCTTGGCGGCACCGTCGAAGATGTTGCCAACCTCGACCTCGCGTACTCTCCTCCATTCAATGGAGCGATGGATGTGCTGCACAACGCAGCCAATGTCATTCGTAACAAGATGAGCGGTATGGCCAAGAGTATCAGCCCAGTGAAGGTCAACGAGCGCATCTGCTGTGGAGAGGAATTCGTACTCCTCGACGTGCGCTCGAATCCCGAGTGGGAGGACGCCCACATCGAAGCCAGCCAGTGCCGCCTCATGCCACTGAACAAGCTGCGCGCTGAGGTCAATGCACTTCCCAAAGATGCAGAGATAGTCACTATGTGCAGGACCAGCATCCGCGCATACCAGGCACAGCGCATCCTGAATGGAGAAGGCTTCGAGAACGTCTGCTTCATGGATGGAAGTATTACGGCATGGCCGTATGCCGTCGTCTGCAAACACAAGTAGTGACGGTCATAACCAGCACTTACGTCTGGTTCACACAGACAAAGAACGGCGGCCCCCAACAGGGCCGCCGTTTCCTTCTATCAATCCTGGTGGCGAACTAGCTCGCTTCTTCGCCTTCCGCTGGCTCTTCTTTCGGGAAGGCACAGGTACAGGTCTCGACTTTCATAACAATGCTCTTCTCCGCGAAGTGTCCTTGATCATCCCGCACTGTCACCATGATGGTGTACTCCCCACGTTCCAAGGGCGCCCTCCACTGAATCTCATCCGGGCCGCTTCCAAATACGAAGCCCTCACAACCCACAGGGAAGACACATACCGGACCTCCGTCTGACCATTCGTAGGAGACGATACGCTCCGGCGCATTTGAGACTGCCTGGATAGTGCAGGATTTCCCCTTCAGAATCTTGAATCGTTCATCGTAGAACGTGAGGTACTGCGGCTCATCGAGCGGGGTCACAATCATGTCCGTTACGACGAGAGGTTCATTCTCGGCAACCCTGACAGCCACGGACGCCGTCCGCTCCCCGCCGTAACCATCACTCACCACCACCCGCACGGTGCAATTGCCCTCAAACTCCGGTGATATCCACGTCACAGTATCACCCTCCCCCGTCACCTCTCCACAGTCGGCCGACCACACGTAGTTCAGACTGTCGCCATCGATATCACTGGCCTGGCACGCAATCGTGCACGGCTCACCAAATCGCACCCAGTCGAACTCCGCCCCAAGACCGTCGATGGACGGATAGTGGTTATCCTTGACGATAACAGTCACGGTATCGCTCACTGCGGGTTCCTCTCCACCATCGGTCACCGACACAGTGACATGATATATGCCCTCATCATCGGGCGCAGTCCATGCAACGGTACCCTCATATCCATTAATCATCCCGCTGTCAGACGACCAGTCGTACTGCAATTCATCGCCATCCGCATCCTCAGCGACACACTCTATGAGACAACTGTCCAACGGGGCTATCACCATCTGTCGACACGAAAGGCCGATGATTTCCGGTGGCGTGTTTGACGGCGCGCAGCCTACCAATAACATGGCAACGAATGCTGCAGTGCAACCTGCCACAACGGTCTTGGACGTGCGAAACACGCTTCTAGGGACCATGAATGTAGCTCCTCTTGAGACGCCCTTCGGCAACCCTCAGCAACTGACGTCTCACTGCCAACGTCTAGAACCAGAAAAGGGAACCCGTCAGTTGATACAAGAGGCACAAGTGGTGACTCTAATGACGGTGCTCTCTTCTTTCACCAAGCCATTCCCATTGCTTACGGAAACGGAGATTCTGGCGTATCCGCCACCCTGGAAGGCCTCCCATGTCACGCTCTGGCCACTCCCTGTCAAGGTTCCCGGATCCCCACCAGTCTCTTCGAAATCAGTAGCAACCACTTTGGTCAGGCGCACACAACGCCACTCATACTCAAGGCCTTCCGCATCACCGTCTATCAGGCAGGTAGCGGAGACTTCTCTTCCCTGGAAGACGAGCCAGTCCTCTGCAGCCCAGGTCTGCTCACTACAGAGGTTCCCCTCGAGAATAAGCCCATCAACCGAGAAGGGCCCTGCATCAGCATCTTGCTCGTCTTCATCTGTCTCGCCTACGACAAGCCTGATATCCTTGTTAGTCTGGTTGCCATTGTCATCCGAGACAACGACCGTGACCAGGTAAACACCTGTCTCATCGGGAGCGGTCCACACAGCAGTCGATTGGCCATCGGCTTCAAGGGTCCCTTCAGTCGAAAGCCACTGGAATGACAACTCGTCATCCTCCATGTCCGAAGCCATGCATGTCAAGAGATAGGATTCTCCCGGGATCAATCGGGGGCTATCCGCCCGCAGACTGGTAATAATCGGGGCACCCCCGGCCACCGATGGAACACCCATTGCTTCACTCAGTTTCACTGCCTGCTCTGGCTCAAGGCCAAGCCGTGACTCAATACTCCACCAGAGAGCCTGGTCAATTGAGGCAAAGTCATTCTCCAGCCTGGTATGAAATACCTCGGCCTCAGCAGGCCCCTGACTCCACCCAATCACCTGCTCAAACGGTGCACTCGTGAATGCCACCGCCCCAATAGCGGCTTCCCCGAACTGCTTGGGCAAACGTGTCAGCGTTTCAGCCAGAATAAGGCGATGC
>JAFGFT010000031.1 GCA_016930935.1 Dehalococcoidia bacterium | reverse complement strand
CTGCAACGTCAGATACTCAAGCAGGTCTGCCTCATCAACATCAGACTTGTTGCCGACTGAAATCATGGCTGACAGACCGATTCCCTCGACCTTGGTCTTCCCTATCATCGCGATGCCAATGGCGCCGCTCTGCGTGATGATGGCTACGTTGCCTCGCTTCACATCCGACGGACCGAAAGTCGCATTGAGAGAAGAACCGGCTGAGTAGATACCGAATACGTTCGGCCCAACCACTCTCATGCCATTCGCACGAGCGAAATCGGCAATCTTGCGTTCTTCCGCAGTGTTTCCCACCTCGGAGAACCCTGAGGTAATGACGATGACGAACTTCACGCCCTTCCCTGCACATTCCTCAACAGCATTGAAGGCGATACTCGCAGGCACAATGATTACCGCGATATCGATGGGACCTTCAACATCACTAAGAGTCTTGTACACAGGCTGGCCCAGCAGTTCCCCACCACGTGGGTTGATTGGGTAAATGTTGCCCTTGTACCCACCGACTACGATGTTCTCCACCACCTTGTAGCCGATCTTCCCCTTCGTTTGGGACGCACCGATGACAGCAACGCCCCTTGGCTCGAAAAGATATTTCATACTGGATTCGCTACCTTTCACGTTCTGGCACCTCTCTGAACAGCATCTTGAGTTCGTACACGTCCTCGGCAATGCGCTTCTCGAGGTCGAACCCCATCTTCTCAAACAGGTGGAGCATAGGCTTATTCTCCACAAGGACTTCAGCAGTGAAGCCCAACAGGCCATGTCTTTTGGCTAGCAGCGTGAGATACGACAGGAGCTCAGTCCCGATACCCTGATTATGATACTCATCCTCCACCACGATTGCAACCTCTGCCATGTGAGCCGATTCATCAAGTCCGAACTGCCCAACCGCCGCAATAACCTCAGTTTCGTCCTTCTGAATGGACGCCACAATGACGGTCTCTCGTGTGTAGTCGATGACCACAAATTCCTGCAATCGTTCGTGTGGCATGTCCTTTCGAACAGACATGAAGCGTCTGAACATGCTCTGGTCAGAAAGCGCATAGAAGAAATCCTTCAGCAATGGTTCATCAGTGATTCTTACAGGCCTCAACATTACTTCAAGCGAACTGCGGGTAGTCCGGTACGTCTCCAATTCCTCAGGATACTCACCACGTCGCCCCGGAATGAAAGCCTGGTCTTTGTAAATAAGTGTCCGCTTCTTCGCCTCTTGGATCAGCCAGGGGCGGAACTTCGGATGAGCCAGGGCAATCAATGCCATGGCGCGTTCCCGAATGTTCTTGCCGTGAAGATAGGCGATGCCATACTCCGTCACGACGTAGTACACATCACCCCTGTTGAGGGTGACCCCTGCTCCTTCACTGATGGACGGAACGATCCTGGACACTTCACCACCCGCTGCCGTGGACTCCATCGCGAGAATGGTCTTCCCGTTGGCCGCGAGCAGCGCACCCCTCATGAAGTCATAGTGTCCACCGATACCACTGTAGAACTTGTCTCCGATCGACTCTGCCGTAGCCTGTCCGGTAAGGTCAATCTGCAATGCACTGTTGATGGCAACCATGTTGTCATGACGCGCGATTATGAGAGGACTATTGGTATAGTCGACCGTTCGAAAATCGACGGATGGATTGTCATCAAGATAATCGTACGTTTCCTTCTTGCCCATACAGAAGGTCGCCACTGTCTTCCCTCTGTCAATTCTCTTGCGCGAATTGTCTATGACCCCACGTTTCATCAGTTCCACGATTCCATCTGACAACAACTCCGTATGCACACCAAGGTGATGTTTGTCACCGAGTCTCGCCAGAACCGCATTCGGCACAGTGCCGTAGCCCACCTGAATAGTATCGCCATCCTGCACCAGCTTCGCTACGTGCTTCCCAATCGACTCTACAACCTCGGTGCTGTCTTCCCCAACGCCGCGATGGTATTCCAGGATAGGCTCGTCATGGCTGATGATGTAGTTGATCTGACTGATATGGATGAAACTATCGCCATGGATACGAGGCATGTTCGAATTGGTCTGTGCAATCACAACGGACGCCTGCTCCACAGCTGCTTTCACCATGTCAACGCTCACACCAAGGCTCATGTAACCGTGACGGTCCGGTTGTGAGACCTGGATAAGGGCGACATCGATAGGAATCACCCCACGCCGGAACAGGCTTGGAATCTGAGAAAGTGAAATAGGTGTGTAATCAGCCGCCCCTGTATTCACCGCATCCCTGGTACTCTGGCCAAGGAAGAATGAGTTGTGCCGGAAATTACGCTTGAATTTGTCGTCAGTGTAGGGAGCAAGACCAAGGCTCCAAAGATGGATAACCTCTGCATCAAAGAACCCCTTCGGATGCGAGGACACATACTCAATCAATGCCTTGACCAGGTACTGAGGTTCTCCACAACCTGACGCGATGAAGATAACGTCACCCCTGTGGATGTGACCGAATACCCGGTTCTCCGTAGTGAACTTGTCAGGATACGCCGCTCTCAGTTCTTCGAGCGGCAGATTGCTCTCATTGTCCATCAACTCACCCTAACGCCCAGATTCCTTCCCACTCAATATACCACGGTACGGGTTCCGACAAGCAGAACCCGTACCGCAGAAAGCACGCACAGACTATTCTCTCACTCTGGGCAGTTCCAGAACGACAACGGTCAGCACTGCCACGACTCCCGCGAGCAAGTAGAGACCGCATCCCGCGGCGACTCCAATGCCGGCAGTCACCCATATGGATGCCGCCGTAGTGAGTCCTTCAACTCCCCTGTCCTCACGGCGTCCGTGAAAAATCACACCGGCTCCGATGAAGCCGACACCGGTCACCACGCCAGACGCCACGCGCGACAGATCTGACCCTGGGAACCCGTAGAGGGATGCCGCCGCAAACGCTGCCGAACCGATGGCTATCAGCGCATGCGTGCGCAACCCTGCAGCCTTACCTCTCACTTCACGCTCATACCCCACCGCCGTCCCCAAGAGAGTGGCAACAACCATTCTCAACACCAGTTCAAGCTCTACAGGCAACTCTCAACCACCTCCAAGGTCGTTCAATTCACACCCTGTTTTCCTCTACCCGCTGCATCAACACTAGTCTGCGAACACCGCACCCGTGCTTGCGGACGTGACCTTCTCGGCATATCGTTTGAGATAGCCACGGGTCACGCGCGGCACGAAGGTCGGTACGTCAGCGAGTCTCTTCTCAATCTCTTCGTCAGTCAGCACCGCACTGAGTTTCTTCTCAGGAATGTTCACACGAATGACATCTCCATCCCGAAGTGCAGCAATAGGACCACGCGCAGCAGCCTCAGGAGATACGTGACCGATTGCAGCACCTCGTGTCGCACCTGAGAAGCGACCATCAGTGATAAGCGCAACCACTTTGTCCAGACCCAGACCAGCGAGCAGCGAGGTTGGCGTGAGCATCTCACGCATTCCAGGACCACCCTTGGGACCTTCATACCGGATAACGACCACGTCACCTGGCTGAATGGACTGTGCCATGATTGCCTCTGTCGCTGCCTCTTCCGAATCGAAGACACGTGCAGGCCCCTCGTGAACCTGCATCTCTGGCGCCACACCAGCGGCCTTGACCACTGCACCATCGGGAGCAATGTTGCCAAACAGGATAGCCAGACCACCAGTTGCCGAGTATGCAGTCGACGGGCTGTGAATCACCGCGCTGTTCTTGACCACGTGGCCAGGTAGAGTATCGCCGATGGTCTTTCCCGACACAGTCATCGCATCGAGATTCAACTTATCCGAAATCTGGCTCATTACCGCATAGATGCCACCGGCCGCATTGAGATCCTCACAGTGATGACTCCCCGACGGACTCATCTTGCACAGATGAGGAACGCTGCCGGCAATCTCGTTCAGCCACGAAAGCGGATAGTCCACCCCTGCTTCATGCGCAATCGCGGTAAGGTGGAGAACCGAGTTGGTGCTACCACCAAGAGCCATATCGATTGCGAATGCGTTGTAGATAGACTTCTCATTAATGAGGTCCCGCGGCTTGAGGTCCTTTTCCAGCACCTTCATTATCTGCTCACCGGAACGAAATGCAAGGTCGAACCTCTCTCCAAGCGTACCGGGAATTGTCCCGTTGCCTGGCAGTGCCATTCCAAGTGCCTCGGTCATGCAGTTCATCGTATTGGCCGTGAACATACCGGAACAGCTTCCGCAGCCAGGACACGCATTTCGTGTCCATTCCTCAAGAACCTCTTCAGACATGTCACCATGAAGAGTCTTGCCAACGGCCTCAAACAGGTTGCTGAGGTCGATGGTTCGCTCCTGGTCGTTCTCGAACACATGCCCGGCCATCATCGGACCACCACTTACGAATATCGAAGGAACGTTCACCCGAGCAGCTGCCATCAGCATCCCCGGGACAATCTTGTCACAACTGCATATAAACACGAGTGCGTCGAACTGGTGCGCCTCAGCCACGGTCTCAGCAGAGTCCGCAATCAACTCCCTGCTCGGAAGGCTGTACTTCATTCCGGGGTGATTCATTGCAATACCGTCGCATACGCCGATGGTGTTGATCTCGAAAGGCACCCCTCCCCCACTGCGAATGCCATTCTGCACCGCCTGACACACAGCATCCAAGTGCATGTGGCCGGGAATAATGTGGTTGTAACTGTTGACAACTCCTATGAAAGGCCTGTCCCAATCCGCTGCCGTGCATCCCAGTGCATACAGCAAAGACCTGTGCGGAGCACGCTCAGGACCACGTTTCACAACATCGCTTTTCAACTTGATGCCTCCTCATTAGCTACCAGTAATTGGCCGCAATTCTACAGCAGCCAAAGTGACCCTTCAATACATGAGTGTTCACAGGGCATTGACCGCAGAGCGCACTCGGCATACCATTTGCTCGACGCCGTGCCGAACAAAGTGAAGACCCCCTGACGCGATTCGGGTTCGTGGTTGTGTGGGGTCCGCGTGGTAGATCGGGAGTACCAACGGCCTGGAGGCGGACTGACTACGTATATGACAACTATCGATGTGCGGCGACAAACCGCCTGCTGTATTCAAACACCACCCTTGAGCAACCTGCTCGCATCAATGTCTCAAGTTCAACGTGCCTTACGAAGGACTCAACAGGCCTACAGGATTGCACCTATTCGGAATAGTCTGTGGCTGGAATCGTTGTACGGTGCCACAGGCAGTACAGATCGATGGCAGCATCGTCACTGCAAAACGGGGAATCACAGGCAATGAGGAGGATTTGGACATGGAGAAGATAGGTTTCATTGGCGTTGGAAAGGTCGGTACCGCATTCGGGGTCAGATTGTCACAAGAGGGACATCCGGTTGTGGCTGCTATGGACATTGTGCCTGCTGAAGCACGCAGATTCGCAGAATCGATACACGGGTGCCACGTCTACGACACTGCACAGGCGCTGGCAGATGACATGGACTTCGTGTTCATCACGACGCCTGATGACATCATCGGGCAGGTCGCCTCACAGGTGAAGTGGCACGCAGGACAGACCGTCATACACTGCAGCGGCGCGAACTCTACCGCCGTCCTGTCTCCCGCAAGAGAGGCCGGCTGCCACATCGGCTGTATGCATCCCTGCAATACCTTCGCGAGCATCCAGCAATCTCTCGAGAACCTAATCGGCTCGAAGTTCACGCTGGAGGCAGAGGAACCTGTACTTACGGACCTCAAGGCCTTCGCCGCATCACTCAAGGGAAGCTGGATGACACTTCAGGAGAAGGACAAGGCCCTCTATCACGCCGCAGTCTGCATCGCCTGCAACTACATGTATACCGTAGTCAACATGGGCACTGAACTCTTCAGACACTTCGGCATCTCACAGAAAGACGCAACCGATGCGTGTATGCCAATCCTCAAGGGCACAATTAACAACATTGAGAACGTCGGCTTCCCCGACTGTTTGACGGGCCCGATTGCCAGGGGAGATGTCGGCACTATTCAGAAGCACATCGACGCGCTTCAGGAACGAGAACCCGCCTTCGTACCTCTGTACAAAGCTCTTGGGATGCAGACGATTCCCATGGGTCTGGCAAAGGGCACCCTCTCGGAGGAGAAGGCCGAAGAATTGCGCAGAATGCTCACCGCATAGAATCGCACACCACTCAAGGAGGTTTATTTTGGCAAAGAAGAAGACCGTTCTCGATTTCTTCAAGATGAAGGAGGCGGGCGAGAAGTTCTCGTATCTCGTGCTCTACGACTTCACATTCGCCATGCTCGCCGAGCAGTCAGGGGCTGACATGATTCTCATCGGCGACTCGATGGGCAACGTGCTGTACGGTTTTGACGGCACCGTGCCGGTTACCCTCGACCAAATCATCGCTCACGCAGGGGCTGTGCGGCGAGGTGCACCAAACACGTTCATCGTCGGCGATATGCCATTCCTCTCATATTCCGTCTCAATTCCGGAGACTGTCGCGAACGCGGGGCGTATTTACAAGGAAGCCCATGTTGACGCGGTCAAGATGGAGGGCGGCCGCAGGATAGTCCCGCACATCAAGGCCGTCGTTGATGCGGGAATGGTAGTGCACGGACATATCGGCATCACTCCACAGAGCGTCTCCGCTCTGGGGGGATTCGGCGCGCAAGGAAGGACGCTTGAGGATGCACAGGCACTCCTCGAAGACGCTCTGGCACTCGAGGCCGCAGGGGTTACTGCAATCGTCCTGGAAGGTCTTCCCGCTGAGACAGGCAAGCTCATCACCGAGCGACTGAGCATCCCGACCGTCGGTACAGGAGCCGGGCCCGACTGTGATGCGCAGTGTCTGAACTACATGGACGTGCTGGGCATCTTCCAGATGTTCAAGCCAAAGTTCGTGAAGCGCTATGCGAGCCTCGAGGACAACATCAAGTCCTCATTCACAACGTTCTTCGAAGAGATTCGCAGCGGAGCCTATCCCGCACCGGAGCACTGTTACGGAATGCGGCCTGGAGAGAAAGAACGCCTTGAGAAATGGAGTGCCGAGAACAAGAAGTAATCTCCAGGATCCCGCGAATATCTCGCGCGAAAAGGGCGAAAACACACTGTGAAGGAGGAATCAATGGCAAAGAAGAAGACCGTTCTGGACTTTCTTAAGATGAAAGAGGCGGGGGAGAAGTTCTCCAAACTGGCAATCTACGATTTCACGTCGGCGTGGCTTGCTGAGCAGGCTGGCCTTGAGATGATTCTTGTCGGCGACTCGATGGGCATGGTCGTCTACGGATACGATGGCACGGTCCCGGTCACGATGGACCAGATGATTGCCCATTCGCAGGCTGTGCGTCGCGGCGCTCCGAACATCTTCGTCGTCGGAGATCTGCCATTCCTGTCCTACCAGACGTCCGTTGAAGACGCAGTACGAAACGCCGGCCGTTTCTACAAGGAAGCAGGAATGGATGCCGTCAAGCTCGAAGGCGGCAAGCAGGTGGCCCCGCAGATACGCGCGATCGCAGATGCCGGCATGCTGGTAATGGCACATATCGGCCTTACGCCCCAGAGCGCTGGCGCGCTCGGTGGCTTCAAGGTACAGGGCAACACAGCCGAGGCGGCGATGCAAGTATTGTCCGACGCCCTCGCCTTGGAAGAGGCAGGGGCCTTCATGGTACTGCTCGAGGGCGTACCCTCCGAGACAGGCAAGCTCGTTACCGAGAAGCTGAAGGTCCCCACAATCAGTGTTGGCGCCGGCCCCTACTGCGATGGCCAGGCAGTTCTCCTCAGCGACCTTATTGGCATGTACCCCGTCTTCACGCCCAAGTTCGTCAAAAAGTATGCCAACATGGGTGAAGACGTCATCAAGGTGGTTGGCGAATACGTGGCGGATATCAAGTCCGGCACATTTCCTGGTCCGGAGCAATGCTACAAGATGCGTGCGGGCGAGGCAGAAAAGCTGGAGGCGCTCCTCAAGGAGAAAGGCCTTTAGCTTGAAAGCGCACGCAGATTCAGCCGGATTCATCTGAACTGCACGGAGAAGCGGGGCTCCCCCAAGGGGGAGCCCCGCTTTCAAGTTCATCCAGTGTTGCCTCCGAACAATTGGCCTACAGCATCATGCTCGGCAGCCACAGAATAATCTGTGGGAAGGCAATACAGAGGGCAAGTGCAAGAACGATGATGCCCACGTATGGAATCATACCGGTGATGATGTGCGCCGTGGTCAATCCCAACTCAGGCGGGGCCGCACCTCTCACGTAGAACAGTGCATAGGCGAATGGTGGCGTCATGAATGACATCTGCAGATTGACGCAAATCATCATTGCGAACCACAGAGGGTCGAAGCCTGCTGCTGCCGCAATCGGCGTGACTATGGGCACCATAATAAAGATGATGCCAAGCCAGTCAATCAGGAATCCCAAAAGGAAACAGATGAACATGACGATCGCAAACACACCCCACTTGCCACCCGGAGCCGCGAGGACATATTGACTCACCACCTGGTCGCAATTGGCGCGCATGAACACACCCACGAATGCGAACGCCATGGCACCTATGAGCAGGACCATGCCTGATACTCTGACGGTGGTCATAGCAGTCCTGGCGAGGACGTGCCAATCAAGTTTCTTGTATGCCACTGCCAGGAGCACAGAGGCAAGCGCGCCAACAGCAGCGGCCTCTGTTGGAGCCGCAATGCCCATGAAGATGCTACCCAGTACCGCAAGAATAAGAACCACAGGTGGCACCATAGACTTGAGGAGTTTGCTCGCCTTCACCGAGAAGGGAGCTGCTCGATCAGCAGCAGGGACTGGCGGCGCCAGATGTGGCTGGAACGCGCAGCGAACGAGAACGTAGACAATGTACAGGCCTGAGAGCAGGAAGCCAGGCAGGAAGGCGCCGAAGAACAACCGTCCCACGGACAGTTGTGCCATCGGTCCGTATACCACGAGCATGATACTCGGTGGTATGAGAATACCCAACGAACCACCAGCACACACGCATCCTGCTGCGAGGGAGCGGTCATACCCGCGGTTGATCATAGCAGGGAGGCCAATCAACGCCAGCATGGTGACCGAAGCGCCGATGATGCCGACGCATGCCGCAAGAACAGTACCAATAATGATGGTCGTCACGGCGAGTCCACCCTTCAGTCCACCGAACCACAGGTAGAGTGCATCGTACATGCCTTCAGCCACGCCGGAGTGCTCCAGCATAGTCCCCATAAACACGAATAGCGGAACCGCCAGAAGTGTGTAGTTTTCAAGGCCGCTGAAAAAACGCCCGTAGTAGAGCTCCTGAGCAACCTTTGGTCCAAAGAGCATCAAGCCGATTACGATACCCACTCCACCAACAGCCAGGGCAAGAGGAAATCCGAGCAGAACCCCAATCAGGATTCCACCAAGCATCATGATGGTTACAGTTTCTGGATTGAGGCTAATCATAGGGCTTGCTCCTTACCGCGAAATAGACGTCACGAATAAGGGCAGCTACACCCTGCAGGAGAAACAATACAAGACCGATGAACAGGACAGTCCTCACAGGAGCCATCGGTGGATACCAGTAGGTCATCATGGACATCTCATTAGATTTCCATGAATACACCGCCCAGTTGTAGGAAGCAAGGGTTAGAAGACCGATTGAAGGGAGGAAGAACACGAACCATAGAACCGTATCCATGATTGCCTTTCCACGTTCGGACAGCCGTGCATACAGCACATCCACCCTGACGTGCCCTTTTTTCATGTGCACGTATCCGAAGGCAAGCGCATAGAAAGCGGTTCCGGTCCACGTCTGGATTACAGGAAGTTGACTGGTAGGAGAGTTGAACACGTACCGCATCATTACCTCGGAACACACCACGAGGATAAGAAACAGGACGACAAACTTCAATTTTTCCCCAACCCAGTCCGTCACCGCGTCCAGGAGTTTGAGCGCTTTTCTCATATAGGTTCCTTCCCGTGACCCATCGACTGCTGCACGACGCAACCGAAGAGTCACGCATTCTGCATAGACTTAGAGAACACTGCCAACTCGAAATATCGTCGCCCCACTGCCGGGGAACTGTGCACTCTCCCCGACTCACAACCCAACCTGCCCTATGGTAACTCGTACTCTCCGCGAATCCCTCCGGACGGGTGTCCGGAGGGATTCGCACGTGGTCCTGGAATCAGGTGACGACCTAGTCGAGACTGGTCAGCACTGGATAAGGGAATCCGTACTGGTCATTCCAGTCATTGGCGAACGGGAGGTAGTTGTTGACCATGTAGTCCTCAAGTTCTGGGAACTTGGTCACTTCTTCCGCATAGAACTTCTTGACCTCAACTGCAAATGCATCATTGATGGACGCAGGCAGAGGCTCAATAATCTCTCCACCGTCACGCATCGCGGTAATTGCATCGGCGTTGCGCGAATTGAGCATGGTGAAGTAGTTCACGGCTTCAGCGACAGCGGCATCCTGCACGATGGCCTTCAGATCATCGGGAAGCTCATTGAACTTTTCCTCGCTCACGAGGAACTGGTAGACCTCTGTCGGAGCACGGCTTGGAGAGAGGTACGTGTACGTGGCCGCTTCATCGAGGCCCATGGAATAGTCGAACGCGGGGCAACTGCACTCGAAGGCATCAATGACGCCGCGCTGCATCGCCTCAAAAATCTCACCCAGGGGCATGAACACAGTACCAACGCCCATTCCCTCGAGAATCTTGCCCGCGTCGCCTGACGCACGCATCTTCATTCCCTTGAGGTCGTCGGGACCAGTCAGCGGCTTGTTGGTATGAATCCAGCTCTCAGCGAGTCCATGGAATCCACCACCGAGGTCGATGAACGCGAAGCCCTTTTCCTTGTACCACTTGTTCATTACCTCGTAGCCAACCTGCCTGTGGAAGATCATCAGCGGCAGGGGCGGCATACCACCGGGGCACTGCGAGAACACCGTCTGGAAGCGCATGTCTGAAACCATGTAGGAACCACCACCAGCACAGAAATCAAGCACTCCCGAGTTAATGCCTTTCCACTCTTCAGTGGCAGGAACTACCGCGCCAGCCGGATGAGCAGTCATGTTCAAACGACCGCCGCTCATCTTTCCAATAGTGTCAGAAATTCTGACGAGACCCTCATGAGGCGGCATCCCGGAAGGCAGTGCAGCCTGGCCAACCCAATTGATAACCTCACCTGACGGCGCGGCCGGCGTCGTGCCCTCATCTTCCTCTTCCGGAGTTGTTCCCTCATCTCCTCCTGATGGCGGAGCCACCTCCTCAGGAGCGCAGCCCATGATTGCCACACTAATGACCATCAAACCTGCTGCCAGCAATAGTAAGAATCGCTTAGGCATCTTCTCTCACCTCCTTAGACATCTATCTGCAACGATGACGAACATCGTATCAGACCACCACCCCTGGGGGACTGCATAGCTCTTATAGCTATTCTAGGTTAGTGATAGTGGCTGGGAAGCTACAACGACTATATAAAGGCAAAATTCATACTGTCAAGAGTGCAAGAGGCCACACCAAAGCTAACGGCGGGTGTCTCACCCGAATAATCGCGTTCGTCCACGTGACAGACCATGACAATTCCCCAATACTGCACCCCAATACCACCCAAAGCAAAGCACAAGAGCACGCAAGAAGCGGCAATGAGCAAGGGGCAACTCGAACGAGTTGCCCCTTGCAGGTCTGTCACCTGGATGAGATGACTACACCATAAGACCAGGTAGCCACGTGATGATCTGGGGGAATGCGATACACAGCGCAAGTCCCACCACGATCATGATAATGAACGGAATGACTCCTTTGATAATGTGATGTGTCTCGATGCCCAACTCAGGAGGTGCCGCAGCCTTCACGAAGAATATGGCATAAGCGAACGGAGGCGTAAGGAAGGACATCTGTAGATTCACGCAAATCATCATACCGAACCAGAGAGGGTCGAAGCCCAGTGCTTCCGCAACCGGAGCCATGATAGGCACCATGATGAACACGATACCAATCCAGTCGATGAACATCCCCAGTATGAAGCAAAGGAACATGACGAGCCCGAACGCCCCCCACTTCCCGCCCGGAGCTGCCAGTAGCAGTTCCTCGATGACTCCACCGCAATGAGCGCGAATGAACACGCCAACGAACGCCGAAGCCAGCGAGGCAATGAGAAGAATCATGCCGCTCAGCTTGATGGTCTCGTACGCGGTATCCAACAAGGCACGCACTGACAGTTTCTTGTACGCTGCCGCCAACAATACAGACGACAGTGCACCCACGCCGGCAGCCTCAGTCGGGGCAGCAATTCCGAAGAAGATGCTCCCGAGCACGGCGAGAATAATGGCCAACGGAGGCACAAGAGACTTCACCAGCATCATCGTCTTCTTGCCCAAAGGAACATTGCGCTCCTCAACAGACACGGGCGGCCCGGCATTCGGGCGAATGATGCAATACACGATGACGTACACACAGTAAAGACCTGCCAGAAGGAACCCCGGGATGAAGGCACCGAAAAACAGCTTGCCAACACTGATATTTGCCATGGGGCCATAGACGACCAGCATGATGCTCGGAGGAATGAGTATGCCGAGAGTTCCTCCTGCACACACAACCCCGGTCGCCAGGGACTTGTCGTATCCCCTCTTCATCATGGCGGGCAACCCGATAAGCGCCAGCATCGTGGTCGATGCAGCAATGACCCCAACGCACGCGGCCATCAACGTACCGATCAGAACGGTCGTGATAGCCAGCCCGCCCCGAAGACCTCCAAACCAGAGGTACAGTGCGTCATAGAGCCCCTCCGCCACACCGGACTTCTCTAACATCGTCCCCATGAATACGAAGAAGGGGACTGCGAGAAGAATGTAGTTCGTCAGCTGGTTGAACACACGGTTGTAGTAGAGTTCCGCAATAATGTTTGAACCAAACAGAAGGAACCCTACAAGCACGCCAACAGCGCCGACGGAAAGCGCGAGCGGATAGCCCAACAACACACCTACCATGACACCACCGAGAAGCAGCACGGTTACAAGTTCTGCACTCATATCAATCAAGGTGCTCACCTCTCGCCAAGAAATGTACATCTCTCCACAACTGCGCTATCCCCTGCAACAGAAACAGCAGAATCCCAATGAATATCGCCGTCCTCAGAGGCGAAATCGGCGGGTACCAATACGTCATGTTGGACCTCTCCGCAATGGCCCACGCATGAATCATCCAGTCAGCAGACGTATAGGTGAGGACGCCAACAACGGGAAGAAACAACACAAAGAAACACACTATGTCAACGATAGCTCTACCTCTGTCCGAGTACTTTGCATAGAACACATCCACCCTGACGTGCCCCTTATGCAGCAGTACGAACCCCCAGGCAAGAGTGTAGAACGCGGCACCCAGATGAATGGGAACCTCGTAGCCCCACATAGTGGGATGGTTAAACACATACCTTTGAAACACCTCGAAGCAGGTAAATCCAATGGCAATCATGATAACCCAACGCATGGCCCGTCCCATCCACTCGTTGGCAGAATCCACCAGACGAACAAACTTTGTCACGCTATGACACCTCACGACCCCGCTCCGGATTCATCCGGAGCGGGGTCTTAGTAGCACTAGTAAACCTGAATTACTCCAAGATTGTCTCTACGGTTTGGCCCAGGTGCTTTCAAACAGCTCCTGGAAACCGAAGTAGGAGTCCATAACCTTCTTCGCAAACGGGTCATCAGCAGTCTTTTCAAGGTAGAACTGCTTGGCAGCCGCTACGTACTCAGCTTCAATCGCGGCAGGCAACACCCGAACATCGGTTCCATAATCGCGGAAGTTGGCAAGCGACTCAAGATCAATCCTGATCAACTCCGAGTATGCCCTGATGGTCTCGGCCTGGTTCACCTCAGACACGATGGCCTTCAGATCATCAGGCAACTCCGCCCACGCGTCCTTGTTGACAATGAACGGGTTGTACTCGTAAGGCTGGCGACATCCAGAAAGCCAAAGATAATCGCCAACTTCGTTAAGACCAAGGTCCCAGTTCAAAGTCGGACTTGAGCACTCAAAAGCATCGATAGTGCCACGAGTCATGGACTCGAAGATCTCGCCCGCGGGCATCATCACCATGCCAGCGCCAAGCATAGACAGAATCTCAGCCCCGTCTCCAGCGCCACGAATCTTGAGACCCTTCAAGTCTCCAGCCTTCTTCAGTTCCTTGTTGGTCTGCAGGAAGACCTCCGGAGGGCCCATCCAACCGCCATCGCGGACGATCTCGACGTTGTAGCCCTCAATCATCTCGTTGGCGAGGTCACTACCACCGAATTCGCGGAACCATACCATGGCTTCCATCGGTGACATTCCGCCGGAGACCATTGTGAACAACCCCGCGGTCGGGAACTTGTCGTTCCAGTACATGAAACAGGTCACAGCAAAATCCAGCACGCCGGAATCGACCGCGTCGAATTCCTTGGATGCCGGAGCAATACCACCACCCACCTCAACCGTCATCTTCAAACGACCACCACTTGCCGCCTCAATCTCTTCAGCCACCCTCTGAAGCGAATGATGCTGCTGAGTGATTCCGCCAGCATGGGACTGTCCCACCCAATCGAACACCTTATCGGTGGCCGCAGCGGGGGTTGCCGCTTCCTCTTCTTCTTCCTCCGGTGTAGCTGCTCCCTCTTCTTCCGCAGGAGCAGGGGTCGCTGAAGGCGCACAGCCGACAATCAGAAGACTGACTATCGCGAGCACACCAACGAACGTCCATAAGAATCTTTTGCTCACTTCTCACCTCCTATCGTGATTACTGACAGGGTTGCGGGTGGTAGATTGACAGGAAACAATTCCTGGGAGAACAACAAAAGCACCCATGAGTTTGCTCGCATGAGAGTATAGGAATGGGCCAAGTGAAAAGTCAATAGCTATGCACGTAGAACACAGCCTGATTTGTACGTTCGGACCAGCTATTGCGGTACAATGCACCGCGCGCCATGGTCACCAGTCTTCACGGCGGCCATCGGAAAGCACAAGTCCTGCAGAACGCAGGAGCACAGATGTGTGTCTTTCTACGATTGCAGGAGTGGCAGGACCAGAGGTCCTTCAGGAATGACTCCAATCTCCGCCTTTGGGCCAAGTCGCTGCAGAGCCACCGCGACTGCCTCCGAAAGGTCGTGTACCGGTTCGAGTTGCATGCTTCTCACGAGGGCGTCATCAAGCTCCGAGTGCAGCATCACGTGATTCCTCATCTGAATCCGTGCCAGAATCTGGTTCTGCCACTGCACTCCAACAGGCTCCTCTCTGCGTATCTTCTGCAGAACGTCGATTGGACCGGCACAGGATTGGTGAAGGTCGACGAACGATTGTGGTCCAACTCCGTCAGAGCACGATGATGCCACAATGACCACGCCACCATCACGCGTGACGAGAGAAGCCCCATCCATGCCCTTCACGGTCTGGTACAGGTCAAGGTCAAGCGGCGCCCCACTATTCGTCGTAATCGTGATGTCAACGCGGTGTGCCACCCTTCTTCCAACAGAAGTCCTTGCTACTTCACAGCCAGCCTCGTGAGCAATCACGAGGTCGCCTGCAAACACGTGTGTAATCTCTTTCCGGCCGTTCAGGAGGACGTTCACCACAAAATCCAGCTTCGCCATTCGTGCCTGCTCGACCATGTCCTCGTGAATCGGATTGCCCTTGAGGACTCCCGCCCTCGCCAGAGGATGCTCAATCATGCTATACCCGTGATTCACATAGGCGGAGTTGAGACCGAACACACCGGGAGCAATACTCTTGCGTCCTCCTGAGAAGCCCGCGAAGAAGTGTGGCTCGATAAACCCTGTCGACACACGGAAATCGGCATTTACGACGAGCGGATTGATGTCGACAGGAGTGCCCCGAGACGTCACACCAATGTTCACAACACTGCTTGGGTCATGATTCACGACTCTGTACTGGGAAACGATGTCGTCTCCCAGCAGCTTTCGCAGTTGTCCGTCATCAAGAGGGGCGTGAAGGCCAAGCGCCACGATGATAGTTATCTGTTCTCTGCTGACAACCCGCTCAAGTTCCTGGAGAATCGGAGGCAGGAGCCGGTCATCAGGACACGCCCTTGTGTTGTCTGTGACAATGACAACAACGTTGTCACCCGGGCGCACCCCCTCGGCCAGTGGCTTCCGGCCGAGGGGGTTGCGAAGAGCAGTACGAACAGCATCCGCTTCATCCGGCAAACCTGCTACGTGACCGGGATTGAGCACAAACGAGAGGTTCCGCTCAGGCACACGCACCTTGAGGTTTGATGCTCCATACGGGAGCTCGAACTCAGCGTACATATTCCACTACCTTATCGCCGCGCCAGGATTGAGTATGCCGTTGGGGTCGAATGCTTTCTTGATGGCCCTCATTATCTCTTCCTGCTTGGGGTCCATCTGGTACTGAAGGTACTTCAGCCGAATCTTGCCTACACCATGTTCTCCTGTAATAACACCGTCGAGCGCAATGGCGGCCTTATAGATCTCAAGCTTCACGTCCTCGGCAGTACCTCTATCGATGAGTTCTTTCAACATGTACGGATGGAAGTTCCCATCACCCGCGTGAGCGATGGTGGCAATCTTCGTATCGTATTTCTCGCCAATCGCATCAAGAGCGTCCAGCATTTTCGCAAGGTTCGCAGGAGGAACAGTGATGTCGGAGTCACCGGCAATCCTCGGCTTCATCGCCGAATAGATTTCGCTGCGCATCTTGAGGATATCACCCTGTTCCTGCTGTCTCTCGGCAATCAGGACATCGATTGCACCATTGGCAGTGCACACCTCCGACATGGTCTCCGCCTGGAAATACACGTCATCTTCGTTCGCGCCGGCCAGGATCAGAATCAGGTGTGCTCTCCCCTGCTGCGCCGGCCACTTCATACCGAGGTTGTCCGCAGAGAACTCGATGACGTCGTGGTCGACATACTCAATAGCCATCGGAATGACGCCACTCTGCAATATCTTCGGAACCGAGGCAATCGCCTTGTGCCTGTCCTCAAACGAAACGACAAGCGTCGCAGTGCCGGAGAACTTGGGATAGAGCCGCATCGTCGCCTCTGTGATGACACCGAGGATACCTTCGCTATCAATCATGAGCTGCATCAAGTCGAGACCCGTATTGTTCTTCATGAGCTTGCCGCCCATCGTGGTAATCTCTCCCGTGGGAAGCACTACCTTCAACCCCTTCACATACTGACGAACGACTCCGTACTTCACGGCGCGTGAACCACCAGCATTGGCAGCAATCATGCCACCAACCTGCGCACCCTCATCACCGGGATGCGGAGGGAACAGCAAGTCTGCCCCGTCAACAGCCTCAAGCAACTGGGCCAGAGTAACACCAGCCTGGGCGACCACCATGAGGTTCTCTTTGTCGACTTCCACTACTTTGTCGAACCGTTCCATCGAGAGCACGATTCCATCCTGTGTCGGCATCGCACCGCATACAAGGCCCGTGCCTGCGCCACGCGGATACACAGGTGTCTTATCCCTGTTTGCAAGCTTCAGAATCTCAGAAATCTCTTCTGCAGTGGCAGGTTTCACAACAACAACGTGTTCCGCAGGAGTCAAGCGCTGGTACGGCGTGGTCTCATCGTAGAGGTACGCCTCCATCTGGTCGCGCTGCGTAATTACCCAGTCCGCTCCGACAATCTTCTTCAATCCTTCTACATCAGTCATGATTGTTCTATCCTCCTTCTGCCTTGTATGCAACGTCCGTATTCGAGACAGGTCGAGAGCCATTTACCGTATTGCGGAATCCGGACTCAACACTCCCTTCGGGTCGAACAGTTTCTTCAAACCGCGCATGAGTTCAAGGGATTTCTCGTCAAGACACATGTCAATCTCACCAAGGCGGGTCTTGCCGATGCCATGCTCACCACTGATAACGCCGCCAAGCTCAATGGCACGGCGATAGACCTTGTGCTTGACCTCTTTCGACAGTCCTCTATCCTTGAGTTCAAGCATCAAAGTCGGATGAAAGTTGCCGTCGCCGGCATGCGCAACCATCGGAATCTTTGTGTTGTACTCTGTAGAAAGCCGGTCTATCTCATCCATCAGGTCACCAATCGCAGCCGGTGGGACTGTGACGTCAAGAATCTCAGCTATCTCAGCCTTGTACGTCATGCTGCACTCGCTCCTGATATGCAGAATATGTGCCTGCTCATCTCTGCTCTCCGCCATGAGTGTGTCCACAGAGCCGTTCTTTTCACAGATCTCAGATGCCTTCTCGCACTGCTCATACACATCGTCGTCGCTCGTCCCTGTGATGATGATGATAAGGTGTGCCACTCCTTTCGTGACAGGCCACGTTGTGCCGAGGTACTGCGCCGTGGCCTCCATGAAGTCGCGATCTACGTACTCGATTGCCATCGGAATGACACCAGCCTGGAGTATCTTGGGCACACTGCGGATAGCAGCGTGTCTGTCATCAAACGACACAACGAGCGTCGCCGGACCAGCGAACTTCGGATACAGACGCAGAATCACCTTTGTGATAATTCCAAGTATGCCCTCACTGTCAATAATCAACTGCATCAAGTCCAGCCCAGTGTTGTTCTTCAGGAGCTTGCCGCCCATGGTGACAATCTCTCCGGTGGGCAGTACCACTTCAAGGCCTTTCACGTAGTTGCGCACCACACCGTATTTCACAGCCCTGGTGCCGCCTGCATTACACGCAACCAGTCCGCCGACCTGCGCACCCTCATCACCCGGATGCGGAGGAAATGACAGGTCCACCGCCTCCACCGCTTCGAGCAACTGAGCGAGCGTAACCCCTGCCTCTACTACTGCCATGAGGTTCTCTTTGTCCACTTCAAGGACCTTGTCCATACGCTCCAGCGACAACACGACACCATCTCGGGTGGGAATCGACGCTGCGCAAACCCCCGTGCCACCCCCACGGGGATACACGGGAAATCCATCCTGATTCGCCAGTTTCATTACCTGGGATATCTCCTCAGCATTGGCTGGCTTGACAACCACAACGTTGTCCGCCGGTTCCATGATGAGTCCTGTGTACGTCTCGTCGATAAGATAGCGCTCCATCTGCTGACGGTCCGTCACTACCCAATCCTCACCCACAATCGACTTGAGTTTTGCTGCGTCAAACATGTAG
>JAFGFT010000030.1 GCA_016930935.1 Dehalococcoidia bacterium | reverse complement strand
CCGGGGCGGTTAGCTCAGCCGGTTAGAGCGCTTGCTTCACACGCAAGAGGTCACTGGTTCAAGTCCAGTACTGCCCACCATTCATCCCCCTTGTCAATCCTTTCGGGATTCACAGCACCACTCTCTCAGGCCACGCCTCTCCCAGGCAGACCTCCCACATCGTCTTCAGATAGGACTGTGTATACGCCTTCTCCACGAGATGAAACAGATACGCTCCTCTATCCGTGAACCGGACGGTGGAAGAGTCCTGCCACACGGCAAGTCCGCACAGCGCCAGCAGACGAAAGAGCGTGTGCACTCTTGTCGGCAGGTCCCTTCCATAGACAGCCTTGCAGGCAGAAAGGTCGACGGACAGGTTGTAGCACTGCCAGAAAAGCCAATAGGCCATCTTGTCAGATGCGCTCAGCTCCGTAGACAGAGAGGAAGGGTTTCCATCCTTCATGGACCGTATGTACTCCTCCACGGAGAAGGTGGTGAGCCAGAAATAGTCGCCGAATCTGGATGTCGCCCCCGCACCAATGCCAACGAACGAATCTCTTGTGACTGTTGTGTAGCGCATCGCTCCCGGTTTGTTGAAACTCCAGATGGACGTCCTCTCATAGCCAGCGCGTCTCGCACTCTCAACCACGGAACCCAGCATGCGTCTTTCAGTCCGCGCCGAGGGAAGCGCCACTCCCCGCTCACGAAGATGGTTCTCCAGGGACGTGTAGGAAAACGGGATAAGAGGATATGCAGATACCTGGTCCACGCCGAGAGCGCAGGCCGTCTCAAAGTCAGCAATTGCCTCCTCGATACTCTGCGTCGGCAGTGCAAACATCAGGTCCACGTCAGTAGTGGCAAATCCTGCGTCGAGGAATCGCTCACACGCTGATAGTGCCACGTCGCGACCGTAGCCACGACCGAGCAGGTCAAGAAGCCGTTCATTGAAGCTCTGTACGCCCAGGCTCGCCATGGTCACGCCTGCGTTCTTGAGTCGGCGAAGAACCTCTTCACTTGCCGTCAATGGATGAATCTCTACCCCTACCTCACTGCCAATCTGAAAGTGCCCCGCCAGCCAGGAAAGCGTCTCTTCCACAATCTCAGGAGTGAGAGATGGAGTGCCCCCACCGAAATACACGGACTCAACGGCAACGTTCCCCCATATCTTCCAGTACCCATCAAGTTCCTTCAGGATGGCGGACCGATAGGCGCGGCTCAGGTCAGCATCATAGGCATGCTTCACATAGGGACAGAAGGGACAGACTCGCGCGCAGAAGGGCAGATGGACATAGAGATTCAGATGCTTCGGCTCTTGCGGCACAACTGGCTGTTGACGCTCAAAGACGAATGAACTCTTCGCACCGGGCAGAAGCAATCTCAGTGCAGAATGCAGGGCGGTGCTCATGTGAATGTCACCCACGCCCCTTCGTGTTTACGGCTGTACAAAATGAATCCCCGCCACGACTCCCAGGGTGATGCTCATCACAATGATGCCTGCAATCACCACACCGAGAGCGACCCCGAAGAATGACTTTCTCCAGTCCATGTCGAGCAGCCAGCTCAGCACCGTGCCCGTGTACGCTCCAGTCACCGGCAAGGGGACTGCCACGAAGAGAACCATCCCGTAGAATCCATACTTCTGCACTATTGGCTGACCTTTCAAGCGGACGCGTTCCAGGTACTTCTTCCACAGGGGAATTCGCATCATCACCCTGTCGTTGAACCAGAGCAGGAAGAGTCTGGCAGGGAAGAAGATGAGGATATTGGTGACTACGCACAGAAAGAACGTGAAAGCGGGGTCCAGTCCCAGCCCGATTCCAAGAGGAATGCCTCCTCTGAGTTCGCTCAGCGGACTGACAGTTGCAAGCAGCACCAGCAGGACGTCGTTCACTATGATGACGCTCCGTCCGGAAGGGCACCGAAACGCCGGTTGCGACGCGCATACTCCACCAGCGCTTCATCCACATCGCCATCGCCAAAGTCAGGCCAGAGCACCTCTGTGAAGTAGAGTTCAGCGTATGCCGCCTGCCACATGAGAAAATTGCTCAATCGAATCTCCCCACCACAACGGATGAGCAGGTCCACATCCGGCATGCCGGAAGTGTACAGGTTCGCAGACACCTGTTCTTCATCAATCGCAGCAGGAACCGCTCCCTGCGACGCGAGACGCTCTGCCGCACGGGCAATCTCTCTGCGAGTACCATAGTCGAAGGCGATACACAATGTGAGTCCGTTATTTCCCGCAGTCATGTCGATGGCGGCCTTCACTTTCTGTTGTGACTCGAGACTCAGACCATCAATGCTGCCCACAAGCGTCAGACGAATGTTGTCCCGCAGACATGCTCGCGCCACACTCTCCATCTTCGTGGAAAGCAGGTGGAGAAGAGCAGCCACCTCGGAAGGGGGCCGATTCCAGTTCTCCGTTGAGAACGCATAGAGTGTAAGGTATTCAATGCCCTTTCGCGCACAGGCGAGTGCCACAGGGTGAATCCTGTCCCCTCCCCGCTGGTGTCCAACCGTACGGGGAAGACCACGCTTGCGCGCCCAACGCCCATTCCCGTCCATGATGATGGCAGCATGCCGTGGCACGCGGTTGGCATCACTCACGCAGCACCTCCTCCTGCAGGACTGTGAGGTCGCACAAGTTGACCCATGAGTCCACGCATGAGCCCTGTCATCAGCGCGCCGCTGTGCCGGTCAAATGAGAACGAAGGCGACTGTATCATCCTGTCAACGAGGTCACTCTCTGCCATCCAGCCTATCACCGCGTCGACTCTCTCCGGGCTGAGCCTGCCGTACAGACTTCGCACACGAGACCCTCGTTGTAGCTCCGAGCCGAACTCACGCTTCCACTCTCGCTCGAATCGGCTGAGTCGAGCCGAAGAGACATCATCCCTCTTGAGCGCGTCGCTCAACACTTCCACTCCTGCCCGCGCCGCAATCGCACCGAAATACAGCCCTCCACCGGTCGTGGGTTTTACATGCCCTGCCGCATCGCCTATGACGATGAGACCGTCGGCATAGGTGCACCCCAGGGCCGCAACAGGAACCGGCCTCTGGGACACTTGAATCTGCCCGTTTCTCAATCTGCTGCGCACGGCGGCACGGTCCAGGAACCGGCGCAGGAACCCGGCAGCCGCACGATGTGACAGGACGCCGGCACGAACCGTGTGGTTGCCGGTCGGAACCAGCCATGCGAAAAGGCCACGAGCTTCCTGCTGCAACATGTATATCTCTGTCTCAGATACGCCGTCCATCTCGATTTCGGCATGAGCACCGACCATATAGTGCTGTACTGCTCCAAGCTCCAACCGGCCGGTCATGCCAGGATTGACTCCCGCTGCAACGACGATTGACCGCGACATGATGGATTTCCCGCGCGAATCTCCTGCCATGCGCAGTTCAAATCCGGCTGAGTTTCTCTCAATCCCGACCACCACAACGCCTGTATGCACGTCCGCGCCAGCCATCGCTGCTCTCCGCAGCAGCCTACGCTCCAGCAACGCCCTGTCGAGCACAAGTGCCTGCGGGTGTGGTGATGCGACCTGGAACTGCCTCCCGAAAGGGGAGACGAATGTGGCCGACATGGCGCTCGAGATGATGACATCCGGTTCCAGTCCAACCAACTCTGCATAGGCGGTGCCAACGACCCCTGTGCAGCATGGGATGATACCCGTATCTTGCTTCTTCTCCACCACAACAACACTGTGACCGCCAGATGCCAGCAAGGCAGCAGCATAGCTCCCGGAGGGTCCACCTCCTATGATGGCAACATCATATCGTTCTGACACAGGGCTTGCTCCGTTGCGCACATGCACAACCCGACTCCGCACAGTGCTAGTATAGTCGTGACCGAGGGGCTCCGTACCGATAGCACTTATCACATCTTGCACTGCAGACAGGATGCACCGCAAGATTGGCGCACACATGCTGATACTGGGACACACAAGCATCACTCTTGGCGTGGCAGTGGTCGCTGAGGCCCTGTACGAACGCCACGCTCCCGGTGCGATGACATCACTCGGCGTGCTACCGCGGCTGCGCAGCGCATTCGTCTCCCTGTCCCACACGGTCGATCTGCGAATTCTTCTCGTGGGTTCCCTGCTACCGGACATCATCGATAAACCTGTGGGGATACTGTTCTTTCCTGACGTGTTCGGTACCGGCAGGCTCTTCTGCCATGCCCTCATCTTCCCCCTGGTACTCGCAATCGCCGGTGTTGTGCCCTACCTCAAGACCGGGTCGAATGCTCTGTTCGTGCTCGCTTATGGCTCCACCATGCACCTCGTGCTGGACTCAATGTGGCTGAAGACAAGCACATTGTTCTGGCCAATCACCAGGCTCAGCTTTCCTGCGCTGCCTCCAACCGACTGGCTCGGGAACGTTTTTCTCACGCTGTTGACCAACCCTTCGGCATATCTGCCTGAGATTGCCGGTGGTATACTCCTGGTGCCGGTACTGCTCCTTTTGAACCGGAGAGGCGGGGTTCTTCACTTCCTCCGGACGGGGACTGTGGACTGAATGACCACGAATCGACCCTCTCGTCTCGCACGATGGCTCCTATTTGGAGTGCTCCTTCCCTTCAGCCTCGTACTGCTCCCACGTCCTGCCAGCGCGCTGAGTCTCAACCCTTCAGACTACTACGATGTAGACTTCGACCTCGCTTTCAGTCAGACGGTAGTTGAACCGGGTGAGGAGTTCTCTATCACGGCAGAGGCAACCGTATCCTGCATCAAGGATATGCCCATCGGCATGGATGAAGCATCTGTCATCTTCGCGGTGACAGCTCGTCACACTGCATCGGGTAAAGAACTGACGCTACTGGACCGGTACGATTTCACCGTTTCAGACGTACCGGACTGGGCAGGAGACGAATACGCCACCGAGGAGACAGTGCACCTCTCACTTCCTTCTGATGCGAAAGAAGGACCATATAGTGTCGCAGCGGAGATCGAGAAGGTAAGTCTGGACGGCTGGAACGTCACCTCAATGATTCCGGCATCCTACCGCAGGATACAAGTGGGCACAATCTCGTGTGTCATCCCTGAGGTAACTCCCCCTCCTCCAACTCCACAACAGGGCACGCTGGCCATCTCCATCCTGGGACATGAGTTCCGGCCAACCGTCGATACCGATGGATTCCTTCTTGAGGGTTTCAGTCACAGTCTCATCGAAGATGAGCTATCCATATACATTGAAGAAGGCACGCGTTGCCGCGGAGATGAAGGCAATCCGCTCGCCTACATCTCTGCCACGCGCGACTCCTCACCTGAAGACTATGAAGGCGGTGTGGTGCTCTCAGCATTCGTGCTTGGACCGGGCGGCGCAGAATTTAGTCCTGCCCTACGACTTGGCATTGCGTACGATAGTGCAGAACTACCACAAGGGTGCGGTGAGGATGACCTGGTTGTGGGCTACTATGACAGTTCCGGCGCGTGCTGGCAGGAGGTGCCGTCCGTCATTGACACTGCACACTTCGAGGCAGCCTTTGAGACAGTCCACTTCAGCACTTTTGGACTTCTTGCACCCACGACAGAGCCAATCGTCACCACGCACTCCGCTGTGACAGCCCTCGAACTCTCGCCCCGCGAAGTCGCTCCCTATGACAGAGTCAACGTATCTGTCACAGTCAAGAACCGAGGAGACGGTGACGAAGTGTACCCACTTGACGTGTGGGTAGACGGGAATATCGAGCACTCTCTGGACGTGGCACTTGCCCCAGGTGCAAGCCAGACGCTGCGCTTCACGGTGGTGCGTTCACAACAGGGTGAATATGAGGTTTCTGCAGGAGCACTGAATCGCAGTTTCTCCGTGCTGGAGAGTCTCACTCAGATACAGCCCGTCCCCACCAGTACCACAGCATCAGAGACGAACGGCGATTCGGACGATGGTCTGCACCCTGTGTACATTGTGCTGCTCTCACTGGCAGGCGTAGCTTTTCTCACCGTGGTGGTGCTGGTTCTGTTGGGGGTATTGTAAAAGCACCGTTTCGGGCTTAGACTGACCTCGAACAATGCGGCGGCGTGGCATTGTTGCCACGTACGCTATCGGCGCTGTCTCCCAGAGCGGAGACACGGAGGAGGTGAGTCAGCCATGACAGGAAGGACTCACAGTGTTGCCCAGAGGCTACTTAGTGCACTGGTCGCCATCCCGATGCTCCTGCTTTTCGTCTTGCCAGGAAATGTTGGAGCCTGCGACGGCAACTACTCCGCAGCAGACATACAGCAGTGGCTTGAAGATGAGATTGCCGCCACTCACCCATCAGTGTCATCGCCCCCATCTGTCGCCCTCAATGCTGACACTCACCAGATAGTAATTGAGGATTTCGTCCTCGACATGCGAGGAGAAGAACTCGGTCTGAGCTACGTACGATTGACAGCCGACGGCACGACGACAGTTGAGGTTGCAGGGGAACTGGACCTACTCGGCAAGAAGCCCCGCTTCGGCGCCAATGTTACGTTCGGATTCACCGGTCCGGATGGTCCTCTCGATGTGACAGGCATCACCGATGCCGAGGTTGCGGGTTCGTCGCTCTCACTCGACGCAGCGAGTCTTGATGCCATAGAGGATGCCGTGAACACGTTCATCCTCAAGAGCGGCCTCTCCATCAGTGCTCCCGACGGAGCAGTTCTGCAAACCATCGATATCGTCGATGAGGGCGAAGGACCCCGACTGAAGACCACGTGGTCGGATGGCGGCCCATTCTACCTCGATGCGGCAGAGATTGAGGAGGCCCTGGATGAGATGGCGGAGACACTCGCCACGAAGGCCGACAACTATCTCTCTGCGGAGACTCCCGACTGGGCTATCCTGGTCGAGTTCGCAGATAGTGAGCTTCGGCTCGCGGCTGAATTCACCATATTCGGCGTAGAAGTGCACCTCACCGGTCTTGACGTGGGGTTCACAGACCTGGCAGCGTCCTTTGCCGGCGCACGGCTATCACTGAACGGCGCCTACATCGACTTCTCAGGCGATGCGACGCTGAAATGCAGAAATCACCAGCCGGTCATCACGTTGACCGACTTCACGCTTGTGGACGCATCCCCGGGCCTGCAGAAACTCATCGACGCGTGCGAATCGCATGAAGCCACCCTCCTTGAACTTCTGAATGAACTCATCGCCAGCATCATCGATGCCTCCGGACTCCGTTGCGCATGCGCAACTCTCGAATCGGTCTATTTCGCAGAGGGAACGCTCGTGACAGAGGAAGCTGCTGACCAGACAGTCGACATCTCTCTCATTGCGGGCTGGAACATGGTCTCGGTGCCGCTGGAACCGGATGACCTGTCTGTTGACGCCATATTCCCGGACGTCGAGGCGGTTTATACATGGAATCCTTCAACGAAATCCTACGTGGTGCCGGATACGATTGACCCTACAAAGGCATACTGGGTCGCCGTCGTGACCGACCGCACCATCCCCATCACAGGCACCCCAGTTAACGGATGGCAGCAGGACGTCGCCGCCGGATGGAACATGGTTGGCTCCGTTGAACCGGGAACGGTCGACTTCGACGAGCCTGACGACGACCCTGACGGCGGGGTAGAGGGTTTCGCCTACTGGTGGGACCCTGCAACGAAGTCGTACCAGAATGTGACGGTCATCGACCCGACACGCGGCTACTGGGTCGCAGCCACCGAGGCGTGCTGCCTCATCGTCGAGTAGTCGTTCGGCAACTCATCAGTCCAGAGAACCACGGCCCGCCTCTTGAGGCGGGCCGTTCGCACTCCTCTCCAAACGCCACATTGACACTATCCCCTCACATTGATACCGTGCGAGAAACACTGGCAGGACACACACATGAGAATACGTTTCCCGCACCATCTCACCTCCCCGGTCAACACAGCCACACTCGCCATTGCAGTTGCGCTTTGTGCGCTCCTACTCGCGCCTCTCCCTGTCGGCGTGTCAGACATCTCGGCTGACCAGTCGCCCGACGAATTCCCCTTCATGCAGCCGGACGATGAGACGCTGCAGCAGTGGCTTTCAGACTATGAGTCCGCCCCCGTGATTGAGATGGAACGCGGGGCAGCGGAAGACACCGGTGGCTCACGGTCACTGCTGAATTACCTCGACTACACGCCCGCGTCATACAGCCAGGGAAGCTGTGGCAATTGCTGGGCGTGGGCGGGCACATCCTGCCTCGGTATCGCCCTCGATGTGCAGCGCGACATACATGACAGGCTCTCCGTCCAGCACATCAACTCATGTGAATACGATGTCATCGGCAAGACCTGCTGTAGAGGCGGCTGGCTCTCCGATTTCGCGAACTTCTACGATTCGACAGGCTACTGCATCCCATGGTCCAACGCCGGTGCATACTGGCAGGATGGCGATGCCGCCTGCGACGTACCCTGCGACAGCATCACCACGACCCCGCAGTATCCCATTCTCTCAATTGACGATTTCACCGTGCCCACGCACGCGAGCGAAGGCATCGTCGACCGTGAAGCGGCAATCAGCAGCATCAAGTCCGTCCTGAACCAGGACCGCGCAGTCTGGTTCGCCTTCTTTGTGCCAACGCCCTCTGCATGGAGTACGTTCACCAGCTTCTGGCTCAACAATGATGAGGAATCGCTCATCACGATGGACAGTATCTGCAGCGGGAGCGCGCCCTACTGCGGCCACGCCGTCCTGTGCGTCGGCTACAACGATGAGGACCCCGACAACCGCTACTGGGTCATGCTCAATAGTTGGAGCACGGCAGGCGGCAACCGCCCCAACGGCCTCTTCCGCATCAACATGGACATGGACTACGACTGTCGCTGCGGCATTCAGTCGTTCTACTGGCAGACACTCGAAGTGTCGTTCGGCCTGCTGCCGGACATCGAGGTCGCCCCCTCGTCGCTCTCCTGCACGGTGCTGCAGAACCAGAGCGAGGAGATGGATTTTTCAATCTCGAACAACGGTGAAGGACCGTTGGAGTACACTCTCGTGGACGGTGCAGACGATGGCGTCGGCGGAACAACCGTGGACATCTCCTACGACGATGGCACGCCGGAGAGCAGCTCCGCAGGAGACACAGGGACCCGCTACGCGGTCCGTTTCTCTCCAACCTCCTACCCCGCGCGCCTTCTCAGCGCAGACGTTCACCTGTGGCAGGAGACCCCACAATGGCCCGATGATGACCACGAGGAATTCGGCATAGAGGTCTACGATGATGATGGTCCCGGCGGCATACCGGGCACGCTGCTTGGCGGCACGACGGCCACGCCCACTGACTGGGACTGGTGCACTATCGACCTGAGCGCCCTCGACGTGAATGTGAATGAAGGTGCCGTATACGTCGCCTTCCAGTATCTGACTGATGCGCCCGACTGCGAGGCGCTGTCCTTCGATGAGACTGCGCCCGAAGGGCATTCGTGGCAGAGAGCCAGCAATGAAACATGGCTGCCCGTTGAGATGGCGGCCGCAGGACCCGGCAACTGGCTCATACGCTGCTCCATGGAAGAGATGGACTGCCTGTGGCTCAGCGAGAATCCTGAATCCGGCACCGTTGCCCCTGGCGATTCGAACGAAATCACAGTGACGGTGGACGCAACGGGACTTGCGCCGGGAGAGCAGGGAGCATCCGTACTTGTCTGCAGCAATGACCCCGAATCGAACACGGTCACATTGCCCGTCAGCGTGACCGTTCTGCCCGCGGCGGACCTGGTGCCAACGATTCTGTGCGCAGAATGGGACGACGTCGCGTCAGGCGTATACACCATCACCCTCGCCGTTGCGAACGAAGGCTTCGGCAATGCCGGTACAAGCGTGGCCAAACTCTTCATCGATAGCGTTGAGGCTGCGCAGTACGCGGTGCCGGCGCTCGGGCCGGGAGAAAGCTTCAGTACACAGTTTGGTCCGGTGACACTGTCGGAAGGGTCTGATGACCTGTCGCTCGTGGTCGACACGGACGACGAAGTCTCACCTGAGAGCAGCGAAGTCAACAACCACGTCTCGCAGACCGTTGGCCAGCCCATGAGCGCACAGGTGCAGTTCACGCTGCAACCGGGATGGAACATGGTCTCCGTGCCGCTGCTGCTCGACGACAACGCCACTTCTTCGGTGTTCCCCAACTCCGAGGCGGTCTACACCTGGAACCCTGCAGCAAAGTCATACTTCATGCCCGCAACCATCGAGCCCGGGTTCGCCTACTGGGTCGCAGTGGTTGATGAGACAATCGTGACCGTCGACGGACTTGCCGTAACCGAATACCTGTCAGACCTCACGCCCGGCTGGCACATGCTCGGCTCGGTACAGGGAACCGCGGCTGACTTCAGCAATCCCCATGACGCGCCATCCGGCGGCGTCGAGGACTTCGCCTACCACTGGGACCCCGTCCTCAAGAGTTACGTACAGGCTGTAAGTCTTGAAGAGGGCGCGGGCTACTGGATTGCCGCCATGAAGGACTGCCTGCTCGAGGTATCGTGACCACGACTGCCTTCATTCCACCCGCTTTGACCTCCTCCTGCTTCCGCATACGAGTGGCACAGCTATTGACATTGCGCAGGGGCGTATCTATAGTGTAGCCAAGGGACAGTCTGAGGTCCCCTATTTGTGTTTGCGTGCAATACAATTAGAGACAGAGACGATAGACAGACAGCTAGCAGGAGGTAATGAGGGATGGCAAGAGCAAGTAGATACCTCGCACCAGTGCTTGTACTGGCAATGCTCCTCTCCGCAGCAGTGATT
>JAFGFT010000029.1 GCA_016930935.1 Dehalococcoidia bacterium | reverse complement strand
TGACCAGCTAGATTGGGGATTTCGTAGTCTTACTGTAGGGGCCGTTCGGGAACGGCCCGTTGGTTGCTATGGAGCACGGTTGCAGCAACTCCGAAGGGTCGATGGATTGTGGCATGCCGTGCGCTTCAACCTTGTCTTAAGGCGGCGAACGGGCTCTTCACGAAGTGCCCCTGCACCGGAACGAGATTGTCCTTCTCAAGTCGGGCGGTCAGGCTATGGAGCAGTGTGTGCAGGCTGCTATTCCTTCGTATCTGCGTGCAAGGATGTTGCGGCGAAGGGAGGTAAGTGCGGGACCGTTCCAGATTGAACGAAGGGAATCGCTCTCTATGCTGCCGATGACAGGGTCATGGTTCCAGTCCTGGCAGCAGAGGATGACATTGCCATTGAAGAGTACGGCGGTCTCATAGAACGGCAGGGGGCACCCGATTATTCCGCGGATGGAGCGGCGTACACGTGCGGCGGCTCTCCCGAAGACGCTCCGTTCCGGGGGTATTGAAGAGCGGAGAGACGTGTACGCCGGCAACGCTCCGCCCCTGTTGGTGAAGCGTTTGACCTGTGTCAGGACGCCCCTCGCTTTCCAGAAGGCAACCGCCTCTCCTATCTCTGCCTGATTGATTTCGGTGACCACGTAGCTCACGCGCAGCCGTTGCCTCAGCGCCTCGTGACCGGCCACCCTGAGTGTGTTCTCCATTACCGTTTCGAAGTCCAACCCCGTGTTGATGCGTTCAAAGGTGTCCCTCGTATGCGCATTCAGGGAGACTGACAGCATGTCGACTCCGGACGCGGCCATCTCTTCAAGCGAGAAATTGCCCAGCAGAGAACCGTTCGTGATGACCTGGCATTTTGTGGTGGGGGCGTGCGTCTTGAGGTGGTGGACCCACTCAAAGGTGTCCGGATTCATCAACGGTTCATGCTGGAGTTCAAAGATGACGGAGGAGGTTGCCTTCGCCCCGCCCAGTTCCGCCACGAGCTTGACGAAGACGTCCCGCTTCATCGTTCCGTGCGTAATGCGTGTGCTCGTCTCCACGTAAGGACACGTGGTACACAGGGCGTTGCAGCGGGAGTGCATCTGGATGTGTATCCGAAATGGATAGGGCTGACATCTATGAGTGAGAAGAAAACGCAGATAGGCTTCTGCCAGATACCGGTACTGGCGTGCCAGGTGCAGACGGTTGTTGTTCACCTGTCGCTCTGTCCCGCCGCGCGTATCGTCCTGTCGAGCATCTGCGTATCACCGAATCCCCCCGCTTTTGTAACCACCCTGGCCCCTGACTGGCTGCCATCAACCAGGCGCGCTGATATGAGTCCGGGCTCAAGCTCGCCTTCAACCTGCAGGGCAGTTGCGCCCAGACCATATGCTACTGCCCATGCGGTCGCACCTCCGGTGAGCACGAAGTCTCCGGGGCTCTGCCTGATGACAATGTCTCGGGTCATCTCGCCCAATCGCATGGAAACCTGGTGGCGAAGGTGTGGGACGTATGGGCTAAGGCTCGCAGTGATGACGACGGATTCACCTCTCTGAAGAGCGGTCACAGCGAGGTCAACCGCGTGCTGCAGAGTTGTGCTGTCTGGACGTTGACAGAGTGCCTCTGCACCGACATCGAGGATGAGGTAGATGCCTTCGGCCCGCAAGGATTTCAACTGTGCGATTGTTGCCTGATTCCGGCTTCCGACAACAACCAGGACGGGACTGCGCACAGGTTCTATGGCAGGCTCTATTCCTTCTTCTGCGTTTTCACGTTCGCGCATGGCTTCTGCGAAAGCCCGTGCAAGTCCTGACGAACCACATGGCAGCCATCGACCCGCGTGTTCTGCGCAGACGCGCCCGATGATGCGCACATCATCGTCAGTTGAGGCATCCAGGACAATGGCCCTTCCCAGTGATGCCTCCACGATTTCGGCCAGATGCTCTGGTCCACGGCGAACGGTATCCAGTCCGATTGTCGTTACCGTCATGTGCGCCTGGCCTGCGAGGACGGCAACCACATCTGCACCCACGCATGGTGTGACAGGGTGCTGCCCGTACTCCGTCAGATGAGTGGGGACACCGCGAAGCAGAGCCATACCGTCGACAACTGTGCGGCCTTCGCGAGGCAGCGCGGGACACACCAACACTTTCTTGGGGCCGAGTTCATCCACGAGCGCCGCAATCTCCGGTCCAACGTTCCCTCGCATGGTGGAGTCCACCTTCTTGAAGAATACCCTCCCCCGCAGGAGCCTGGCGGCGTCCCTGACCTTCTCGTATGCGCGCTCCGGACTGTCCTCTGCGCTGTCGGTGACAACCACCGTGATGGGTGCTCTGTACGCGGAGTTCATGTCCAGAAGGGCAACAACGTTTCTTTCCACGGCGTGGAATACTGCTGCCGTGTCCAGTGCGCCGGTGAGGTCGCTGGCGATAATACCTATCTGAGAAGCCATGGGTCTGTTCTACTGCCCCTCCTCATGCTACGTGCCAGCCTTGATGGCGTCAATCATCCATACATAGTGCCGCCATTCGTTGCCGGGCTGCGAAGGATTCACGCTTGCCACGTGTCGATGATACGATAGCTCTCGTCATGTCTCTACCGATAGAAGAACAACGGCGTCGTGGGATGGAAGGGCGACACGAGCGCCTCCATCCGTCATCCTGGTTTGGACTTCGTGTCACGCGCAGACTGTCTCCCTACGTGACACGCATCTTTCTGAAGCTGGGTGTGTCCGCGAATCAGTGCACTGTGCTGGGCACAGTGCTGACAATCGGGGTGGGGATTGCCTTCACGGTGCCCGAACCCGTCGTATGGCTCTTCGCGGCCCTGCTGCGGTATGTCGTCATCGTGCTTGACTGTGTTGATGGAGAACTGGCGCGCTTCAACGGTACATCCGGACCTGAAGGAACGTACCTGGAGGCCGCGAGGCACCAGTTTGAGCAGCCCTACCTGGTGGCCTGTATGGCCGTCGGCCTGTTCAGTGGGCTTGGCGGGGTACACGTGGTTGTGGTGGGACTGGGAGCGGTGCTCGGTGCTTCCCTCATGGTGGCGCATGAGCATATGGTGCGCTCCGTTGCGTGGGAATGGCAGCTCCTGCCTGATGAGCACTCTTCACACTCAGACACTGCTGCATCCTTCATGAAGCATCTCCGGCGTGTTGCGGATGTGGTGCTGGTTACTCCCGGTGTGCGCTACGTACCGCAGGTGGTGGTGACGAGCTTCATCGACATGTTCACCCGTGGGTTCCAGATTGGCGGGATGGCATTCGATGCAAGACTTGTCTGGCTCGCGGTGTTTGCCCTTGGTACTCTGGCCGCCGCAGTGCTGCGAACCGCCATGACGGTGACCCGTGGAATCAAGGCGGAGCTCTAGCCGTCCGGCTGTGTTCCGGACGTGACGTACAAGCGGGCTTTGCGGTAGGCAGCTACGGAGTTCACGTCGAACCAAGGACCCGCATACTCACACAGAGCAACGTTGTGGTTATCCATCGCCAGTGAGAGGAACACCTTCGACCAGCCGGTGTGCAGACTCTCTTGCGCACACGTCGCAAGAGCGTGCTTGAAAGTTGCCAGCCCTTCCTGTCGTACCAGTCCGACGCAGAGGAACGCAGCCTGCGAGCGCTCAGCGGAAACAGTGCGGCCAATCTGCACGGGACGTCTTTCCTCAATGACCATGCGTATGTGACCGCTGCAGCGTCGCTCGCTGTCGATGGCAAGAGCCCATGGATCTGGAGAGTTCATCACGGATTCAAGGAGGCCCCGTTCGAACACGAGGTCGCTGTTCAGGATGAGCGTGTTCTCGCTGAGCGAGTCGCGGGCTGCCCAGAGCGATGAGATGCTGCTGGTTGTGGCGTACCGGTCATTGACGATTGTTCGTACACGCGTGCCCATTCGTGCGGTGATGAGGTGCCTCTGGTGGCCGACAACCATCGTCACTGTTGACACGCCCACGTCCTGCAGAAGGCGCAACTGGCGGTCCAGGATTGTCTCGGAACCGAGGGGCAGAAGGCACTTGGGCCTGCGCGTGGACAGCGCACCGAGTCGGGAACCCTTTCCCGATGCCAGGATAAGCGCGTGATACTTCAGAAGTAGCTCCAGCCTACAGTAGTTCGGTGATACGGACGATGTAGTCGTGAAGTGTCTGTTGGGCCGATGCGTCATGGCGTGACATGAACTCTCGCCACTCCGGGCTGGACTTGATGCTCGCATCCACCGCACCCTCAGTGTCTACCAGAATGCCCTGTCTTCTTGCCTGCTCTGCGGATTCCTGCATCCTTTCTTCAAGCTGACCACGGACCTGGTCATACGCCTGGTGCCAGACCTCATCGTATCGTTTGCGAAGGGCTGTTACGGAGCCGAGTATCATCTCTATCGCCGAGTATTTCTTTGAGGACTTCAGCGTCTCAAGCGCCAGTACTGCCGACTGGCGTTTCTCGAAGTCTTCTGCGTTCATCTGGAGCCGAAGTGTTCCAACGATGCTCTTCTGAGCGTCGCTCACTACCTCCGCGCCGTGGCTTTCCATGAGGGACTTGAGGTTCTGCCAGAGCGCCTCAATGGTGGTATTGCCCAGGTAGTATTCAGACAGGATGTGCTCCAGTTCGCCCTTCGCCTTCATGCGGCGTTGGTCTGCCTCAGACAGTTGTCCTATCCGGGCGAGTCTCTCCCTGGCTATGGGTGATAGATACGATTCATCGCTCATATTGATACACTCAGTCCAGCTTTCTGAACGGCTCCTTTCCGGGTGCCTGCAAGGTGTAGCCAAGCTTGGATGCGAAGTCAGAAACCAGTTTCTCTGATGCCGCCCCGCACCCCGGACAGTGGGTCGGTGTATCAGACTCGGACATGGGACGCTGCACCTCGAAGACCTTCCTGCATGTGGGACAGTAGTACTCGTAGATTGCCATCTCAGCCCCCCTTTCCATCATGATTTTCAACCATGGTTTTCAATCTACTCAGGTACGGTGAGGATAGTATACCGCGCTCGGTGATAATTGAGGTCACGTAGCTGTTGGGCGTCACATCGAAAGATGGATTAAGCACATCGCTGCCACCTGCGGCCACCGGTTGCCCTCCGAATGAGGTTACCTCATCGACTCTGCGCTGCTCTATCGGTATCTGTCCGCCGTCGGATATCCCCATGTCGATTGTGCTGAAGGGCGCTGCCACGTAGAACGGTACGTGGTGTGCATGGGCGAGAACGGCGATGCCGTACGTGCCAATCTTGTTCGCCACGTCCCCGTTGGAAGCGATCCTGTCTGCGCCCACGATAACGCAATCCACGGCCTGCGTGTGCATGACATGACCGACCATGGAGTCCGTGATGAGCGTCGTGGGAATGCCTTCCTGCACCAGTTCCCACACGGTGAGACGTGCGCCCTGGAGCAGCGGGCGAGTCTCCGTGGCAATGACACGCTTCACCCTGCCCATGCGGTACGCATGGATGATGACACCGAGTGCGGTGCCATGGGCGGCGGTGGCAATCGCGCCGGCGTTGCAGTGCGTCAGTACCGTGGCGCCCTCCGGGACCAGTGACGCCCCGTATGTGCTCATCGCCGTGGTGGCCTTCTTCTCATCGTCATGGATGCGCACCGCTTCATCCATCAGGCGGGAGGTGATATCTGCAGGCTCGGGACGTGCCAGTGCGGCCCTCATGCGGTTCAGCGCGCTGAAAAGGTTGACTGCGGTGGGGCGGGTGGTTTCCAGCTCTTCAATGGCTGCCACGATTGTCTGTGTCCGGGCCTCAGTGTCGGCGCGTTCCGACTGGCGTGCAGCGAGCACGACACCGTAGGCTGCGGCCACGCCGATGGCCGGTGCTCCACGCACCTTCATGGTACGAATGGCATCTGCTACCTCTGCCACGGTTGTGAGCATGTCGTACCGCTCTTCATGCGGGAGACGGCTCTGGTCCAGCAGTTGGAGTTTGTTGTCGATCCATTCCACGGAATACGTCATGTTTGAACTCTCCTGTTCCCTTGCAATAGTATACGATGCGACAGAGTGAGAGGAGGTGTGCATTGACGAACGAGGAAACGATTGAGAAGGTGCGACTGAAGGCCCGCAAGAATTTCTCGACCGGCTACAACTGCTCGGAGGCTGTGTTCGAGGCCGTGTTGTCTGAGATGGACCTCGGTCTTCCGCATGAGGCGATGCGGCTCGCGACGGGCTTTGGTGGCGGGGTGGGGTTGTATGGCGGTACCTGCGGCGCGATAACCGGTGCAGTGCTGGCGGTGAGCGCCGTGCATGGACGGCCGTCTGCGCCTGAAGGCGACCCTGCGGAAATCAACAAGAAAGCCAAGGAGACATTCTACGGACGTCCCGGGCTGTACCGCATCTTCAATCAGATTCCGAACCGGATAGCGGAGAAGTACGGGGAGACGCTGTGTGGCGAGTTGACGAAGCAGTGGCAGAAGGAATGGCTGTGCCGCGACCACGCGCTCAAGTGCAGAGAGATTATCACCGATGCGGCGGGCATCGCTGCGGAGTTGATTCTTGCGGACAAGGATGAGATGTCCAACAAGCCTTTCGGCAAGAACGTTGAGGCTCTTGAGGAGTAGACTGTTCTGCGCAGGGGAGGCAATCCGGGAGCACCACCGACATGCACGTTGGTACCTGTATACTCACCATCAGGCTGCCCGAGAACCATTCCCTCAAGGGGAAACGGCAGGTCGTGCTTTCGATGACGGCCCGCCTGCGGAACCAGTTCAGGGTGTCTGCGGCTGAAGTGGACAGCCAGGGGCTATGGCAGATAGCCACAATCGGCGTTGCCTGTGTGAGCAACCAGGCCGACCATTCCCGTGAGACCATGGATAACGTCATTAATTTCGTGCTACAGAACTACCCGGAAGTGGAGCTGGTGGAATCTCAAGTGGAGGTCATACCGGTTCCGTAGCATCCTGATGCATCCATCCGCATTTCTGCACCAGTTGATTACCGCGCCCGACTATGAGGGCGAGCTTGTCCACGTTGAGTGCATCCCGCCATCTGACCCGGTCTACGGGGAGCTTCGCAATGCGCTCTCTCCGAAGCTGGTGAAGCGGCTCTCCAGAGTGGGCGTTGCTCAACTCTATCGTCACCAGGCGAATGCTGTGGACCTTCTCATCGAGGGGCGCCACGTGGTGGTGAATGCTCCGAGCGCGAGTGGTAAGAGCCTGTGCTATCAGTTACCCACGGTACACACGGCACTGGAAGACCCGCTCGCCACCGCGCTCTACATGTTTCCCACCAAGGCCCTTGCCCAGGACCAGTTGCGCAGTCTGCGCGAACTGACAAGTCGCGGGCTTCTGCCCACTTCGTCTATCGATACGTTCGACGGTGACACGCTGCAGGATGTGCGAGGGGGCATTCGGAAACGCGCCCGCGTGGTGCTCACCAATCCCGACATGCTGCACATGGGGATCCTTCCGAACCATGCGTTGTGGTCGAGGTTCCTCCACGGTCTGCGCTACGTGGTATTGGACGAGGCGCACATCTATCGTGGTGTGCTCGGTTCGCACGTGGCGAACCTTGTCCGCAGGCTGCGGCGACTCTGCGCCATATATGGGGCGAGTCCCGTCTTCGTGTGCTGTTCTGCAACCATCGCAAATGCGCAGGAACACGCGGGACGGTTGTGCGGCGTTGAGTTCGAGCTTGTGGAGGCGGATGACGGGCCGCACGGCGAGAAGTTCTTCGCGCTGTGGAATCCGGCGATTGTGAACAAGTCCAGCGGACTGCGCCGCAGCCACAACAGTGAGGCCAGTTCATTCCTGTGCAAGCTCATTGCGCGTGACCTGCGTAGCCTTGTGTTCGCAAGGACGCGGCGGCTTGCTGAACTCATCTACCTCTATGCCCGCGAGCGGCTGCCTGAAGAACTGGCCGGACGCATCAGTCCCTACAGGGCGGGGTATCTTGCCCGGGACAGGCGGAAGATAGAGCAGGATTTCCTGGAAGGCAGGCTGGACGGTCTGGTGACCACCAGCGCGCTTGAGCTGGGGGTTGATATCGGTGACCTGGATGCGACCGTGCTCGCAGGGTATCCCGGCAACATGGCCAGCACGTGGCAGCAGGCGGGCCGCAGCGGCAGAAGCGGGAACCCCTCTCTCAGCGTCCTCGTGGCGCAGAACAGTCCCCTGGACCAGTACCTGATGCGCAACCCCGCGTTCCTCTTCTCCCGGCGTTTCGAAGAGGCGCTTATCAATCCCAACAACCCCTACATCCTTGAGCCGCATCTCCTGTGCGCCGCATGGGAGAGGCCGCTGATGGCGGAGGAGTCGACTGAGATAGAGACGAATGTGCCGGGATTGCTGGAAGACCTGATGGGACGCGGACTGCTCAGGTTGAGGAAGGGGAAACTGTATCCCGACCCGGGTCTGGCCTATCCGGCACAGCGTGTGAACATCCGTGCCACGGGCGGTTCATACAAAGTGATGGACAGCACCGGCGGCGGGCTACTTGAGACGGTGGACGGTGCGGTGGCGCTGTCCCAACTGCATCCGGGAGCGGTGTACCTGCACCAGGGCGATACGTACCGTGTCACCCGGCTCGACATGGGCGGTCGGACTGCGTGGGCGGAGCGAGTGGATGTGGACTACTACACGCAGGCACGGGAACTGACCGACATCCGGTCGACCGGTGTCAGCAGGGAGAAGTGGTGCGGGGAAGTGCATGTGTGCGTGGGGAGTGTTGAGGTGACCACGCACGTGGTGGCCTTCAAGCGCAAACGCCAGTTCACGGAGGAGTTCCTGGGAGAGGAGCCACTTGATTTGCCGGAAACCACGTTCCAGACGAGGGCGTTCTGGTTCGATGTGACCTCTGACGCCGTCAACAGGGTGGCGAAGGCCAGTGCGAGCCTGGCGGGAGGACTGCATGCGTGCGAACACTCGGTTATCGCCGTGTTGCCCCTGTTCGCCCTGTGTGACAGGAACGACATCGGTGGCGTGTCCATGCTGAGTGGCGCGAATGGTGATGCGCAGGTCTTTGTGTATGACGCGTATCCGGGTGGGGTGGGGATTGCGGAGATGGGTTACGAGGCCATCGAGCGCTTGTGGCGGGCGACGCTTGAACTTGTGAAGGCGTGTCCCTGCGCTGATGGGTGCCCGAGTTGTATCCAGTCTCCAAAATGCGGCAACAACAACGAGCCCCTCGACAAGGAAGGGGCCATCGCACTGCTCGAGTCGCTCTCCCGCGCCCCGAATCGCGGGTGACAACTCAATCAGCGCTTATCTCGCGCAGCTTCTGTGCCAGCAGCACCACCGCAAGTGCGGCGCAGCCGAGCAGTATGATCGTTGCTCCCGAGGCGAGATTGAGCAGGTAGGAGAGGGCGATGCCGAGTATTGCCAGGCTCACGCCAATCACCGCTGCCAGCCGCATCATGCCTGAGAGGCTCTTCGTATACTGTCGCGCGATTGCAGGAGGTATGGTGAGGAGCGCGATAACCAGGACGATGCCGACTACCTTGATGACGGTCACTATCGTGAGCGCGATGAGACCCAGCAGCACGAGCTGCAGCCTGTCCACAGGTATGCCCTGGACGCGGGCAAATTCCTCATCGAAAGACACCGCGAGCAGTTCTTTGTAGAGGGCGAGCACCGTGCCGACTATCACACCGTCCAGCACCAGCATCATGAGCAGCTCATTCCTCTGGACCGTCAGTATGTTGCCGAAGAGGTAGCTGAAGAGGTCAGGGGCGTAGCCTGAGGACAGTCCAACGAATATCACGCCGAGGGCCATTCCTGCGGCCCAGAGCACGCCGATGCCGGTATCCTCAGACAGCTTCGTCCTGCGCGTTACGTGGCCCATAGTGAGTGCGGCACCGATGGCGAAGAGCAGCGCCCCCAGCAGGGGGTTGAAGCCGAGCAGGTAGGCGAGTCCGATGCCACCGAAGGTGGTGTGAGAGATGCCGCCGCTGACGAATACCATCTTCCTCACCACGACGTAGGTGCCGACAACGCCGCATGCGATGCCGGCGAGCACACCCGCAGCGAGCGCGTTCTGCATGAAAGAGTAGTGCAGTGCGGTCAACATCAGTCGTGCTTCCTCAGGACTCTGTGCGGCATTCCATGCGCAAGGAGTTCGACCGGGCAACCGTAGGCGGCCTCGATGTCGGACGGGGGTATCTCTTTGGAACCATGGTAGTACAGTGTCTTGTTGAGACAGGCTACCTTGTCTACATTCACCGATATCGCGGTCAGGTCATGAGAAACCATCATGATGGCCATCTGTCGGCGAAGTCGTGAGAGCAGACTGTAGAATTCGTCCTGGGCGTTGGAATCCACGTTTGCCATGGGTTCGTCCAGCAACAGGAGTGCAGTGTCATGCACCAGTGCGCGGGCGATGAAGGCGCGTTGCTGCTGTCCTCCGGAGAGGCTGCCGATGGGGCGTTTGCGCAGCTCTGCAATGCCGACCGTCTCAAGTGCCTCCATGGCTTTGGCTTTGTCAGAGGCATTGTACGAGTGCAGCATGTGCCGGTGAGACAGTCGACCCATCAGCACAACGTTCCACACGGTGATGGGAAAATCTCTATCGAACGATGTGTGTTGTGGCACGTAGCCTATCCGCTGCGTGGCCTTCTGCAGCGGTTGTCCCCAGAGTTGCACCTCTCCCTTTCGTGGGGTGACCAGTCCAAGGATGACCTTCAGCAGCGTGCTTTTGCCGCCTCCGTTGGGACCGATGATGCCGACGAAGTCGTTCTCATAGATGGTGAGGCTGACATCATCCAGTGCCGGTATTCCTTCGTAGTCGACCGATACATGGCTCAGGGTCACGACCTCCGCGGGGGTATGCACGGAGCCGGGAAGCGACGCCTTCGTAGTTCGTGATGGATTCAGCCGGTTTCTTGCAATCGACATATGGTGCTCCTGCTACTCCAGCTCCATGGCGATGGCGTCTGCAACCGCTCTCATGTTTGAGATGTAGTCTGCCGGCAGTGGGTCCACCGTGACTATCTCTACGTTGATTGCCTCGGCTACGCCCTCTGCCTCATACGGTGACATCTGTGCACCGGCGAAGAGGTAATTCAGGTGGTGTGTTTTCGCGATATCGACGATGTCCTGGAGGACCTGTGGAGTGGGGGACTTGCCCTCGTATTCCACGGCGACCTGTGTGAGCTGGTACTCGTGTGCCAGATAGCCGAACGAGGGATGGTACATCATGAAGTACCGTTCGGTGAATCCGGAGAAGCTCGCCTTGACATAACTATCCAGCTCGGCGAGCTGGGCATTGCAGCTCCCGCAATTCCGGCTGTACAGGTCTTTGCCATCGGGGTCAATCGCAATGAGTCCGTCGCGGATTGTCTCCACCATGCGGGACGCATTGATAGGGGAGTTCCAGATATGGGGATCTCCGTCCAGGATGCTGATACCCTCAGAGCAATCCACCACGAGCATATCCCTGTTCTGGTCGATGAGCTTGTCCATCCAGATAATCTCAAACTCGATGCCTGAGCCTGCTTTCACGTAGATGTCCGCCTCGCTTACGGCAATCATCTGCCCCGGTGTCGGCTCGTGTGTGTGTGGACTGGCTCCCGGTGGAACCATCACGGTGACGGTGACCCTGTCACCTCCGACCTGTTTCGCGAAGTCGCCAAGAGGCAGTATGGTGGTGACAAGGTTGATGCTGTCTGATTCTGTCTCCGCCGGTGCGGCGCAGCCCATGCAGAAGGGGAGAAGACCGACAGTGAGCATGAGCGCCACCAGCGCGGGCAGGAGTCCCCACGTGCCATGGGTGAATCGTATTGCAGTGCGAATCATATACGTCATCTCTGTGATTGTCCCGTGTGTCCTGCGGGAGGAACTCCGGCTAGTGGGCCGTATCCGTTGTCTGGCAACGCTGCTGACATGCCACGCAGCGGCCAACGAACTCGACGATGTGGCTCTCTATGCTGAATCCGGTCTCACTGGCGAGGCGCTGTTGTAGTCGTTCCACGTCATTGCTCGTGAAATCCACCACGCGTCCGCAGACCGAACACACGAGGTGGTGGTGGTGTTCCGGTGGTCTGCGTAGCAGGTAGGTTCGTTGATGCCCGTCCGTCGATATCTCGCACACCAGGTCCATTTCGGCCAGCATCCGTATCGTCCTGTACACGGTGACGAGACCAACGTCTTCCCTCTCCTCGCACACTGCGGTATGCACCTGTGCGGGTGTCATGTGCCGATGTGAGAGCCAGAGCGCCCGTACCACGGCCCTGCGTTGCGGGGTAAGCTTGTGACCATCGGCTCTCAGCTTCTTCAGTATCTCGCGCTCTGATGTTTGTGCCATGTACGATGCTAAATGGAATGGATTTTCATTTAGCGTAGCGCGGGAGATTGAACTCGTCAAGCCTGCGGTCGCTGTACCTGCCGTTGTACGCAGTTCTTCCGCTTTCTTGTGCTAGGATTACTGGCGGCTGTCGTTTTCCTTTGTGCGACATGCCGTACTGAGGGAGTGGTATCTGATGGTTGTAAGTATCGACCCCGTTGCGTTCCAATTGGGAGACATCGTCGTCAGGTGGTACGGCGTGATGGTTGCGCTTGCCGTGATGACGATACTCATCCTGGCCGTGGTCGAATCGCGGCGGATGGGTATCTCTGAGGAACTGCTCTACAGTGTGTTCCTGTGGGGAGTCATCGGTGGACTCCTGATGTCGCGGGTGGTGCACGTCGTCGACTTCCTGGTGCTGCATCCCGGACAGTCAATCGACTTTCTGAACTTTGCCGGACTCGGCCTGTACGGCGGGATAATTGGCGCGCCGCTTGGCGCGTTCATCTATACGAGGGTGCGGCACATCCCGTGGTCCAGCATGGCGCGCATCGGCGACGCGGTTGCGCTGGGGGCGCCGCTGGCGCAGGCAATCGGAAGGGTAGGCTGTTTCATAAACGGTTGTTGCCATGGCGTGCCGACTGCGGTGCCGTGGGCGGTTATCTGGGATAACCCCGGGTCATACTGTTCACTACCGGGCGAACCACTGCATCCCACACAGTTGTACTTCATTGCGTGGAACCTGGTGGTGTTTGCAGTTGTCTTCTGGATGAGGAAGCGGCCAAGACCGGAGGGGACTTCGTTCATCACCTACATCATGCTGTATTCGGTTGGCGACTTCGTGATTCGCTTCTGGAGAACGAATGAGGCCTTCTCGCTTGGCTTGCAGCAGGGACAGGTTATCAGCCTTGTGACTGTCCTGATTTGTGTGCCCATCCTCATCATGAAGTGGCGCTCGTACCGCGCGGCTCTGGAGGTTGAGGTGGAGGGGACAGAGGTGGACGAAACCGGGACGGACGAGACCTAGACGGTCGAAGGCGCCATATCCTGGACGTAGGCCTGCAGCACTTCGTTGCCATTCCACCGGTGCATGCGCAGTGTATACGCAACGTCGATCAGGGTTGGCACTTCCTCAGGACACCGCAGCGTGCGGAAATCAACCGCTTCCCACTGTGCTCCGTCCTGGAGTAGCTTGAGGTTCATCCATCGCTCGTGGTTGCGGAAGCTGCGGCACTCGAGAACCTCGACTCCGCGGCTGACGAAGCAGGGTTGTGGATTGTGTTGACCGAAGGGCTCAAGGACCTTCATCTTCTGGAACGTCTCTTCAGAGAGGTCTTTGAGGCTGACCTCTGCGTCTACCCGCAGCCTCGGGCTGAGGTTGACCCCTGCCAGCCGCTCATGTGCGATTGTGGTGAGACGTGCCCTGAATTCCGGAATATCCTCTTTCTTCAGTGAGAAACCGGCAGCGAGAGGGTGGCCTCCGAAGCTGACCAGCAGGTCCGCACACTGGTCCAGCGCGGACACCATATCGAACTCCGGAATGCTGCGGGAACTGCCGCGGCTGAGGTCGTCGAAAATGGTGATAATGACGGTCGGCCGGTAGTATTCTTTGGAGACCTTTCCCGCCACGAGGCCGATGACGCCTTCAGGGTAGTCCTCATCTGCTGCCACGAAGATGGGGGAGTCCGTCTGCTCCAGCAGGTGTTCCTTGACGTTGTCATACACCTCGGTGGTCAGTCTCTGCCGTTCCATGTTGGTGGCGTCCAACTCTGCGGCGAGCGTGGCAGCCTCTTCCTCAGACTCTGTCATAAGCAGCTGCAAGCTCGTGTTTGCGTGGTCGAGTCGTCCGGCCGCGTTTATGCGTGGACCCAGCGCCCACGAGATGTCGCCGGACGTGATTGCCCCCAACGTGAGGCCGGACATGCGTATCAATGCCTGTACGCCGGGCCGTTTGGTCTCATTGAGGAACGTCAGTCCCTTCTGAACGAATTGCCTGTTCTCACCCGTCAGGGAAACCATGTCGGCCACGGTTCCCAGTGCCACAAGCTCCAGCAGTGGTTCGATGAGGGGCGCGCGAGAGTCTCCGTGGAAGAGCGCCTGCATCAGCTTGTAGGCGATGCCGACCCCTGCGAACTCCCTGAATGCGTAGGTGCTGTCCTTGCGCTTCGCATTTACCACTGCCACCGCAGATGGCAGTGTGGAGAGGGGGACATGGTGGTCTGTAATGAGCAGGTCTATGCCCAGGGCAACGGACTTCTCCGCCTCAGCAAGGTCGGAGATGCCGCAATCGCACGTGATGACGAGGCTCGCACCCCTTTCCTTGAGACTCTTGACGCCGGATGCCTTCAGCCCGTGGCTGTCCGTGAACCTGTCCGGGATATGGGCGATGGTTCTGCCACCCATAATCGTGATAGCTTCCATCAGGACTGCCGTGGAGGTGACGCCATCCACGTCGAAATCGCCATAGACTCCGATGATTTCACCGGACCGAATCGCCTTGTAGATGCGATTGACCGCGTCGGAGACTCCGGGGAGCACGAACGGGCTTTGCGTGGTGAACTTCTCAGGGTCCACGTAGCTCGGCACCTGCTCCGCCTTCACGTTGCGGTTGTAGAGCAACTGGGCGATAAGGCGGGAATACCCGACGGCGCTGACGTAGTCTTCAGGGACCGGAGCACTGATTTCCCAACGTGGGGAAGATTGTGGACTGTTGCTGGCCTGTGATTTCTGGGTATTCAAACTTACAAACTATAGCATAGTGACGTGTTCTCGACGGGCTGTTGACTGCCGTTTCGGCGGTTGAGAGCCCACATGTTTGGCTTTGGTGGAGAGTCGCCGCTATAATCGCCCATCGTGGAAAAATATCCGGGACACAGGGTCGCACTTCATGCTGTCGGCTGCAAACTGAACCAGGCGGAGCTTGAAACGCTGGCTCTGCAGTTCACTGCCCGCGGCTTTCAGGTGGTTGGCCCGCGTGATGAGGCGGACGTCTACGTGATGAATACCTGCACCATCACTGCGGAGGCTGACCGCAAGGTGCGCCAGTGGCTTCGGTCGGCACGGCGTCACAACCCCGGGGCGGTGACCGTTGCTGTTGGCTGCTACGTGCAACGGCAGGGCTCTGCGCTGTCACCACTGGCGGATATCCTTGTGGATAATCATGGCAAGGATGGGATAGTGGATGCAGTTGTCGAGCACCTCCGTGAGGGGGGTGGAGTGGCGGACGGCATGAACCATGGACCGGATATGCAGGTGGTGTCGTATGGCCGCACCCGCAGCTTTGTGAAGGTGCAGGACGGGTGTGCCACACCGTGTGCCTACTGTATCGTTCCCATGGTGCGGGTGGGGGAGAGTTCGGTGCCCGTTGAAAAGGTCGTGGAGATTGTGAGACAGCGTGTCCTCTCCGGCCACAAGGAGATAGTGCTCACCGGCACCAAGATAGGCGTGTACCAGGATGGGCAGACAACGCTTGCGGGACTTGTGCGACGGGTCCTTGAGGTGCTGGGCGTGGTACGGCTACGGCTTTCATCGCTGCAGCCGGCTGAGATTACAGTCGAACTGCTGTCCCTCTGGCAGGATTCCCGGTTGTGCCCGCACTTCCACATGTCTCTCCAGAGCGGGAGCGCGACAGTGCTTCGCAGGATGCGGCGCAGATACAGTCAGGAGGAGTTCCTGCGTTCCATGGAGACCATCCGCAAAGCGGTGCCGCACGTGGCCATCACCACGGATGTCATAGTCGGCTTTCCGGGTGAGTCAGAGGCGGAGTTCCTGGAGACCGTGGCTTTCTGTGAGGCTGCGGGGTTCTCCCGCATCCACGTGTTTCCCTATTCCCCGAGGCCGGGCACAGCCGCTGCCGTGATGACGGACAGGCTGACGCCGGAGGAAATGAAGGCGCGGGTGCGCAGGATGGGTGAAGTAGCTTCACGCAGCCTGGACAGGTACGTCGATTCGTGCGTGGGCAGGACGGTGCAGGTGTTGTGGGAGGAGGAGACGAAGCCAGGCAGCCATGTCTATTCCGGCACGACAGACAATTACGTGCATGTGTTGTGTGAAAGCACCCTGCCTCTCCATAATGTTGTTGAGGACGTGACGCTGTTTCGTGGCAACGGTGGCGCCGTATGGGCGAGGAGGACCTGTGAAGATAAGGGTGGATGTGAAGCCGAACGCGAAGGTAGCACGCATCGAGCCCGTTGAAGACCACCTTGTGGTTCGGGTGAAGGAGCCTCCCAAAGAGGGGAAGGCGAACCATGCGGTGATCAAGGCCGTGGCGGAGTACTACGGCGTGCCGCCCAGCGATGTGCGCCTCGTGTCAGGCCTTTCTGGTCGACATAAAGTGCTCGAAGTTCCTGACTAGGCAGCCTCAGACTGAGTGCCGTTCCTGCTCCGTCTGATTCGAATCTCAATGACGCGGGTGAGCCGGTACAGGTTCACTGCGAGGGCAGCAGCGAAGAAGCGGGGAACGATAGTCCAGAACAGGCTTATCCCCAGGGCAAGGAACAGTGCAGGGTCCTCAACGACGGAGTGCTGTATCCCGAGGGAGATGTGCAGCCGCTCCAGTTCATCTTTCGAGTACTTCCCGCTTGCCGCCTCTTCCATGATAACGGCGCTGCCGTAGATGAGGCCGAAGAACGTTCCTGCCACCCAGATTGGCGCCACATTGGCGGAGAGACCGAAGAGAGCCATGAACGGCCTGAAGAAGGTCGCAATCCTGTCATTCCAGCCCAGGGCTTTCAGTGTCTCCAGCACAACCATGACGGCCATGATGATGGCAAGTATCTTCAGCATCAGCGTTGCGGTGGAAAGCGTCCATGCGAGCAGCATGTCGGACAGGGGGGCACGGGCTCCGAGCGCATCGGGCATGACGACGGGTGTCTCTGTTCCGGGCAGGAAGAGAGAGACGACGTAGACGGTGATTCCCGCAGTCACGAGACGTATAAGGTCTATCTTGAGGACGCTGATTCCCGACTTGTGTTGAATCAGACCTTCCACAATCAACATGTGACATATCATGACGAAGATGGCGAGCAGAATCATCTGTTCGTGTGAGAACGGGATGACGACTATTATCGCGAGTGCCGCGTAGAAGCTGGAGAAGATGGAAGTGAGTATCGGCAGTGCTGCCTGCGGAGGCAGGTTCATGAGGCCCATGACTGGTTGGAATACGGGGTCCAGGGCATAGAGCCACCCTGACCAGTCCAGCACAGCAACGGCCAGTGAGACGGGAACAAGTATCCTGGCTACCCACAGAAAACCGTGGAGGCCTTTGCGTATTCCCTGCGAGAATCCCGCCTTGAGTCCTGGAAGGTATCCCTGTCTTCGTGGTGCGTTCTCGATGCCGGTGGGTTCGTGCTGGTGACTCATGCGTTCGGAAATCCTTTCTGCGCAGGCGCGAAGCCATAGTCTGCTGCTTTCTTTACGATGTCTTCAAGGGTGGACCGGGTGGGGCCTCCCCTCGTCTCCGGCCTGGTGGCATTGAGTCCGGCAGCGGCGGATGCCATGAGCAGCGCGTGCTGCCTTTCGGAGTCGGGAGAGAGATAAGCGGCATAAGAGCCGAGAAATACGTCGCCACATCCCACGGTGCTGACCACTTCCAGTCCCAGTTCCTTCATGGGGAGTGGAGGAATAGACGTTATGGCGCCGGTCGCACAGTGCACCATGAGGGAACCTTTCGCTCCCTGCTTCAGCAGGAGATAGGTTGGTGCGCTACGAGAGTCGAGGTTCTCCACGATGTCGCCCGGCTCTGCCGTACCGAAGAGTTGACGGGCCTCCACTTCGTTCAGGATGAGCGTGTCCACGTGTCCGGTCAATGGAGAGAGCGCGTCCCATCCGTTCCTGGCGAGGATTCCCGGGTCCCAGAGTGCCGGAATGTCCAGACCTACGGCGGCCCGGATGAGATATGAAGCGACCGGCAGCGGAGGGTCGGTCAGCGCGACACAGCGGCATGTTTGCATATGGGTGGATAGCTTCGCCTGCCGGGAGTACCTGGGGTTCAGTGCGGCATTCGCGCCGAAGTTGCTGGCAATGACGTTCTGTCCGTCGAGGTCTATGAAGATGTAGGCATGGCCTGAAGATTGCCCGTTAATCTGTACCACGGGTTCGTGGAGCACTCCCTCAGCTTGAAGGACGCCGAGCTGCACGGTTGCGATGGCGTCCTTGCCGAGCGCGGCAAACAGCGCTACCTCATCCAGACCGAGGATTCGGGCAGCCGCCACGGCGGCATTCGCCCCGGTGCCGCCGGGTACCTCGGTTTCACTCACGCAGGTAACTTCTTCGCCGGGACTCGGAAGATGCTCGACGAGGCAGAGCGTATCCCAGTTGATGGCGCCGGATACGAGGACCTGTGCCATGCTAGTTCTCCATCATCCTTGAGAGAAACATCTGCTTGAAGCGGGGACCATCGACGGAAGCGGCGACGGCGCCGGGTGGCCGCGAAGGAGCGCGGTCCGGGCTCAGAATCGTGCGGCCCATGTCGCTATCGGCCGCGGTGTAGACCTCAAGAGTACCGTGCGCGAAGCCGAACAGTGTGCGGTCGAGTAGCACTGCGAGCGCCAGGGGGTCGTGAAGGGCGCAGGTGGGGTGCTTCTTCAGGGCAAAAGCGGTGATGTCTGCTGCCATCCGGGCCGTGGGTGTGGTGCCCGCGCGCAGGTGTGCCAGGTCGTCTGCGTCCAGCGCCGTGGTGGGGTCGTTCGTCACGTCCAGTCCGACGATGGTGATTGGGACTGCTGAAGCGAAGACGACTGCGGCAGCGTCAGGGTCCTGCCAGATGTTGAACTCTGCGACAGGTGTCGAGTTGCCAGTCCCGTAGCGGGTCAGCCCGAAGGCGCCTCCCATTATAACCAGTTCCCGGAGCACTGAGGGCAGTTGCGGGTGGCGCTGGAAGGCCAGTGCCACGTTCGTGAGCGGGCCGGTCGCCACGAGTATACGGTCGCCGTGCTTCGCGGAGGCGAACTCATATAGGGCGTCGGTGGCGCTTCCCTGATTGGCTTCACGAGGGCTGTCTTCCAGCGGGATGCCTCCGAGGGCATCGTACCCGTGGTAGTCGATGGCGCCAAGAAAGGGTGCGTGCAGCGGCTTTGCCGCTCCGGCAATCACCGGTACGTGGTCGGCACCGAGGTGGTGCAGCACGCGCAGTGCGTTCCGGGTGGTCATCTCCAGCGGGCCGTTGCCGGCAACCGTAGTCACGAGGTCCAGTGATATCTCCTGACTGTGCAGCGCGAGGGCGACAGCCAGGGCGTCGTCTATTCCGGGGTCGATGTCCAGTGCTACACTCAGAGCCATTGCGTCGATTACACTATCACAATGAAGGAATCACGTGCCATGTCTGACCAGCTTGAGACCTCTCCCAATCGTACGGTGGACGCCTTAGTCGACGGTGCGGTTCGTCTTCCTGATATGCTGCGTTTCCTGGATGCGGAGTACGGCCCGCGAATATGGCGGTCGCGCGGACGGGCGGTGGACGTGCTGATAGAGACGGTACTGTCGCAGAACACGGCTGATGTGAACTCGCACCGCGCGTTTGAGTCGCTGCTCGACCGCTTCGGCTCGATGGAGGGTGTTGCCCGTGCGGACGTCCTGGATATAGAGTCGGCCATCAGTGCCTCGGGTCTGTCACGAATCAAGTCCGTCCGCATCAAGTCGATGCTGGAATCTCTCGAAAGGGACAATGGCTCGCTCGACCTGTCTTTCCTGAGTGCGATGGAGCCGGATGCGGCGCGTGACTACCTGACGGGGTTCAAAGGGGTGGGGCTGAAGACGGCCAGTTGCGTGCTGTTGTTCTCATTGGGATTGCCGTCGCTGCCCGTTGATACGCATGTGCATCGTGTGGCGAAGCGGCTGGGCCTGATAGACCGTCGCATGACGGCTGAAGCGGCACATGCCGCCCTGGAGGCCATGGTGGCTCCGGATGACAGGTACCGCTTTCACCTTCATCTTATCGAGCACGGACGGCTGGTCTGCCACGCACGACGCCCTGCATGTGGCAGTTGCGTGCTGAACGGCCTGTGCCCGAGTGCGTTTGCCGTTTAGACGCTGAGCTTGACGGGCAGCGCGCCCTTGTCGTTGAGTTCCAGTATGTACTCGGCAGCGAGTCGTGCTGCCTTGCCGACGAGGGCAGAACATATCTCGTAGCCACCGAGGGCAACGAACTCCTTGTACTCTTCCGGCTTGGCCATGCTGTAGTACTTGCCCGCCTTCGCGGTCTGGAGATCGCGGCAGGTTGTGGCCTCGAACGCTTTCTGGAAGCGGCGGTGGAAGCGGAAGCCTGCGGCCATGGTGTCCAGGAATGCCTGGTTGTCTTCGATGTTGTCGTCGGCCATCACAAGTCCGACGGCGAGCAGTCCGCCCAGCAGTGCGCCGCAGGTGTCACCGGTGAGCGCGATGCCTCCGGCCAGTGGAGCGGCGGCGCGGGCGACGGCACTGTTGCCGATGCCGAGGTGCTTCTGTAGTGGGATGAGCACGCAGCGTGAACAGCCGTGATATTCCTTTTCAAGAAACACAGCCTCTTTCTCAATGGTGTCCAGTAGTTCTTCTCGTGACGTGGTGGTGGGCATAGGTTACCTCCGTGTGTTCAATCGAGTCAGCGTAGAGCATGACGTGTTGGGGCGTCAATGCGTGCTCCTGACGTTGCGCGGTGGTGTTCACAAGATTCGGTTCTGATCTAGGGGCTCTTCGCGATGAGCCCGTTCGTCGAAGCAGGACACGGCCGGAGTTCACATCTGCCGCAATCCAACAAGCTCGTCGAACTTCTACAACCTCGATTTCTGACAATCAACGGGCCGTTCTCGAACGGCCCCTACAACAGAAGGGTGGTTGTTGTCGGCAGCGTTGGGCACGTGATGACCGTGTGGCGGGTGGGCGTGGGAGCCTTGCCCTCTTCACCCATGATTCCGTTCTGATGTAGGGGCTCTTCGCGAAGAGCCCGTTCGTCGACGCAGGACAAGGCTGGAGTTCATATAGGTCTCAACTCAACAATCTCGTCGAACTTCTACAACCTCGATTTCTGGCAATCAACGGGCCGTTCTCGAACGGCCCCTACAACAGAAGGGTGGTTGTTGTCGGCAACATCGGGCGCGTGATGACCATGTGGTGGGTGGGCACGTGGGTCCGCCCCTACCTCAGGGCAATGCGTGTTCCCACAATTCCAGCGCCGGTGGTCGGTCGTCGACTGGTTTCCTCCGTGTCAGTCCGTGGTGGTCCGTGATTGTCTGTGCTCTGGCACGATTGCGGGAACACCATTCATGGGTTTTCCGAACTGACATGCGCACGGTGTCCCGGAAATTCCCCCAAAGCTGCGCCAATCGCAAATCCCACCATGGGACGCTTGCATTTTTCAGGGGTGTCGACATATAAGGGAAATCTGGCTTTCACCCGTACAGGGGAGCCGCAACAGGGAGGGATGAGATGGTGATATGTCCGAACTGCATGGGTAGGGGGTCCATCCTGGGTCCGAAGTTCGTTGCCCCGGGATTTCAGACGCACAAGGTCTGTCCGACATGCGAAGGCACGGGACAGGTAGACGAGCGCATGGCGAATTGGCAGGAGTGCCCCGAGTGCGATGGTTGGGGAGAGACTGGCAGGCTCATTGGGCAGATTACCTGCACCGGGTGCAATGGCTTCGGATTTCATGCGGGACGGATTTCATCCTGAGAGCACATCTTTGTGACAACCAGCTGTCACAGGGGTATGCGAGACTCATTTGTGTATATGGAGGCGAAAGACATGGCGCTTGAGATAGATGTCACAGACTACACCACACAGCAATGGCACGAGCCACCGGGGATGGATGAAGTCCTTGAAGAGGTTCGCGCACAGAACAAGAAGATGAACAAGACAATCGCGTCCTTCCTGGGTGACGACAAGATTGTCGACATCCCGCTCAGCGCTTCCCGGATGTACTGCGACATGATGGCGTGGGCGCTGAATCGGCAGTGCAGGGCGGGCGGATGGAAGCTGGCCCATGCCTTTGGCCACAGCGGGGGCACCGCGATATATTCCCGCGTCAACGTTGGACCCGGAAAGTGGGAAGAACTGTTCTACGGAGGACTTGTACTGCTCAGGCGCAAAGAAGTCAGGCTTGTGGTGCACATGTCGCTCGACCCCGCTGAGGGAGCAGAGATGGTTGTCCGTGCGGCCATCGGACAGCAACGCAAGGCTGAGGCGTTTGCCCGCGCAATGCAGACGAAGCTCAGGGAGAAGAAGCTGTATAGGGGGCAAAATGTCGAGTTCTCCATGCGGATGAAGTTCCTTGAGATTGCGAACAAGACGTGGGATGACATCGCACTGTCTCAAGACATGAAAGAGGCTGTTGTCGCTCATACCACGCGGTTTCTCGACTGGTCATCCGGCCTTGAACCGTATGGCGTCTCACCGCGCCGCGGGCTGCTGCTCACGGGGAAGCCGGGTACGGGGAAGACCCTTATCTGCAAGGTGCTGATGAATACCAGCCCCGGAGTGACCTGCATCCTGGCGCACACGGGCGACTTGCTTCATCCCATCTATATCGATGATCTGTTTGCCGTGGCCGCCGACCTCAGCCCGTCAATCGTGTTTCTTGAGGACATCGACCTTATCGGCCAGGGACGGATACGTTCGGGCTATGGAACCGGCGATGCGTTGTCCCGATTGCTGTTCGCGCTCGATGGTGTGCAGGACTGTCGCAATGTGGTGATTGTGGCCACCACGAACTGGCTGGAGATACTCGACGAGGCACTGAAGGACCGGCCGTCGCGGTTCGATCGCGTCATCGAGATAGACCCGCCCGATGCCACGCAGCGCAGGGCGTATCTTGATTACCTGGCCACGAAGATTCCCATACCTGCCGACATCGTTGAGGCACTGGTGGGAAGTACCGCCGGTCTCACTCCGGCCCAGATACAGGAGGTCGTCCATTGCGCTGCGATCGAGGCGCTGGTGCCTCCCGATTCACCGGAGTACTGGAAGACCGTCTTCACGCCATCTGCAGTTGAGAAGGCCCTGAAGCACGTCAAGAGGGGGAACGGACGAGTGGGATTCCCCGGCTCGGGGCCAGGTTGGCAGCAGTGAGCGCCTGCTGAGGTCGTCAGTTATGGGGACACAATACTTATCTCTGCTGTGCCAGAGCAGGGGGCATGCACGTGGCGGCTGAGAGAGGTCTTCAAGAGTAGGTCCGAACGCAGGAATGAAATGAGTATTGTGTCCCCGCAATTGTCAGGCGCGGGAGCCTGTCCCTGTAACAGACGAGGGTTGCGGTTGGCGACAACGTTGAGTGAGGAAGGGTTGGGATGGGGGAAAGTGAGTGGGGTGGTGGTAGTGGCAGCGTGTCATGGGGCCGAGGTTGTGTCCGGGTACAGGGGCAGGCTCCCACGCCTGCCTGCCATGGATGAGGGTGGTGTGGGGCTATCTGTAGGGGTGATGGCATGCCTCGCCCGTAACCGGAGATTCCATTCAACCCCGCACTACCATCGCGACACTTCCTCCATTCCTGGTACGGTCTTGTCGGCAACGTTGGGCGTGTGAAGGACTTGTGGTGGGCGGGCACGGGGGCCCGCCCCTACCTCAGAAGGGTGGTTGTTGTTGGGGGTAACGATGTGCGCAGGAGGATTGGGGGACGGGTGCTTGGTGTCCGGACGTAGGGGCAGGCTCCCACGCCTGCCCGCCATGGATGAGGGTAGTGTGGGGCTATCTGTAGGGGCGATGGCATGCCTCGCCCGTAACTGGAGATTCCATTCAACCCCGCCCCACACCAAGTGGCCCGTCTTTCATTCCTGCCCCCATCCTGTTTGCAGCGTTGGGCGTGTGATGACCATGTTGCGGGCGGGCAGGCGTGGGAGCCTGCCCCTACATCAGAAAGAGGATGGTTCCCTCAATTCCCACCTACACCTTCTGGCATTTGGCACAGAAGTAGACGCTGCCTCCCATGTAGGCCTCTTTCCAGATTGGCTTGCCGCACACGGAACAGGGTTGCCCCACGGTGTTTCTGCTCATCCTGGTCTTGTACCCACCCGGGGTGCCTGCAAGGTCGTTCTCCGTATCCCTGCCACCCCCGGCCACCATTTCTGAGAGGGTGGTCTTGATGGAATCGAACAACCGTTTCTTGTCGGCTTCGGACAGCGAGCCCACCTTCTTCCTGGGATTCATTCCCGCATTGAACAGGATGTCCTGCAGCACTCCGTTTCCCAGTCCGGGGATGCGCTGCTCCGTAGCCAGGAATGCCTTGAGGGACAAATCGTCCGTGTCCTTGTTGAACAGGGCGCCAAACCATGCTTCGTCGAAACGGTCGGTCAGAGGAGAGGGCTTCTCCTTCGCGACAAGATAGTATGTGTTGTCGTTCTCTCCTTCGGGGAATACGGACAGGCAACCGTACATCTGCACGGAACCCACAAGAAACGAACCGTCGTCGAACGTGAGCAGCAATTGGTGCTTTGGGGGCGGGCTTTCTCCCCCGGCGAAATAGCGCAGATTCACGCCGTCGGTGAATAGTATCCTGGCGTTGCCGGCCGCAATCTCGACCTGCCCTCCGTAGCTCACGGCTTCGCCGATAACCTTGCCGGTCAGCAGGCTGCCATAGTCCTGGGGGTCGCCGAAATACCAGGCGAACTTGTGCGGACTGTGGGCTGCAATGACATGCCTGATGGTCTTCCCGCGAATAGCCCTGTTGATCTGGGACGCCAGAACGGCGGCCTCCGGTAACTCAATCACCCTCACCTCCCGGAGCGTGGCGGCGGAATGGGTTGTACCCGGCTTGTTCCGGTCCATTCCTCGCTCCCATCCACACCTCTATCCTATATTCGCTGACCGATGGCCCGTGGTCGTGTTCCAGTCAAAGGTATCAGAATGCTCGGGCCTAGCCCATATCCCGCAGGTTCTTCCAGGCATCCGCCTGCTGTTTGCACCAGTTGGTCATCACCATCACATCCCAGCCGATGCAGAAATGGCGAACCCCCATATCGAAGAACGGCTTGGCCTGTTCAAGGCTGTGCAACTCCACGCGGGGCGCCACGCCCATCTCCAGGGACATCTCTACTATCTCACGCTCTTTCTGCTGCAATTCGGCGCTGCCGGGTTGGAAGGATTTGCCGATGCTTATCGAGTAGTCCGCCGGTCCGAACTGGACCATGTCCACGCCCTTGACGGAGAGTATCGCCTTGAGGTCGTCCAGTGCCACGCTTTTCTCAAGCATGATGGCAACAACCGTGTCGTTCATCGCCGCTATCCATTCGTCGGAGCCGACCCACAGGCCGTAGGCAAGGTTGCGGGACATCGTGCAGCCGCGCAGTCCCCTGGCTTCCGGGGTCTCCGGTCGCACCAGCCTCATGCACTCTTTCACATCGTCTGCTGAACGGCAACTCGCGAACAGGATATTCTGGATGCCGGCGCAAATCGCTCTTCCTGCAATGAACTCCCTGCCGTGCTCCTCCACCTTCATCATTGAAGACATGGTGGGAAACAGCTCGATGGCCCTGCCGAAGTTGTCCATCTGCTCAAGGCTGAAGGGTGAATACTCGCCGGTGTACTCAACATAGTCGAACGCACCTGAATGCCCGATGACTTCTACGATGCCTGGCCATGGGCTGATGATATGGGTACCGAGCGTTGGCTTGCCTTCATTCAACAGATCTCTGAGGCGGTTGCCTTTCATGCTGCCGATTCTCCTCTCCGTCCGATTCGCGATGAGCGTATACGAGGACAGTACCGAGTGCGTCTGTGACTGTCAATGAGTGCCAGTTTCGGGGATACCATTCACCCCGCTGTTCACGCGAAATGAGTATGGTGTCACAATCCCGTGGCCCCGCTTGTAGGGGGCGTTCGTGAACGCCCCGGATGGGTGGCAGGCGGCTATCTGCCGGGGCGATGGCATGCCTCGCCCGTAACCTGGTGAATTGCACAAGTGGACTAAGGAATTAAGGGGACACCATACTTATCTCTGTTGTGCCAAAGCTGGAACCAGGCAAGCAGTGGATTGCAGTGCTCCAGAAGTGTCAGTTTCAAACGTGAGGATGAATTAAGTGTGGTGTCCCCGAAACCCCACAGTCTTGTTGGACGAGTTCATCCCCTTGAGTTGGGTTGGTCGGGCAGGCATAATGTCGCGCAATGTGAGTGCCTCACGGGCGCTGAAGAGACTGGTGCTGGCTCCTGCCCTCGACCTTCTCAGAGGAACGCACACGATGCGCTGCCTCAAGGAGCTTGAGGAATCGCAGTGGTGGCCACAGGAGCGCATCGAACAGCTCCAGTCGGAGCGTCTGCAACGCCTCATCCACCACGCATACGAACGAGTCCCTCACTATCGTCGCCTGATGGACGCTTGTGGCGTGTCCCCTGACTCCATCAGGACCGCTGCGGACCTGTCTTTGTTGCCGGTCCTCACCAAGGAAGATGTGAGGGAGCATTGCGGCGAGCTGCTGGCTGAGGGATTCCCTCGTGGCGAGCTTCTCCATGGGCGTACAAGCGGCTCGACCGGCACGCCGCTTGCCTTCTACTCTTCGCGAGAGAATCGATGGTCGCACGGCTATGCGCGTTCGCTGCGGGCACTGGCGTGGGCCGGCGTGTACCCGGGCGACCCGGTATTGCACATCGCAGGAAGAAGACGTGACGGGTTTGTGGAGGAAGCTCCCTTCAATCGCCTGGTTCGTTTCCTTTCGCGCGACGCTTTCGAGAACCCCGTCGATTTCTCCGATTCGTCGCTGCGACGTGTCGTGGACCGCGTTGCGGCATTGCGCCCGCACGCTTTGCGAGGGTACGCGAGCGCCGTCTGCATCATCGCCGAATTCATCCGGGATTCGGGGCTTCAGGCACCGGAGGTGGGAGCCATTGTCACAGGAGGAGAGCAGCTTCTGGACGTGCAACGCGCTCTGCTCAGAGACGTGTTCGGAACTGAGCCGTTCTCCAAGTACAGTTCATTCGAGAACTATGACATTGCCATGGAATGCGATGCTCATGCAGGGATGCACGTTGCTGCGGAAGACCTCGTCGTGGAGGTCGTTGACGACGAGGGAAAGCCTCTCGAACCCGGGCGTCTTGGTCGTGTGCTTGTCACGAACCTGCACGAGTATGGCTTTCCTCTTATTCGCTACGATACGGCTGACGAGAGTTCATTCGTCATGGGCGTTTGCGCCTGTGGTCGCTCTCTCCCACGGCTGTCCGCCGTCGTTGGCAGGGTCGGCAGCGCCATCTACACACCTTCGGGAAAGAGGCTGTCAACGAACACGCTTGACTCCTCCGGCCTCGTCTCTCTCGGCATCAGGCAATTCCAGTTGGTTCAGGAGCGAATCGACCACGTGACGGTGAGAGTTGTCACCAACTCCATCCTTTCCTCCAGAGATGCGCAGACACTGATTACCTCGGTCAGCGCCGAATTTCGTGGCTGGATTGGAGATGATGTCCTTGTGGAAGTCGCCATCGTCGACCGTGTCGAGCTCACATCCGCGGGCAAGCATCTGTACCTCATCTCGGAAGTGAAACGTCCCGTGGGCCGGGAATTCTCGTAGCTGCACAAGTACGTTCTGAGTTTGTGCTCGTAATCCCGAAGTTTGCGGCGACCGAATCAAGGGGAATTATGATGGGGCCACGGATTCTCGATAGCCTTAGGGTGGTGGCTAGTAGTCAATCATCTCTACCTGGGTGCAGCCGTTGCCGCCGCGCCAGTTGTCAGCCGTTGAGCATCGTCCAACTAGGGGGTGCCTGGTGAGGTGGTCCCTCACGGCTCTGCGCAGTGTGCCGGTTCCCTTGCCGTGAATCACCCACACGCGGTTTGTGTGCGCTTTGAACGCCTTGTGCAGGAATTCATCGACGAGCGGGATAGCCTCATCAACGGTCATGCCGTGGAGGTCGATTTCTTCGGGAACCTTCTTCATGGTGTCGCTGTAGATTAGCACCAAAGGGAGGGGGAATGCAGCATGCTGGTGTGTGAATTCAGGGAACGCTACGCCGTTCCTAGGCCAAGGCTAAGAGTGCGCCATAGGTGGCTATCGAAGCTTAATCAGCGGATTCCGAACGTGAATGGCAACCAAGTGTGGTGTCCCCGGAATGTCACCTTCTTGATGGCCGTGGCGGTTGGTGCAATGCGGGCACTACCCATTGTTGTGCCGCGTGCATCACCGTAGAATGCCCGCGAGGATTCGCAGGGAGTTCATCTCCATCCGCGTGGCGATGAAGCCTACAAATTTGCACCAGGTCGACTTGATTAACCCTGCAATCCAAGCATTGACCTGAATGCGAAGGAATGGTTCGATGTTTGACGTCTTGCTTCTGGTTCTCTGGGGTTTCTGGGTGCCCTATTCGTGTTGGGATGCTGTCGGAGGCATAGCCGCATGTATCACCGCAATCACCGCAATTGTCGGTGTCATCCTCGGCATGTGGCAACTGGGAGCCATCCGCAAACAGCAACGCTTTCACACATACTTGAACCTAATTGATGAGCTTTCCGCTCCAGATTCTCGTGCCGCACGAAGGGAAGTACACAATGCAGCGAAAAGTTACACCAAAGGCGAGGAAGCGACGGAAGGTGGAAGATGCAGGCAAGTCAGGCGGGACACCAATGAGAAGATTGATCCGAAGCTTGTTGACAGCATAGACCTAGTTGTCAACCAGCTTGGGAAGGTGGGATTCTTCATGAAGCGCATTTGTGGCCTATCTGAAGAAGCGCCGGATTGGCTATGGGAAATTGCCGCAGGCATGTGGGACAGGGTCGGTGCATATGTCAAAGAACGGGGGCGTGACGGGGGCAAGCCATACAGATTACTCTACGGCACATATTTCGAGGAACTCGCGAAGATGGCACGCGGACGCTACCCTTTCTCGGACACGGCTGACAGCCAGGTCACTAAGGAGGAGTAGAATTTGTGTAATTCTGGGGACACCTCACTCATTTCGCTGCATGCAAAGCTACTCGAGGCCAATTCTTGACGCGGAATGAACTAGGCATGGTGTTCCTGGGATTCTGAACGTGGGTGAATCAGTTGTGGTGGCCCCGGAATTCAGCGTTGCCAGAACCTCAGACAGCTACGACAGATTCTCCGGTCTGAGAATAGCGGTTCCTTTGTGACCTCTTCGACTTGCTCAAACGTCTCCAGAGGGTAGATTTCCACTGCCATGTCCTCCTCTGACAACGCGCGGCCACACAGCGTCCAGCCGGATCGGAAGAACCCGTTGCTCTTGACGTTCTTGACCAAGTGAAGGACGCGGCCATTCTCGAACATGGCGTAGCCTTTGTCCCAGCTACCGGGTGTCTCGTGGGGCTCGTAATCTTGGCATGTCAGACAATACAATTCGTACCCTAGCTTGCACTCGCGACTGAGGCCGGAGAAATGGCGACAGGGGGTGCCGCGGCCGACGTCTCGTAGGCGAGTCTTGGCCTGTTCAAGCCTCTCGCCGTCCTTTCTTGCGATGATTTCAGCCAGTTCGTCTTCCCAGCCTGTCACGAGTGCAACCCTCCTTCATTCCACAATCCGACCTTCTTCAAGTGGGGACAAGAGGACTCGGTAGGGCCCCGGAGGCGGCATGTTCATCTCCGAGGCTGGAAGTCCAAGGACACCTTACCGACCTCCTAACGCTCGAAGCAGGATGACTCAGACTCAATGCCCTCCACGGCCGAAGCCTACCGTCCTCCCGCCTGTGGATGAATGGAGTGTGGCGTTCCTAGAATTCCTGGGACACGCTGCAATCAGTGGCCATCAGTCGAAGAAAGACGGAGTCAAGCCATTGAGCATAGACGGCATTCCAAGGTATCGCTGAACCCCTTCCCACTGTATGCGACATTGTTACTCTCGCAGGTTCATGCCTGGGCCGAAATGGTTATCGCATCTCCGGAACCTTCTTGGATCCAGCTACACTAGATAGTCACCAACCTGCTTTTCGAGACCTGAGATACAGAGGCGGAAGTAGGTCATGGTTGGGGGGTCTATGCCTTTTGCATGGGCGTCTATGCGCTGGCTATTGACTGTCCGCATCCTAGTGTCGAATCCATTCTTGTCGCTGCCGAAGACGTTGAGAAAGACCCCCCAGTTGTCGAGGACAATTCGGCGCAGATCGGAGAAATGGAGTGGCGACTCAGTATCGTTCAAGAGCGTGGACAGAGTGACGCTGTCATCGATCTTGGTCTTGGGTGGCAAACTCGTCTTGATTTGAATGAGAGCTTGCTCGGGCCCGTACTTGGCCAGCATAAGAAGTCTGACCACGCGCCGTAGCTTCACCTCCAATGCATTGCGTCTCTCAGAGACTTCATGCCAGGCCTCAGAAGCCGTGAGTTGGAGCTTCTCATATCTCTTCAGAGAGTACAGGTAGTTTCGGACAGCTTCGATACGGAAGCTGTATCCACCGTCACTCTTCTGCAGCACACCGTAGCCGAGGAGGTGCGTGGTATAGCTGGGGTGATTCGCGGCGTAATCGGAGAAGACTGCCGTGTCTCCCCGCGCCAAGTATTCCAACATCAGATACTCGTCGGGATAGTATTGTCGCAGTACTTCCAGAATCATCTCGACGTATGTGACATAGTTGGCTTCGAACTCGGTTCGCGCCTTCTCGTAGAGCAGTTTTGCAACTTGAACAGGACGTTCCGATTCGCTCAGGCGATGAACGGTACTGCATGCATGCCGTATTAAGAACGGGTGGCCCCCGTAGTCCTCGGTCAGTTTGCCGTAGAGAATTTCCTCAAACTTGAGTCCCATAATACGACCCATCGTGCGCACCATCTCCCTGGTCTGCGGCACGTCGAAACCGGGCACGTACTGATAGGGGACTTGATTGAAGAGAGGGTTGTCCTTACCATTCAGCGTGGCACGCTCTATGCATAGTGGATTTGTTCCGACAATGAGATAGGAGAATACCGCGTCAAGTTTCTGATAGAGAGCTCGGAGTGTTTGCCAGAGGAATAAGAAATCCAAGTCTGTCGCCCAATGCTTGGATGGCGAGACTTCGAAGCTGATATTCTCAATCTCATCAAAGATTACGAGAATGCTTTCTGTCTCGCAGTCTTTGAGAAGCTGTTTGATGCCTTCCTCGAACACGACGGCAGCATTCTGTTCAGTGAAGCTCGTATCGTCCACTGAGGACGCGTCGAGGCCATTCTGCCTTCGAGCCTCAGCGAGAATATAGGCAAGTGCAGTATTCCACCTTCGGCGATGGAACGCAGTGTTCTGGCAGTCTATCACCGCACATTTGCCACCTTCCCGTTCAAGTGCTCTCTTGACCCCGTATACGATGGATGTCTTGCCCGTCTTGCGTAGTCCAAAGAGGGCGGAGTTCTCGCCGCTCGTGTGGCGGCTCACTAGCTCTTGAATGAGGTCGTTTCTGCCAAAGAAATATAGATCCTTCCTAAGAGGACCTTCCATGGCGAACAAGTCGCGCGTGAAGAAATGCCTCTTAAATCTATTGCGCAGGAAGTAGTCGTCAAAAGAACAGAGTAACTCGTCATACGAGAACGGCACTACGATTTGCGACTCGGGGTTCTTCTTGAGGAGCGAGGTGAGTCTCGACTCCACTGAGTTGTCACCGCTGACCAACACTCCGCAGACACGCTCCACACGGAGCTGCTGCGCATGCTTCACTGCATAATCGAATGCATCAAGAGTTCTTGGTTGGAAGGTCTTGTAGGGGCTAAAAACGACGACGATTTCCCGGTCCAGATTGAACATCTCTTGGTAGTTGTCAGCAGGCTTCATCAGGAAGTACTTGTACCTGCTCGTTGGATTCAGGCTGAATTCCTTGCCACCGTTGGTGACGTACCATTCACGTGCGAAAGCTTGAATAATCTTCTGCTCATCACTCGTGAAGTGGTCCATATGGAGGCTTGGGTTCATGCCTGGAGTCGTGCCGTCTCTCATGCAAACCTCCTGTCTCGTCACATCTTTGGAAGGCTGTCGCAGCCCTTGGCTAAACCAGCAAACAAGCATCGACTGTGTGGCGCTTGTGCCGCCTGGTCAGAAGAACAGATAGTGACCACGGACTGCCGTCGCCTTGCGCCACCGGGAAGAGGAGTCTTTTACCACTCTAGCCTCGTTCACAGCACGAAGTCAAGAGTATTCTTGTAGGACTATTGCTACATTTGGACCGGTTTTCGGAAGGGTTGTGTCGTTACGAGTGGACAAGAGCTGTTTTGCAGGTGGGAGTGCGTCTTCTGGAATCACCAGCACAACCTCGTGCAGTTCACGATGGTACGGGAGAGGCATGCCATCGCCCCTACAGATAGTCACTCCCGCCATGCGTGAAGGGCAGGCATGGCGCCTGCCCTCATACGGAGGTGAAAGTGGGTCACGGCGACACTCGTCGCCGCGTACCGCCTATAGAATGCGGCAGCATTCTCTGCTGCCGCGGGGCATGCGCAAAGAAGGTTGGAGATTCTACTTGCTGAGTTCATCCGTCACAGCCTGTTGATGGCTGACCGGCACCTTGTAGGATATGCTGCAGCCGGGGCCTAGCATGAACCGTTTCCCACCGGTCGCTGCGATTGCATCCCTTACCTGCCCTCGGATGGCCTCCTCAGGGCCGTTCAGCAGGGTCTTTATGCCGATGCCAGCCCACAGCGTCTTCATGGTCTTGACGGCGGCCTCGTCAAGGCTTGGGTTTCGCGCATTCAACGAATCATAGCTGAGCACATGCGCTGGGTAGTCAGACATAATGTTGAACATGATGTTCTCTCTGCACATGTGCATCACATTCAGGGTGGCCCCTTCGTCCATGGCTGCCTGGAAGACGGCGCGGTCATAAGGTGCTCCGAAGGTCAGATACTCCTCTTCCGTGACTGCATCCCTGGTCCATGTCGTGTTTGTCATGAAGACGCCGTCGGCCCCTGCGCGCATCGCCATCCGTGCCTGGGCGGCCATCGAATCGGTGATAGCCCTCAGAGTGTTGTGAAGGGCATCAGGGTGTTCGCGCATTACGTCGCGAACAGGATGGACCTCTCCTGGGGTTCTGGCGATTGACCCCGCAAGAAAGCCGGCGATAGTCAGGGGACAGAAGATGGTGTGTGTCAGTGGTATCTCTCCCTTGCCGTTTTTGTGCAATAGACGCGTTACCTTCAACTGTTCCTCAATTACCGCGTTGTCCGGCTGCAGCACGGGCAGTGAGCGGAAATCCTCAACTGTCTGCAGCACAGGTTTGACCACGAGAAGTCCCTCCACGGGGCTGCGCTCTTCGTCCCAGCGATACTCTCCGCCCCAAGCCTCACCGTAGTGGCTGGAAGCGAGATTCACCTTGATGAAATCGAACTTGAACTGTTCGGCGCGTCGTAGAAGATGGGCGGAGTTACCGTCGGCCGTCCGTTCGGCGTTCCTGTTGTGACCGAAGAAACTCTGTGGAATCCGGTCAACTTGCTCTCCCCGCATTGCTGCGGCGACCCTTTCTCTCCGAGTCATCTGTTCTTTCATCTGTACTCCTCCCCGCAGACGCGCCGCTTCGCGGCTGCGTCCGGCATTCGTCTACTAACCTATCGCAACAGGTCCAGTATTACGTGGTTTGTTTGCTCCATCCCGGGGGACGCAATCTTCCCCATGTTGATGATTGTCCTGTCGACGTCGTCGAAAGCGAGACCGGTCGGGGATGGCATAACTTGGTCGTCCAGCGCCATATAGGTAGCGCGCAAGGCTGAGCGTGCACCTGTCGATATCTTCAGCGCGCAGCCGAAATTGGCTCCGTCACATACTATGCCCGTTACATCCGCGGCAATGTTTCGTATTGCGTACCCCGCCTGCCGAGAATCGCCCCCAAGGAGCAGAACCAGGCCGGCAGCAGCGCCTGTCGCCGCAGCGACCGCACAGCCACAGAAGGCCGAGAGCCTTCCTGAGAAAGACTTGATGTAGATTGTTGTGAGGCAGCTCAATGCGATGGCGCGAATGAGTGTTTCCTCGCTAATTGACTGTTTTGTCGCAATCGTTACGAGTGGCAATACCGCGGTGATGCCATGAGAGCCGGAACCTGCAACGCTCATTGCCGCTACGGGAACGCCGCCCATGCGTGCGTCACATGCTGCTGCCACCATAATCTCTACCTGTGTGAACAGGTCATCTGCCAGTATTCCGCGAGCCACGAGGCTGCGTAGTTCATGGGCAAGCTCTGCTCCATGTCGGCCATCAAGACCTTGCTGTGCAAGGTATTGATTGACGCTGGCCGCCTCAGCGAGGAAGCGGATTTCTTTCACGTCGACGTTGCGGGCGAAAGCGAACAGGTCTGCGAACTTCAGGCCCTCGAGTGTCGGGTGTTCGGCCTGCGCGCGATGCGATTCCTGCTGAACGGTCTTCCCGTCAGCTTCAACGAGAACGACGTTGTCATGAGTGCCCTTGATAATCGCTCGTCCGACGCCCCTGTCCGTGCGTACCGTTGCGTCGACGCAAATGCCTACGGTGTTGGTCGCCACGTCCACGTGGACGCGTTCTTCTGCCACGAGCCGCTTGGCGGCGTCAATCTGTTCTTGGGTGATGTCTTTCAGCACTTCAAGCGCGTATTCGGGCACTCCCCCGAGTGCACCGATGGCTGCCGCGAACGGCGAACCTTGCTGATCTGTTCCCGGCACCATCACCGAGATGCCGTTCTTGTACAAGCCGGGGTCTGCCTCGACTGCTATCTCTAGTATCTCCCCTCCAACGGCGCGGTACGCGCATGCGGCAGCGAGAGCCACCGCCGCTGCTTCCGTCACTCCAAGCGCGGGCTTGACCTCCAGTTTCAGTATTTCAACCAGTCGGGCCTCGGTTTCAGTCGGCATGTTTACTCCTTACATGTCGAGAGTTCGGCCCTCCAAGACTGCTGTCAGTCATGTTGGGCCGACCTCTCAGGTATCAGTATTTATCAGGATCCAATCATCAGACCCGGTAGCCATGTAGCCAGAACGGGGAAGAGCAGTACCAGTATGACAGGGATAATCTGCAGGGGAATATAGGGAAGGACGGATTTCACGATGTCGGACATCCCTATCCCTTCCGGTGCCACGCTCTTCATGTAGAACAGCGCGAACCCGAATGGAGGTGTGAGGAAGGATAGTTGCGCTGTTGTCAGGAAGAGTACTCCGAACCACAGTCTACTGAGTTCCAGTGAGTCTACGATCGGCAAGAATACCGGCATGCTTATGAGCTGGATGACAACTTCCTGTACGAAGCAGCCCATAGTGATGAAGATGAGCTGCATGACTCCTATGATACTGGTGTCGTTGATGTTGAGGCCGGCGACCCACTCCGTCACGTAGTGCGGTCCTCCCGCGACTACGAAGACTGTCTTAAAGCAGTAGGCGCCGAAGAATATCCAGATCAACATGGCCGTCACTTTGCCGGTCGAAAGGCAGGCATCGCGAACATCTGACCATCTGAGTTGACGCTTGATTGCGGCGCAGGCCAACGCGCCTGCGGCGCCGAGGGCTGCTGCCTCGGTCGCAGCGGCCACGCCGAAAAAAACAGAACCGAGTACGACTGCGATTAGGACACCTGGAAGAATGAGGCTGCGAAGCGATGAGACCTTCTCGCGCATTGTGCCTCTCTCTTCTGCAGGTATGGCAGGGGCAAGCTCTGGTTTGAGTGTGCACCGAATCCCAATGTAAAGCATGAAAAGGCCAGCCAGCAGGAGTCCGGGTATGATCCCGCCGACAAACAGTCTTCCTACCGAAACTTCGGCCAGCGACCCGTACACGATGAAGCCCGTGCTAGGTGGAATCAACTGAGCGAGGCATCCGCCGGCCATCACCGGGCCGAGCGCCATTTCTTTACTGTACCCTGCCTTCAACATCTCTGGCACGGCCACAATTCCAAGGATGACGATTCCCGTGGCTATGACGCCAGACATGGCTGCAATCACAACGCTGACGGCGACGACTGCCATAGCCATTCCGCCCGGCACCCGGTCGAACCACAGGCGCATCGACGAGAATAGGTCATGAGCAACTCCTGATGAGCGCAGTATGAGCGCCATGAATACGAAGAAAGGGATGGCAATCAGGGAGTAGTTGCTCATGACGGCGAACGCGTTTGCGTGCAGGGCGAATGGCGCAACAGTCGGACCCCAGAGCACGAACACCAGTAGGGCACCGACGGCTCCCATTGCAAAGACAACGGGGAGCCCCGTCATCAAAAGGACGATGAGGGACCCGAACATGATAAGCATCACTGCCAATGGTCCGAGGTCCACTACGCCTCCTCTCTTGGAGACTCCGTGGATTGGCCGTTGATGGCTCGGGTTATCTCCAGGTCATGGTAGAACTTGGATACGAGCTGCAGTAGCAGCATGAGCGATCCTATCGCCAGGATGGCTCGTGACGGATATAGTGGTGGACCGAACACGGTGACCGAAGTCTCGTGTGTGGCTATCGAATGAATCGCCTTTTCTGTTGCATACCAGAAGAGAGCACCGGTGAACAGAAAAGAGAATCCGCTGGTAGCGAGGTCTGCGATGGCCTTGCCGCGTTCAGAAAGTCGCGCCCACAGGATATCCACCCGCACATGCTGCTTGACGAGCAGCGTGTAGGCTCCCAACAGAACGACATAGGCTCCAAATATCAGCGAAGTTGTTTCGTGTGCCCACACAGTCGGCTTGTTGAACATGAACCTGGCAATAACTTCATACAGCGCGACACCAATGAGCGGCAGCAGAACCAGTACGAGGTATCGGCCGGTCCAATCGGTGACTCTGTCAATCAAGTGAATGGCTTTCTTCATGTGCTCCCATATCCCGCCTTTGCGGCATTCGCAAAATGATGTGCTAAGACCGTTCAAGTGTGGGAGAGATGGGCTACTTTAGTAGCCCATCGCCTCCTGGTAAGATGCGAGCAGATCCCATGCCTCTACCCAGTAGGGGTCTTCAGGATGCTGTTCAACGTTGGACATCACAGCTTCACTCCATGCCTTGAGGTCTTCATCATCCCAGTAGTACACGGTTACCCCGTGTTCCTTCTGGACCAGTTCCAACACTGACTTTGTGCGGTATTCCTGATCGTGAATGATGACCTCTCCCGTGTAATGCCATATCTTGTCGATGAGAGCCCTGTCGGCTCCAGAGAGCGAATTCCAGAAATCCATGTTGGCGTTCAGGACTAATCCCAACGCGCAGTTCTGCAGCGGTGGTTGAATCCAATGCTTGGCGACTTCATAGAAGCCGGTGTCGTACTGAGACGTTGCATCACCGCTCTCGGCTGCGTCCAGCAGACCCGAACTGAGTGATACGTAGACCTCGTCTTGAGGCGTAAACACAGTGCTTGCTCCCAGGGAATTTAGAGCTTCAGCGTCGATGCCCTCACTCCGTATCTTGAGACCCTTCAGGTCTGCGACGTGGGCGATAGGGACGGTCGAGACGATTGCGTCGGCGGCCCTGGCTATGCGTCCCACAAACGCGATGTCGTGCTCCGCGTATATCTTCTGAGACAGGCCTTCCCAACCTCCGAGCTTCGATATCTTCCACGCGTCTGCTGGCTCACGAAGCATTCCCGGGATTCCGGTCATTATCTGGAAGGCTGGGATCTCTTCTTGGTAATAGCCCTCATACATGTAGTTGAGGTCGAAGACGCCTTCTCCCGTCGCGTCCAGATGGTCTTCTACAGGAACAGCGGTCTCACCCGGCAGGACGGTGAACTTCATCCGGCCGTCAGTGGCTTCTTCGCACCACTCAACGAACTGGTCCGTCACCTGCTGAATGTGTCCACCTCCCCAGAGGTTTCCCATCGTGATCTCAATCATGTCTTGCCCCGGAGCAGCGGGGGATGGGGTGTCTTCATCGGGAGCAGGTGCATCGGCCGTTGGTGCGGCGCACCCTGCCAATACTCCGAAGAGCATTACGAGAGTGAGAGCCAGATAGGCTGAGCGTTTGGTAATTGAACCTCTCATTTCTTGGTACCTCCTTGATATTCTCGTGTCCTAGCAATATTTGCGCGTTCGGTCACGTTTTATCCTGTCACCTCCTTTGTCTGACGGTGTGCCCACGAACGTCTGGCCAGGGCTCGTCCCTGACTCAGGGGACTATGGCTATAGCGTCAATCTCCACTTGGGCATTCAGAGGCAAGGCCGATACTTGCACACAGCACCTTGCAGGGTGGTGTTGACTGAAGAACTCGGCGTATATCGCATTGAGTTTCGGGAAGTCTCGAAGGTCGGTTACGTAGACGGTCACTTTGAGCGCCTGACCCAGTGAAGAACCGCCAGCCTTTAGGACTGCGGCAAGGTTCACGAGGCATTGGCGTGCCTGTGCCTCAAAATCTTCGCTCACCAATTGTCCCGTGGCGGGATCCAGCGGTATCTGACCCGATGCATATAGCTGACCGCCTTGCGAAATGGCTTGCGAGTACGGTCCTACGGCACCTGGTGCAGAGGTAGTGTCTATGATTTCCATTCTGATTAGGCCCCCTCGTTCTGGTATGTCAGGACCCGGTTATTGTTCCAGTGCGGAATCAACCCGGGCCTCTCTCAGGTAGTTGTAGACTGTGTATCGGGAAATACCCATCTTGCGAGCGACGATGTCGACTGCGCCCTTCACTCGGAAGACGCCTCGCCCATGCATCTGCGCCACTACAAGCCTGTTCTTTTCTCGTGCAGAGAGTCTTCCGCCATGATTAGCTTCCGCCATAGCCTCTTCGAGCGCACTGCTGATCAGGTCAGTAGCGTTCAACGGAAAGTGCTCAACGGTTGTTTCGGAAGTGGCCTGTGCTGAGGCGAGGAGTTCTCGTGCGAAATCCACAAGCGGAACGGCCAGGTCCATATTGATGCATAGCATCCCTATCGGCCTTCCTTTGGGGTTTCGTATCAGTACGGTCACTGACTTGAGAGGCGTGCCCCGGTTGGACCTGGTGTGGTAGACCCCGACTACATCGCTTTCCAGCTTGTCAGCGTTGTGCACAATCTGCATTCCGAAATCCGTCATGGGAGAGCCAATTGTCCTGCCGGTGACGGAACCATTGGCGATTCTGATGACGGACCGTGATGGGTCCTCTAGTGCGTGCAGGACGATTTCACAGTTTGAGCCAAGCAGTTGGCCGAAACCGTCGACGACGCACTCGAAACGATGCAGAATAGCCCAGTCTTGGGCGCCGAATTTGACTCTCCCTCCAGTGGAGGTGTGGCCCGTTGCCTTCGCGGTTACGAACTCTCCTTGTCGCATGGGTGGAAGTTATACTATTTGCAACAAAATTGCAAGTAATACACAACAATTGTGTAATACTATGCTCTCGATTTCCTGCCACTGGCATTGATGTTCGAAAGTGTCCTGTGGGCGAGTCGGGCCAGATGTTCTTGTACTGTAGTCTTTCTACTTTACGGGCGAGGCATGCCGTCACCAACCTTGGGCGTGTGACAACCATGAGGCGGGCAGGCGTGGGAGCCTGTCCGGACGACCGAACCGGACCGAGCGTGCAGGCATGGGAGCCTGACCCTGCTCAGAACGGGGTAGTCCGGGCAGTTGGTGGTTCCCTCCGGTGTTACAATCCGTCAGACGGGTTCCGTGGACGCGGGACCTGTCTCCCATCAGGAATGGCAACCATGCCCTGATGTTCTGAGCGCGGACAGCACGACAAAGAGAGAGCTTGATTGAGTCAATGAAAGAACCCTCCGGAAGCAGGTCCGTCAACATTGGAGACCTCAACCAGCGGGCTGCGTCACGAGAGCAGGAGCAACGCGCCCGCTTGAATGCACTGGACCCCCTCAAGGGCATCGACATCCTGGACGAATACAGGGTGGTTCGTGACCTGGTGGAAGAAGGCTGTCCGATTGTGTTTGTCACCGGCAATGCGGGAACCGGCAAGTCCACCCTTATTCATTACCTCAGGACTGTCACAACCAGGAAGCACGTTGTGGTGGCTCCGACCGGTGTGGCCGCCCTGAATGTGAATGGAGTGACCATCCATTCATTCTTCCGCCTGGCGCCGAAGATTAACGAGGATGAGGACATCAAACTCGTCCGTGACCGAAGGCTCTACCGGAAGCTGGAACTGCTGATAGTGGATGAGATTTCCATGGTCCGTTGCGATGTTATGGACAGCATGGACAAGTTCCTCAGGAAGAACCGCGACGATGACAGTCCGTTCGGAGGAGTACAATTGTTGCTCGTTGGGGACCTTTTCCAGTTGCCGCCGGTTGTTCCCAGGCAGGAACGGGAAGTACTCAGGGCCAAAGGATACGCGAGCCCGTTCTTCTTCAGTTCCTTTGCCCTCCAGAGGACTTCTCTGGTACCCGTGGAGTTGACCTCAGTCTACCGCCAGACGGACAGCCACTTCGTGGACATCCTCAACAGTATCCGTATCGGAGATGACGCCGATTCCGCAACAGCCGAGGTCAATCAGCGGTGCTATCAGCAGGACGACCTCACCTGTGACCTCACACTCACCTGTACCAACAGTCGAGCCGACGCGATAAACCGACAGGAGTTGGCGCAGTTGACCTCGCAACCGTACTGGTTCGAGGGTAACATCGAGGGCAGGTTCTCTCTTCAAGACGACAGGCTTCCCTCGCCACTTGACCTGAGGTTGAAGCAGGGTGCCCGGGTGATGTTCACGAAGAACGACGACCAACGGCGCTGGGTCAATGGCACCCTGGGCGAAGTGAAGGAGCTTGGACAGAGCAGTATCCGGGTGGGTCTACTGGGCGATGAAGACAGTGTGTACGATGTTCTCCCTGTCTCATGGGAGACCTTCAAGTACTCTTACGATGTGGCGCGGGACAGCATTGTGGCTGAGCCTGTGGGCAGGTACACACAATATCCGTTGATGCTCGCCTGGGCCGTGACTATTCACAAGAGCCAGGGCAAGAGCATGGACAACGTGCTTGTGGACCTGGGAAATGGAGCCTTTGCCTCCGGCCAGGTCTACGTGGCGCTGAGCCGATGTCGTTCCATTGAGGGCATTCGCCTGGTGCGTGAAATCAAAGCGTCCGACGTGATGTGCGATCCGCTGGTGAAACGGTTCTACCTTGCCCTTGCGCAGATGTCTGAGACGCAACCGGAACACGGACGAACACCGACAATCACGGACTGACACGGACGAAGTGGCGCGACGAGCGACCCGTTTTCGGCGTGGTGGCAGTGCGCCACAACCGCGTGTGATACACAGGGTTACGGGCGAGGCATGCCATCGCCCCTACGGATAGCCCCACCGCACGCCGCCGAGAATTACGGGGACACCATACTCAAATCAGTTGGAATAGTCTGTGAATGGTGTCCCCGTAATTCCGAACGTGTTGCTGTAGGGGCCGTTCGGGAACGGCCCGTTGGTTGGCATGAAGCGAGGTTGTAGTTGCCCTGCGGTGTTTGCGGATTGCGTCGCGCGGTGGGGTCTGGCCTTGTCCCAAGGTGGCGAACGGGCTCTTCACGAAGAGCCCCTACACCAGAAACAACAACCCCTTCCCAGCTCAACCGTGTGTGGTACGCGGCGTCACGGGCGAGGCATGCCATCGCCCCGGCGGATAACCCCGCCCCACCCCGCAGTGTCGTTCACGAACGACCCGTACATTTCGGACAACAACCCCCGCACGTCCTGAACGGTTGGACACCTCAGAACACGGACAATCACCGACTGACACGGACGACGCCAGGCGACCGGGCGACGTCCCTCTCCATGGGCAGTTTCTGATTGCCTCCGGTGGTATAATCCCTGCCAGAATGGCGCATGTGTTCTTGAGCCGAAGTATCTCAACCAGGTTCCGCATACTGGTGGAGATTGCCTCCCGCCAGCCCTCCGTGCAGCAGAAAGAGGTTGCCTCTCAACTGGGCATCACCGTGCAGGCGGTGTCCGAGCAGATGAAGGACCTCATCACCGCCGGACTGGTGGTGTTCCGTGGGCGTGGCCGCTACTCCGTGACGCCGCAGGGCGTCGACTGGCTGCTGCGCAGCGCGAGGGAACTGCAGGAGTACAGCGACCGCGTGGGACGCGTGGTGATGGATATTTCCTTCACCGCAGCCATCGCTGCTGAGAAGCTGTGCGCAGGGCAGTCTGTGGCGCTGGAGATGCGCGAAGGCCTTCTGTATGCACGCTCGGTCGGGGACGCTGACCCTGCGAAGGCCAGGGTGATGGCGGATGCCGACGCCGGTACCGACGTGGCCGTCACGAACATAGAAGGGGTTATTCCCCTGTCCGCGGCCGAGGTTGTGGTGGTGACGGTGCCGTCCATCCAGAACGGTGGGTCCCGTGGTGTCGACCTGTGGCGATTGAGGGAACGGGTGCAGAATGCGCGACTGATTGCCGCAGCAGGCGTGGAATCACTCATCTCGCTGCGTTCAGCCGGCATTCAACCGCATTGTTCATGGGCAGCCATGGAGACCGTGATTGAAGCCGCTTCATCCGGCGTGCCGTGTGTGCTTGTCTGTGGTGATGCGGAACTTGCCCGCGTCTCCGGCAGCCTTGCCGAGGCAGGGCTTTCCTTCTCCACGTTCGATGCGACCGCCAACTGAAGATTTCCTTGTTTTTTGCCGCGCGAGGCATGCCCTCACCGGCGCGAACAACCACGAGGGGATGACGATCTCCCTACCACGTCCAAAGTACTAACACAAGATATTGACAAATGGCATTGCTATACCACAACATGTAGTGGTGAGGGCGAGGGAAGTGGTCTGGTGGGTCTGTGTTGTTCATAATACCCAACTGCCGTGATTCGCACTTCGTTGTCGTCAAGAGGAGGGCTACCCCATGACAGATTACAAAGTTGAGAGTATTCGTAAACGAGGGAACAACGTTGTTCCCTTTGAACCGGGGAAGATCGCTGAAGCGGTCTTCAAGGCTGAGAAGGCAGTTGGCGACAGCGACCGGTCGGTCGCGGACGGCATCGAGTCCTATGTGACCTCCATCCTCAGCATCACGTGCCGCGACGGCCGTATCCCCACCGTGGAAGAAGTGCAGGACCTTGTGGAGAAGGCGCTCGTTGAGGGTGGTCACACGAAGGTTGCCAAGGCCTACATCCTCTACCGCGAGCAGCACTCCAAGATGAGGGAGTCCCGCAGGCTGCTCGAGGGCGCCAGGAACATGGTGGACGACTACCTCGGCAGAGCCGACTGGCGGGTGAATGAAAACAGCAACATGGACTACTCGCTCCAGGGGCTGAACAACTACATCTCTGCCGGAATCGCCTCCCGCTACTGGATAGGCACTATCTATCCGCCGGAGATTCGCGATGCACATACCAATGCTGATTTCCATGTCCATGACCTGGGCATCCTTGGCGTCTACTGCTGTGGCTGGGACCTGAAGGACCTGCTGTTGAAGGGCTTTGGCGGTGTCCGTGGCAAGGTGGAGAGCACGCCGCCCAAGCACCTGCGCAGTGCGCTTGGGCAGATAGTCAATTTCTTCTACACACTGCAGGGAGAGGCTGCCGGCGCGCAGGCGTTCTCAAACTTCGACACGCTACTGGCCCCCTTCGTGCGCTATGACAACCTGGACTACAAGGGCGTGAAACAGGCGATGCAGGAGTTCGTCTTCGGACTGAACGTACCGACCCGCGTGGGCTTCCAGACGCCGTTCACCAACCTGTCCATGGACCTGAATCCCCCCTCCCATCTTGCCTCGGAGGCGGTCATCGTCGATGGCAAGCCGCAGGAGGAGACGTACGGGGAGTTCCAGGAAGAGATGGACCTTATCAACCGTGCGTTCTGCGACATCATGATGGCGGGTGATGCGAAGGGCAGGATATTCACGTTCCCGATTCCGACCTACAACATCACCAAGGATTTCGACTGGGACAACGAGAAGCTCGACTCTCTGTGGAAGATGACTGCGAAGTACGGTATTCCCTACTTCGCCAACTTCGTCAATTCAGACATGAACCCAGAGGACACGCGGAGCATGTGCTGTCGACTGCGGCTGGACCTGGCACAGGTCAGGAAGCGCGGTGGTGGCCTCTTCGGCTCCAACCCTCTCACCGGCAGTGTCGGCGTGGTGACCATCAACATGCCCAGGCTTGGCTATCTCTCGGCGTCGCGTGAGGATTTCCTTGAGCGGCTCGACCGGCTGATGGTGCTGGCACGCAACAGTCTTGAGATCAAGCGCAAGGCGATTGAACAATTCACTAAGGATGGGCTCTATCCGTATTCGAGCGTCTATCTGGCTGCGGTCAAAGAGAGACTTGGGAGCTACTGGGCCAACCATTTCTCCACCATCGGCCTTATCGGGATGCATGAGGCGTGCCTCAACTTCCTTGGCAAGGGCATCGACACGGAGGAAGGAGAAGCCTGGGCCCAGGAGGTGCTCGACTACATGCTGAAGAGGCTGTCCGATTTCCAGGAGGAGACGGGCGAACTGTTCAACCTTGAGGCCACTCCGGGCGAGGGCGCCTGCTATCGGCTCGCCAGGCTGGACAGGCAGAGCTTCCCGGGAATCGTCGCAGCGGGCGACAACGAGCCGTACTACACCAACTCCACGCATCTTCCCGTTGGCTACTCCGGCGATGTGTTCGAGGCGCTCACTCACCAGGACCGCCTCCAGACGAAGTACACCGGCGGCACCGTCTTCCACGGCTATCTTGGGGAGAGGATAGACGACCCTGAGGTGTGCAAACTCATGGTGCGGCGCATCACCAACAGCGTGAGGATGCCGTATTTCACCGTGACGCCGACATTCTCCATCTGCAATACCCACGGGTATCAGCACGGGGAGCAGTGGAAGTGCCCCGAGTGCGGCGAATCATGTGAGGTGTACTCCCGCGTGGTGGGCTATTTCCGTCCGGTGCAGCAGTGGAATGAGGGGAAGCGGGAAGAGTTCAAGCAGAGAAAGGGATATGCGCTTGCCTCCGCAGTGTGAGTCCACGGCAACGGTGTCATGAGAGTCTGTGGAGTGCAGGGCGTCTCCCTGATTGATTTTCCCGGGAAGATATCCTCAGTGCTCTTCCTGGGAGGGTGCAACTTCCGTTGCCCCTTCTGCCAGAACCCTGAACTGGTGCTGAGTCCGGAGCTTCAGCCCGACCTGGAGCTGGACGACGTGTTCGCATCCCTGCAGAAGAAGGAAGGGTTCATCGACGGAGTGGTGGTCACCGGAGGTGAGCCACTTGTGAGCGGCGCGCCGGTGGTCGCGCTTCTGAAGAGGCTGCACGACATGGGCCTCGCCGTGAAGCTGGACACGAACGGCTACGCGGTTGAGACGCTGGTGGAGGTGCTGGGGGCGGGGATTGTGGACTACGTGGCTATGGACGTGAAGACCTCTTTCGAGAAGTATCCGCTGGCGAGCGGGGTTGCAGGTATGGACTCTTCCCGCATCGAGCGTTCGATTGAGCTGTTGAAGCGGTCAGGGGTCCCGCACGAGTTTCGTACGACGTGCGTGCCGGGCATTGTGAGCAAATCCGACGTGGTTGGCATCGCACAGCACCTCGGTAAGAGTGAGCACTACTTTCTGCAGCAGTATCGTCCGGGACCTGACGTGATTGACCCGGCGTACGCAGAGGTGAAGCCGTATTCCGTGACAGAGCTGCAGTTCATGGCTGAGGCTGCGCGGTTGTACGTTTCCTCTGTCACCGTCCGCGGTGTGTGAGAGCGGTCAGAACACGGACGGACACGGACGAAACCGAGCGACGAGCGACGTTCGGCGTGATGGTCTTGCACCGCAACCTCGTGTAATACACATCGTTACGGGCGAGGCATGCCATCGCCCCTACGGATAGCCCCGCATCACACGTTTTTGACAGCAGCCTCTCGCTGCCCATCTACATCGGAGTCTGGCAGTCTGACTGTAGGGGCCGTTCGAGAACGGCCCGTCGGTTGCCATGAAGCAAGGTTGTTGCCGTCCTGCAGAGTCGACGGATCGCGGCGTGCTGTGGGCTCCGGCCTTGTCCTGAGACGGTGCACGGGCTCTTCACGAAGAGCCCCTACATCACGAACAACAACCCCATTCCATCATAACCGTGTGCAACCTACAGCGCTACGGGCGTGGCATTCCATCGCCCCTGCAGATACCCCCCCCTCCACTCGCAGCTTGAAGTCGTTCTGGCTCAATGCTACTATCGCCACAACTGGTGTTACATCAACTATGCTTGAATCGGCGCGACGATTGATGCGTGTGAGGGGAGCTGTTCAGAGGGGTTCTGCCGGTCCCGCCCATTCGCAGAGTCTTTCCTTCAGACGGGTACTCCTGTGCGCAGCCGCGGCGTTGTGTCTGACCATCGGGCTGCTGCCCGTGTCGTCTTCAGTGTCCGGGCCGGTTGCGGCGGACGACGGCGTCACGGTGTTCCTCAGGGTTGAGGGACCTGTCGATGCCGATACGTTCCGTGATACCGGAGCCTACGAAACCATCTGGTCGGGCACCGTGGTGGTCCCACCGGAAGTGACGGTCACTGCGAGCACCGGCAAGCAGTACCGTCTGTACGTCGAGGACGGCCGCTACCTGGGAACGAGGCTGTCCGACAACAGCACATATGACCTGGGCCCGGGTGACGACTCTCTTGGCGCCACGAGCATACTTGCGGCGCTGCACCAGGCCAGCGTGGAAGGCAGCTTCAGCTATGAGATTTCCGATGCGTACTTCCCCGGAATGGGTTTCTACCTCAGAGGTGTTGGAGGCTACCGCGAGTCCGGCTCTGTGGGCTGGGCATACCGTGTCAGGAACGACTCATTTGCCCCCGCCCCTGCGGATTCATTCGACCGGTTTCTGCTGGGCTATGACAGCATGGAGCCAACCTCTCCCCACCACGAGGTCATCGTGTATTACGGCTATGGCATCAACTGCCGTCCGCTTCGTCTCTCTACTGATGCAACGATTGTTGCCTGTGGTGAGCCTGTCACCGTCGAGGTGGAGTGTTTCGTCGATGACGGCTACTCAGGCACGGGTACGTGGGAACCGATGCAGGGCGCATCCGTGTGTGTTGGCGGCGATTGCTGCGTGACGGGGCCTGACGGTTCTACGGAGGTGCAGTTCGAAGAGACGGGCACCCATCATCTGCGGGCGTCGGCCGCGTGCGACGATGACTACTGGTATATCCCCAGCGACGGATTGACTGCGGTCGACGTGGAGGGTCCATGCCAGGTTATCTCCTTCACCATGATTGACCGTGGGGAGCCGGGCATCAACTTCGGTCCCGTGGTGTGCGGAACGGTGGATGCGCCGGAACTCGGGCAGGCGGTGGAGCATGGGGCGGTGACGCTGGTTGTGGGACCGGAGACCACGGTTCCCTGCAACGTACAGGTGAAAGCAGATGGAGGTCTCACGTCTGCGGGTGATTCAGTCATTCCGCTGGAGGGGATGACGTGGGACACCGACGCTGAGGGTGGGTCTGCGACCGTTCTGACCACCGACTATGCCACCGTCGCGGGTGCCAATGCCGGTGAGGAAACGACCGTTGACGTGTGGCACTGGCTGACGATTCCTGCGGACCAGCCGCCCGCCGCCTACGGCAGTGAGTTCTACTATCGCGTGGTGAGTGCCGCACAATGAGACAGCAGTGTGCATGTCGGATGAACCGGACCCGCCCTGTGGTGGTGTCGGCTCTCCTTCTTCTGACCTTCTCCGCACTTGCCTGCACTGTATCCGCTGAAGAACAGCGCTACTCACTCGGCACCATCCAGGAAGACACCGACCTCGTGGTGACGGCGGGAGAGTTCGTGGTCACACGTATCGGCTTCTACAACATCGATGGTACGGTGCCTGCGGTGGTCGCACTATCAGCGTCTGACGTTCCACAAGGGTGGGAGGTGACCCTCTCCCGCGACGTTCCGTCGGACGTGGACGCTGCAGTCGACGCTTCAGCGCAATTGTCACTTGAGGTGGAACCTGGCGAGACTTCACCGGAGAGAACGTCCTGCGAACACTCCCTTCAGCAGTCACGGTATCTGCTTGACAGGGGCTACGTGTGCGCCGACATCGTCTACGTCAGCGTGGCGGTGCCGGAGGATGCCCCTTCCGCCGAAGGGCAGTCAGTGCGTGTGGACGTGGTGGTGACGTGGCCGTCAGTATCCGCGCAGCTTCGCCAGGAGAGAGAATTCACCTTCGCGGTTGCGGTGCTTCCTCCTGCTCGTGTTGAGATGCCGTGGTGGTCCGTCGTGCTTCCCGTGGTGCTGATACTGGTCATCCTGTATTTCACACGCAGATGGCTTGTGAAATCAGGGTATCTTTAATATAATCAAATAGTATTTATCGTGTGGTGAGACTGCCACGCGGACCATGAATGGGGGTGTGCTCTTGAACCGGATTGTGAAGGCTTTCTGCGCGGCAGTGATGGCGCTGGCGCTGCTTCTGCCCTGTGCGGGGATGGTGGTGGCTGATTCTGGCTATCCACTGTCGCCGAACAGCAGCGCGATTCAGGATGCGCTGGACTACCTTGCCGGTGAACAACTCCCCTCGGGCAATATACAGAGTGACTCGGCTTCACAGTGGGCCTGCATGGCCATCGGTGCTGCAGGAGAAGACCCGAATTCCTGGTCCAATGGCGGCGCTTCTCTTGTGGACTACATCAAAGCCAACCCCGGCATCTCCGGAAACATCACCACTGCGCTGGCGCGGATGGTTCTTGCGGCCGTGGCTGCGGATGAGGACCCTTCCTCCTTCGGCAGCTATAGCGATGGCTTTGTGACGACTGCCGGCGACTATCTTTCAGCGTTGCTCGACCGGTACGATGCAGGCGAAGGACAGTTTGACGAAGGGACCGGTGACTACACGTTGCTCAATGACGACGTGTGGGCCGTTCGAGCATTGGTCGCTGCAGGTGTCTCGCGCACCTCGATTGAGGTAGCAGGGGCGGTTGACTTCATCAGGGCCAACCAGGACGGCGATGGTGGCTGGTCGTGGAACATCCCCGGACAACCATTCTACGCAACGAGCGCAGACGACACGGGGTCAGCAATCGTGGCACTGGTGATGGCTGGAGTGCCTGCGTATTCGCAGGAGGTCCAGGACGGACTCGCCTTCCTGAAGTCGACCCAGGGGTCGTCAGGCGGCTTCTCTTCGTGGGGCGAGCAGAACGTCTCATCAAGTTCATGGGGTATTGATGGCATCGCGATTGCGGGGCAGGACCCGACAGGCGGTTCATGGCAGATGAACGGTGAGAGCCCCGTCGACTTCATCCTGGCGCAGCAGCAGTCAGACGGCAGTATCCCGTACTACGATGGAGCAGGATTTCCGATGCCGGTTGAGAACACGTCATACGCAATCATTGCGCTGACGGGGCAGTACTACCGCCCCGCCCCGGAGTCGGTTGGCGGCATCGCGGAAAAGTCGGGTGGATTTACTCTCATATTGCCATGGCTCATCGTAATCGTTTCGGTGAGTACACTCGTTGTACTTGCTGAAAGGAGAGGCATCCGCCTGCAGTAGCCAGACGGTCCCAACTTTGTCATGTTTCATGGGGCGGATGTATAGTGCACATATGACCCTACACTCATCTTTTTCCAGGATTGCATCATTCTGTCTTTCGGCATCGATTGTGGCCCTGCTGGCGGCACCGCTCGGGGTGCTCGCTGCGGGCAGCTATCCCTTCGACGAGGACGATTCCGAGATTACGGACGCGCTCGACTACCTCAGGGACGCGCAGGACTCCGATGGTTCCATCGGCGGATTCGCCATCTCTGCATGGGCCGTGATGGCCATCTCGGCTGCGGGTGAGGACCCCGGCGACTGGGACGATGGTGGTGACACCATTGTTGAGTATCTCGAAGCCGAGGCGGAAAACCAGATAGACGACTTTGAGGCGACCGACTGGGCGCGGATGATTCCGGCCATCGTCGCGGCCGATGAGGACCCCACCGACTTCGGCGGCGAAGACTACGTGGCAGGGCTTGAAGCTCTCTACGAGGACGATTCCGAGAGCGGTCTCAGGCAGATTGGTGATGACACGCTTCTCAACGACGATTTCTGGGGTGTGCTGGCCCTGGTTGCCGCCGGCGAGAGCGTTGACGATGAGATAATCGACTTCATTCTTGAATACCAGAATGATGATGGTGGCTGGACGCAGGACGTGGATGTGGATGGGAGCGACGATAGTGATGTGGACAACACGGCGGCGGCCATCATGGCGCTCAGGGCCGCGGGTGAGAGTTCGAGTTCCGATGCCATCCAGGATGCGCTCGACTTCCTGGCTGCCGTGCAGAATGAAGACGGAGGATTCCCCCAACTGGAGGGCGATGACTCCAATGCGGCCTCTGATGCCTGGGCTATTATGGCGCTTGAGGCAGCGGGAGAGGACCCCGACGGCCTGGACTGGCAGAAGGACGGCGACAGCGCGGTGTATCACCTCCTCTTTCTACAGGCTAGCGGTGGCTACTTCGAGTACGAGGATGGCGATGCTTCGAACGAAGAGTGGATGACCTCGTACGCTATTCCTGCGCTGTTGGGTATGCCGTACCCTGTTGAGCCGCAGTTTTCATCGTCTTCCGGCGGCGACCCGGAGATTGGCTACGATGATGCGGACATCGAGTTCATGGCGACCGTGGATGGCGATGACCCGCTGGACAGGGAGTTCGTTATCTGGAACGAGGGCGATGGGACGCTCGACTGGGAAGTCTCGGACGATGCGGTCTGGCTCTCGCTGAGTCCGTCGAGCGGCAGTTCGACGGGTGAGGACGACGAGGTGACCATATCCATCGACACGGGCGGCCTCGCGGTCGATACGTATAGCGCGGAGATCACCATTACATCTGACGATGCGGATAACAGTCCCCGGACGGTGGACGTGGTGCTCGAGATTCTCGAAGCGTCTTCCGGCGACGAGATAGTCTTCTTTCCCGAATCGTTCGATTTCGAAGCTGACATCGATGATGGAGACCCCGACGACCAGGTCCTGGAGTTGTGGAATTCATGTGAGGACCCCGGTTCGCTCGACTGGGAACTCGAAGTCGACTGCGATGAGGACTGGCTCGATGTCAGTTCGGACGACGGCAGTTCCTCCGGCGAACATGATGGCGTGACGCTCTCCGTTGATATCGGAGACCTCGACCCTGATACCTACGAGGCCACCATTACCGTCTCCTGGGATGGGGGTGAAGAGGATATCGATGTCACTCTTGAAGTAACGGGAGAGCTGGAGGATGAAGAGCCGGAGATAGACTTCAGCCCTTCGAAGTTCAGCTTCGAGGCGGTTGAAGGTGAAGACGACCCGGATGATGAAGTGCTCACTATCTGGAATTCCGGCCTGGATGTTCTTCAGTGGACGCTGACTGATGATGCAACCTGGCTCACACTGAGTCCCAGGAATGGGACCTCGGAGGATGAGGATGACGAGGAAGAAGTAGATGTGATGGTGGATATCTCTGACCTCGAAGAAGGGGAATACGAGGCGGAGATAACCATCAAGGACTCCGACGCGTCGAACAGTCCCGAAACAGTGAAAGTGACGCTCACGATTGAGGCTTCCGAAGATGGCGACGAAGGCTCCGCCGAGGGTTACTACCAGCTCTATGCAATGACAAATCCGCCAATGGGCGGCACTATCACCAGGAGCGTGCTGCCGGAGGCGGCCGGCTATCCGGCAGATACCTCTATTACGCTGACTGCCGTGCCCGCGATGGGTTACGCGTTCACGGGATGGAGCGGCGATGCCGCAGGCGCAACGAACCCCATCACGCTCGGCATGACCGCTATTCGCAACGTGACTGCCAGCTTCCTGCGCTTCGATGCTGCAGGTGCCAGCAACATCGCCCTGACGTATGCATCTCCCGGGATGGCGAGCGTGACTATCATTCCCTACCCCATTTCCAGCATTCCCAGCAGTCCATCAGGTTTCCGCCTGATGAGTGCCTACGTGGTCCAGCCGCAGGGGACAGGCTCTTTCTCGCTTACGTTTGACGGCCTTGCAGATGCCGCCAACGTGGGTGTGTTCAAGGTTGTGGAAGGGATGTGGGCGCAGGTTCCCAGGACAGTGATGAGTGATACGAGCCTGCAGATTACACTGCCTGCTGATGACCCGATATTGGCGCTGGCCTACCCAGGTTCAACCGGCAATGACATAGCAGAGAAGATAAAGGGCCTCTTCGAGGGCACGGACCCCACCGTCATGATTGTGGTGGGGGTGGCCGTTGTTGTGGTGATACTCGTGGTGGTGCTGCTGTTCTTCTTCGCTGGAGGAAGGCGCGACGGGTACTAGTCCCTGCCCGTCCCGGTTATGACGTGCGGCTCGTGAAGAAAGGTGGGATTCGCACGTGACTGTGCTCCGGCATAGAGGACAAGGCCCTGCCTTGGCTGCCCTGTGCGGCGTGCTTCTGTGTTGCGTGGCGGGATGTGCTCCTGACGCACCGGATGGCGAAGCCGTGTATGAGGGTACACCGCCTGCAGTGTCTACGCCTGCGCAGATGCGCGTGGTGGCAACCACCGGTTTCGGCGCGAACGTTCTGTTCGATGCCGTGGTGGCTCTCGATGAGGATACCACTGCCATGGCGATGCTCGCGTCCCTGGCGGAGGTGGAGACGTCATACGGGGACTGCTTCGTTGATGCGGTCAATGGGGTGGGCGGTGCACCGCATGGCGGGAAGGTGGACTGGTTCTACTGCATGAATGGCATCATGGCTGATAGTGGTGCGTGCGACTACGTGCTTCGTGATGGCGATGTTGAGTGGTGGGACTTCCATGACTGGAGCTTCCGCAGGAATGTGTCAGCGACCATCGCCTGTTTTCCCTCCATCTTCGTGAACGGCTATGAAGGGCAGACGAGGCCGAGCCTTGTCGCTTTCGAGCAGCCATTCGCGTCTGATGCGGAGCGCATCGCGCAGACTCTGCGCGATGCCGGTAGCGGAGACGTGAAGGTCACGCCTGTGAGCGGGCTCACGTCCGGAGAGAAAGAGCACAGCAACATCGTCCTCGTTGCCACAGCGGTTGCGGAGCCGGTTCAGGAGATATACGCCCTGTGGGACAAACTTGGCCTCTTCACGCAACTTGAGGACGGGGAACTCCATGTGTTCTCGGCAGCCGGCGAAGAAGTTGCCCGCTTCACCGAAGGGGCAGGTGTTCTTGAGGCCATGCAGAATCCGTGGAATCCCTCCGGTACGGGAGCGTGCGAGAACGTGGTGCTGCTGGTGTCGGGGTGCGATATGGATGGCGTGCGCGCGGCTGCAGATGCGCTGATCATTGACGCTACTGAGAGCCTGCCGTTGTGGTGTGGTGCGGTGATTGTGGATGGCGCACTTCAGTCGGTTCCGGGTATGACAGGCTAGGCCCGTTCCGCAATCCCGTTCTTCCTGTCAGTCGCGAAAGACTCATGCAGAATTCATTCTCATTTGAAGACACCGGAAGTGGCATACACCGCCTCAGCGCGTTCGTCATTCCGGCGTGGGTTGTCACGGTGATGACGGCATCTCTTGTCCTGCAGCATCCGGTCTTCCTTGCGGGAGTGTTTCTCTCTTCCATTCCCCTTGCCGTGGCCGCCCGTGTGCTCCGTCGATGGGCGCACTCTATGAAGTACATGGGACTCATGTGCGTGGCCATCATCATCATCAACGTGATTGTGAGCAACCAGGGTGCCCACGTGCTGTGGCAGTCGGCCGTACATCTCCCTCTGTTCGGTACCCCCCGCGTGACGGTTGAAGCCCTCGCGTTTGGCGCGGCCATGGCCGTGCGGCTCTCCTGCATCATCTCTGTCTTCACGCTGCTCAACCTGTGCGTGCACCCGGATGAACTGATGCGGGCGGCAATCAAGTTGCGCCTGCCCTACCGCTCTGTGCTCATAACGTCTCTCTCTACACGCTATATCCCCGTTCTGATGGAGGATGCCAGGACTATTTCAGACGTACAGCGGTCGCGGGGCCTGGACTTCTCCCGCGGGAGCCTTGTGGAACGCATACGGAACAGGGGTGCGCTGATTCTGCCCCTCCTGTCCAACTCTCTCGACAGGGCGGCCCAGGTTGCGGAGGCGATGGAGTCCCGGGCGTATGGTGCAGATGTGAAGCGCACGTTCTATCGTGACGCACAGCTGGCACTGCGCGACTATCTGGCGCTCCTCCTTGTGGGATGCGGCATGGTGCTCACGATTGTGATGGGTATTTCCGGCGTGGGCAGCTACCAGTACTATCCTGCGCTTGGCGAGCTGTCCCTGGGCGCACAGGATGTCGGGCTGCTCCTCCTGCTTGTGGTTCTTCTCTCATCAGTCAGTCTCGCAGGAGTCATACCGCGTGGGGGCTCACTTGATTGAGTTCAATGACTTCTCCTTCACCTACTGGGGACAGGAGAAGGCGGCCTTGCGGCGTCTCAACCTTCACATCGGGGACGGTGAGTTCGTACTGCTGGCGGGCCCCTCAGGCAGTGGGAAGTCCAGCCTGTGCCGCTGCATCAACGGGTTGATTCCGCATTTCCATGGAGGAAGACTCTCCGGGACTGTGACCGTGAATGGGCTTTCCACCGAGTCTCACCAGCCGCATGAGTTTGCGACGCGGGTGGGCATGGTCTTCCAGGACCCTGAGAGCCAGCTTGTTGGCACGGACGTGGAGAGAGACATCGCCTTTGGACTGGAGAACCTTGGCGTGGCGCCATCTAAGATTGAGACGCGTGTGACGGAAGCACTGGATGTGCTGGGCATAGCTACTCTTCGGAAGGTTGCCGTGAACGCTCTCTCCGGTGGTGAGAAGCAGAAGGTTGCTCTTGCGGCGGCTCTCGCGGTGAGACCGCGCGTGCTTGTGCTGGATGAGCCGAGTTCCGAGCTTGACCCGGAGAGCGCGGAGGGCCTTCTTTCACTGATATCAGGACTTCACGAGCGACTCGGCCTCACCATCGTTCTGGTGGAGCACCGGCTGGAGCGGGTGGTGCAGTATGTTGACCGGATGGTGGTGATGGTGGACGGTGCGGTGTCTGCTGACGGCGCGGCACGCGACGTGCTTGGGTCTGCCTGCGTGGCGGATGAGGGCATCGGTGTGCCTCCCATCGTGAAGGTGGCTGAAGCCCTGCGGGCAAAGGGACTGTGGAACGGCGTCACGCCACTCGACGTCGATGAGGCGCGCGATGCGTTTACCCCGCTGCTCCGGTCTGCCGAACTACGCTCGCCCGTAGCCAGAACCGTCACTGACGGGTCGCCAATCATTCATGTGGAGTCCCTGTGCTATCAGTATGAGGAGGAACGCCCGGTACTGAGCGACGTATCACTCGTGGTGAACCCAGGTGAACTCTTGGCCGTCATGGGCAGGAATGCCTCAGGCAAGTCCACCCTCGTGAAACACTTCAACGGTCTGCTCAAGCCTCGGAAGGGGCAGGTGACTGTGAACGGGACTGTGACAGACGACGTGAGTGTTGCCGCGCTGGCGCGGACCGTGGGTTTCGTGTTTCAGAATCCGAACGACCATCTCTTCTGTGACACGGTTGAAGACGAGATACTGTTCACGTTGAAGCACCTCGGCGTGCAGCCACGTGAAGCGCGTGAACGTATGGAGCGCACGCTCGACGAGTTCGGCCTCCTGGCCTACAGAAACCACTATCCGAGGGCGCTGAGCGGAGGGGAGCGGCAGAGGGTTGCGCTGGCTTCGGTTGTGGCGGCAGAACCGGCGGTGCTGGTTCTTGATGAGCCGACGCGTGGGCTTGAGTATGGGCTGAAGCAGAGGTTGATGTCTTTCCTTCGGCACTATGTGGCCCGGGGCAACGCTGTCGTACTGGTCACGCACGATGTGGAGACCGTTGCAGCGTACGCAGACAGAGTGGTACTGCTTGATGACGGGATGGTCCTGAGAGAAGGACAACCACGCGCCGTTATGCCCTGCGTACCATCGTTTGCGCCGCAGGTGAGCCGCCTGGTGCATCCTTTCTTGAAAGATGGAGATGGGGCAGGTCCTCTGACGGCTGCCGAGCTTGTGGAGGCATTGACGTGAAGAACCGTCGCGGGACGTTGCTTGTGGCCGGTGTTGCGCTGTTGATGGTGGTGCTTGCCTTTGCGCTTGGAGGTGGGGACGCAGCCGGCAGCGCGCGGGGTGTGGTTATCAGTGTTGGTGTCGCTTCGATGATTATCATCGGCTTCGTCACAAGATTCGAGACGTCCGGCGTACGTGCGCGCGAGATTGCGGTCATTGCGCTGCTCGGTACGCTCGCGGCGCTGTTGCGGGTTCCGTTCGCGGCCGTTCCCGGGCTGCAGCCTAGCACGTACCTTGTCATATGCTCGGGATATGTCTTCGGACCGGTGGCCGGTTTCATGGTGGGCGCCATGACGGCAGTGGTATCGAACTTCTTCCTGGGACAGGGGCCATGGACGTTGTTCCAGGTGGTGGCCTGGGGGCTTGCCGGCGCATCGGCGCCGCTGCTGCGTGTCTTCGTCCTGAGAGCCCGGCATCTGTCCCTGTTCGGACTCGCCTGGGGCATGCTGTTCGGCGTGATTATGAACGTGTGGACATGGGTTGCGTTCGTGTACCCTCTCACTGCGCGCACCTTCATGATTACGTGGTTGAACAGCCTGTGGTTCGATGGCATGCACGCGATTGGCAACGCGCTGTTCCTCGGGTTGCTGGGGGTGCAGACGGTTCGCGTCCTGGAGAGATACCACCGGCGTTTCTACTGGTCCCGTGATGATGTGAAGGCAGAAAGCCCCGTTTTGCCAGGAGAATCTGAAGAGCCATCCTCGGTGGAGTAGCCCGTCGCTTCAATCTATGCCTGTGGGTGCCCCATGCATGGCAAAGAGCACCCGTTCGGTGGCGCGTGGTGTACTTGAAGATGATGAGGCACGGACAGTGGTGACGCGGTCGTATACGACCAATTTGACGGATTGCATATCGGGTGGTAGCATGAAGTTGCGGGAGTGGAGAAGGAAAATAAACGCAATGCGAACTCCAGCACCGCAGGAGGAAGGTATGGCTGAGCTACATGCGCTGTTATGCCAATGGATCTTTCCTCTAACCGGCTCTCAGGTGGTCAGGGGTTAGTGGTTGATGGGTGTGTGCACGCCACGGGAGAGCATTTCAAAGCCCCGAGCTCTTCGGGTATATAACGCTCCTGTGTAAGCAACGGAGCACCACAGTTCAGTGGTCTTGAACAGGAAGAGTAGGGGTGGCAACTAAATAGGTACAATTGGGCGTCGACGAGAGTCGGCGCCCTCTTTTTGTCTGTTCGGGGAATGTGGATTCGCCCTGATGAGGCGGAACCCCGGACGTTCACTTGAACAGGCGCAGCAGGACGTTCACCACCACCGTCAATCCGATGCTGAGGAGGATGCAGGTGGTGATGGGGATGAACACTCGGACGCCCTCCTTGTGAAAGGACAGGTCGCCGGGCAGCTTGCCCAGGAAGGGAAGCCGGGGGGCGAGCAGGACAACGATTCCTGCAACAAGTATCACGACCCCCAGGAGTATGAGTGCCTTGCCGATGTCTTGAGATGGCATCGCCGCTATTGTAGCTCAGAGGAGGCCGGTGTGGGCGTGATGGTGAGTGGTCCAGCGTGCCGCTGCCGCGTTCGTGCAGGTGTTGACGTTCGAATAGAAGCGGGATATCTTATCCTGAAACCCATCTGATGTGGTGCAGGAGTCTTTTCTTCAGTGCTGAAGAGTCTGGCGATTCGTGATTTCGGAATCATTGACCGGCTTGAGTGGCTGCCCTGTGACGGACTGAATGTCCTCACGGGCGAGACAGGCGCCGGCAAGTCTCTTGTGCTGGATGCCCTGGACGTGTTGCTCGGCAGACGCGTGGGGCAGGAAGTTGTGCGCACGGGTGCGGAGAAGGCGGTCATCGAGGTGGTGGTGGCCGTGGAAGATGATGAGCTGATTGCCGGAGTTCAGCCGGGAAGTGGTTCCGGGGTCCACGAAATTCGCGTGAAGCGTGAAGTCGAGCGGAACGGGCGGAGCAGTGCGTCCGTCGACGGTCGTACCGTCGCGGTGCGCACGTTGCGTGAGGTGTCAGGGCAACTGTTCGACATCCATGGTCCGAATCAGCAGTTCTCTCTGCTCGACGGGCAGGAGCAGCTCTCCCTTCTTGATGGGTATGGCGGTACGATGCAGCTTCGCGCGGAGTTTGCGTCTGTGGCCGAGAAGCTCCGCCAGACGAAACGATTGCTACAGGCAGCAAGTTCGGACGACCGGCAGGTGACGCGGAGACGCGACATGCTCTCGTTCGAGATTGGCGAGATTCACAGTGCGGAACTCAAGCCGGATGAAGACGTTGAACTTGAGCAGGAGAGCCTGTTGTTGCGCAACGTTGAGAAGTTGCGGACGAGTGTGGGAACCGCCTATGAAGAGTTGAGTGGTGGGGAGGGCGAGACACCCTCCGGCACCGACAGGATAGCCCGTGCGCTGCAACTGCTTCGGGAGGCGGCCGACACTGATACACGTATCGCAGGCCTGGTGCAGAACGTGGAATCTGCGCTGTATCAACTCGAGGATGCATCGCGTGACGTGGCGTCGTATCGTGATTCCCTTGAATATGACCCTGCGCGACAGGAGCAGGTTGAGACGAGACTCGACCTCATCCGTACCCTGAAGAGGAAGTACGGTGACAGCCTCGATGCGGTGAACCTGTATGCCGATGAGGCAGAGAAGGAACTTGCCGCCCTGGACATGGGCGAAGGACAGAGGGAACACCTTGAGGAAGAGGAAGGGCGGTTGTGTGGTGCGCTGGCAGAACTCGGCGAGCGGCTGTCCGAAGGGCGGAAGAAAGCGGCAGAGTTGCTCTCCCGCGCTGTCGAGACTGAACTGTCTGAACTGAACATGGACGGGACCGGGTTCATGGTTTCCTTCGGTCTTGTTGAGGGGAGTGAAGACCTCGTCCTGGCTGATGGCACCTCCTGTGGATTCACCACCTATGGTGTCGACGATGTGGAATTCCTCATCCGTCCCAATCCGGGGGAGCCGTTCATGCCCCTGTCCCGTACCGCGTCCACGGGCGAAACCTCCCGGCTGATGCTTGCCATCCGTTGCGCGCTCTCGCGGAGTGATTCGGTCCGTACGCTGGTGTTCGATGAGATAGACATCGGAGTTGGTGGTCGCAACGGCGAGGTCATAGGCAGAAAACTCGCGCAACTGGCTGTGGAGCACCAGGTGATATGCATCACGCATCTGCCGCAGGTGGCCGCGTATGGCGACTGCCAGTGCAGCGTTCAGAAGAAGGTCGTTGATGACCGAACGTTCGTTGCGTTCTCGACACTCTCCGGCGTGGAGAGGGAGTCCGAGTTGTCCGCGATGCTGGGGAGCCTCGGAGAGCCCTCGCGCATGGGGGCGAAGGAACTGCTCAGTCGAGCCGCGGAGTGGAAGAACGGGGCTGTGCGGTAGCGTCTTCTGTGTGCTTCTCTTCTCATCTCGGTGTGTACTGCTGCGTGACATTTCAAGGATTGTAAGACTGTGCTACAGGTGATTGTCGGTTCGACCAACAGCGGCAAGGTGGACGCCGTACGGCGGGCGTTCGCGCGGAGCTTCGGCGACGTGAAGGTGGTTGAGAGGGAGGTTGCGTCCGGCGTTGCCGCGCAGCCGGTGGGGGAGGAGTGCTTCTCCGGAGCGCGAAATCGTGCGTGTGCCGCGCGTGATGTGGCGAAGAACGAGTCGCTGCATGCCGACTTCTGTGTGGGCATCGAGGGCGGGCTGCTCAAGCTGCATGGCACATGGTTCGGCTTGAGTGTCGTGTGTATCCTTTCGGGTGATGGCCCTGTGAGCTTCGGGACCAGTCCGCTATTCGAGATGCCGGAACCGATTGTAGACGAGGTACTGGAAGGCAAGGAGTTAGGCGACATAATGATAGAACTGTCAGGAGATGCTGACATCCGTGAGCGGTTGGGGGCGGTGGGGTATCTGACTCACGGCCTTCTGACGAGGGAAGAGGCGCATGAGGCAGCCGTGGTGGTGGCGCTGGCGCCGCACCTGAGCAGGGACGTGTACGAACGATGACACGACTGATACTTGTGCGTCATGGCGAGACGCTGTGGAACAGTGAACTGGTGTACCGCGGACGCTCCGAGATTGACCTCAGTGCCCGCGGCAGGTTGCAGGCAGAGTGTCTCGGAGTGAGACTTGCGCAGGAAGACGTGACTGCCATCTACACGAGTTCGTTGTCGCGTGCGCGGCAGACGGCGGACGCTATCGGCCGCGCGACGGGTACAGCAGTTGTTGACGAACCCAAACTCATGGACCTTGATTGTGGTGAGTGGGAGGGGCTCAGCGTTGAGGAAGTGAAACGTCGGTACCCGGAGTTGAGCCGCTTGTGGCAGGCATCTCCTCATCTTGTGAGATTGCCCGGAGGGGAGTCTCTCGATGACGTGGCACAGCGGGTTGCGCCGCTACTCGATGACGTGCTGAAACGGGAAGGAGTAGTGGTGCTGGTGTCCCACCGAGTGGTGCACAAGGTGGCGATATGCGCTCTGCTGGGACTGGGCAACTCCGCAACCTGGCAGATACAGATGGACACGGCGGGCGTCACGGTGTTTGACTGCGCGGCAGGCAGGAACGTGTTGATGCTTCATAATGACACGTCGCATCTGTCCGAAGAGTGCCGCTCCTGAGAGGCCAGCGTGCGGGACGCGTCGGGAGGGGGTGTGGTGGCTACTCGTCGAACCAGGCTGAGTAGCTCTTCTCCATCGATTTCTCGTCCCTGAGGATGAAGACCAGTACTCTGGTGTGTTCTTCATCGGGCAACGGGAGTGTCATGTCTACCTCAATGTGGCCGCCGGGCTTGAGGTCAAACGTCTCACTTCGCGTACTGTTCCAGATGCGGTCGTCTCCGGCGTCGAACCCTGCGAGCACGCTACAGTTCTCTGCTGCCGCCGTGCCCTGGTTCTCTATGGTCACGTGCAGGTTATAGGTGTCTCTCTGTCTTTGCCCCGTCCATTTGTGCTCGATAACGGGCCATGGTGAGAAATCGAAGATGTAGGCGAGCATTCCCTTGTATTCGTCGGGCACCATGCCGATTCTCCCTGCCTCACCGGTGGTCTCGAGGTAGAAGTAGTGCTTGTCATGGTAGGGGTAGTACGTGCCCGCAAATTTTTCACCTTCGGCGACGCCGAGTGCGATGTGTGTGGGCAGCCTCACGAGGACCACATCGTAGTCCAGTATGGTCATTATCTTTCCAAGCAGTACCGCCGTGTCCTCGCAGTCTCCGCCTTGCTCAACGAGTGTCTCGATGGGATAGCGCGCGTAGTCGTCGAAACCCGTGGTTTCCTCATCTATCGTGTAGGCGAGGTGCTGAACGAACGTAGCGATGAAGTGAATCTTCTCGAAATCGTCGAGCTCCAACTCATCGGCCTGTCGTACCAGTGTGTGCGCGAGGTCGGCGATTATCTCGGTGTCGCCTTCGTCTGTGGCATAGACGGAATAGTTCTTGGTCTTCGGCC
>JAFGFT010000005.1 GCA_016930935.1 Dehalococcoidia bacterium | reverse complement strand
TGAGACCGTTATCAACTTCCCCGAGCCTGCCGGAACCCCGAGCTGGGTCTGGGTCGTGATTGCGCTGGCTGCGATTCTCATAATCGTTGTCATCGTCCTCGTCTTCCGCACCCGCAGGGTTTAAGTCAGACTCTCCATCCCTGTAACCCGAGGAGGGGGCCGCAAGGCCCCCTCCTTCTTTGTCCACCCGTTCAGAGACTATCTGCAAGGACGTGGCATCAGGCAGCGGTTCGCATGTAGGGGCCGTTCGTGAACGGCCCTGTCGCTGTCTTCAACCACGGCCATAAACACCATCAACGAGCGCTTCAGAAGCGCCCCTACACAGAATCACAGGACAAAGCCGCCGTTCCCTTCACACGCAGAGACGAAATCGAACAACCGTCATAACACTCAAGTATTCACCAGAAATTGATATTCGGTTGCTAGCATACAAAGTGTAGAGAGAGATGGCCGGCGGATATTTCGGATGAAGACAATGCCAAGCGGCAATGCCACAGCCGGAAGGGGGGGCATAGCGAGAGATGACACACAGAATTCCCGGCGCGCGGAGCGCCCAACTGACAACAACAAGGAGGTACACAGTATGAAGAACAGAAAGAAGCTACTCATCGGAGTGCTCGTGGCAACAATGGCGCTGGTCGGCACTATCGCAGGAACGGTTTCAGCAGATGACGAGGGCAATGGCAACCAGGGCAACGGACTGATGGCCCGAGTCGCCGAAATTCTCGGCATCGACCAGCAAGATGTAGAAAACGCTTTCATTCAGGCCAATGAAGAGATGCGGACAGAGCGCCAGGAACAGATGGAGGCCGCACGTGCGGAACGAATCCAGGGGCTGATTGACGAGGGAGTGGTTACCCAGGAACAGGTTGAGGAGTGGGAAGCATGGCTCGAATCCAGGCCTGACAACCGGGATGCGATGCAGGAATGGTTCGAGGCCCGTCCCGAATTCGATGGCGACTTCCCGATGATGGACGGCAACCGTGGTGGCATGATGTTTAGTGGCCGTGACATGATGCCCGGCGGCCGCGGCATGATGCCCGGTGGATTCGAACGAGGATGCCCCGACGGCGATTGTCGGCCCTCGACATCAGAGACGTCAGCATAGTCACGACGCTATCCAAAGAGAAGCAGGAGAGGAAGAGGGGCCAACCCCTTCTTCCTCTCCATATACGTATGAGATAGAACCATGCGCTACAATGGGTTAGCGCACTCTGTTGGAAAGAAGACGATGGGACACAAGATACTCGTAGTTGACGACGATTCGAACACCGCAAAGCTGGTGAAGCTCTACCTTCAGAAAGAGGGGCACACAGTCCTGGTGGCCTCCGACGGAGTCGAAGGGCTGAAGATTGCGAGAGAGGCAAAGCCTGACCTGCTGGTCCTTGACCTGATGATGCCACGCATGGACGGCATCGAGGTATGCCGCACCTTGCGGCAGGAATCCGACGTCGCCATTATCATGCTCACGGCGCGCACCACAGACGAGGACAAGCTGAAGGGACTCGACATCGGTGCCGATGACTACGTCACGAAGCCATTCAGTCCTGGCGAGCTGGCCGCACGCGTGCGCGCAATACTCAGGCGATTGCCGGGAGAGCGGGGACCAGACGAACTGCGCAGAGGCGACCTCGTCCTGGACTTCCGTCGTCGCGATGTCTTCCGAAACGGCCAATCGCTGGGACTCACCCGTGCCGAGTTCAGACTCCTCGGCGTCATGGCGATGCAGCCAGGCACCGTGCTGAGCAGAGACCAGCTCATTGAAAAGGCACTGGGGCATGATTTCGACGGATTCGAGCGTACTGTGGACGCCCACATACGCAACATGCGTCGCAAGATAGAACCGGACCCTGCACACCCGCACTACGTCAAGACCGTGTACGGCGCGGGATACAGTTTCGCGGAGGAAACGTGAGAACTAGTAGCCTCCTGTTCCGGCTGATTGCAGGTTTCACTATCATCATCATTATCGCCGTTGGAGCCGTGTTCTTCTTTCTCAGCCAGTCCACCTCGGCAGAGTTTGCGCGCTTCCAGCAAGGCATCGAGACCCGCAGAGCAGACGCCCTCCAATTCCAATTGGACAACTACTATCGAAACTCCGGTGGATGGGAGGGTATCCAACCATACATCACACAGATGGGCCGCATTTATGAGTGGCACATCATCGTGGCTGACAGTGACGGAACAGTCGTGGCCGATTCCGAGTCAGACAACCTGGGCAGACCCCTCGGCACCAAAGAAGAAGGTGCGCAGAAGCTGCCTATCAGTGGTGCTTTCGGGCAGCCCCCGTCCGGCACACTTCACTTCACGCCCTATGCGCAGCCCGGAGCAGAGATGGCCCTCCTGGCCACCATGGCCACACGAATCGGTGGACTACTACTCTGGAGCTGTCTCATTGCCACCGCCGTGGCGGTTGGGGTGGCTTACATCATCTCCAGACGCACGCTGACCCCTGTCCGTGAGCTGACCGGTGCGGTACAGCGCCTCGGCTCCGGCGACCTGTCACAACGAGTGAACGTCACGAGCGGCGGAGAGATTGCAGACCTTTCGGCCGCTTTCAACACCATGGCAGATGAACTGCAGAAATCGCATCAGACGCAGAGAAACATGATTGCGGATACCGCACATGAACTGCGCACGCCGCTCTCCAACATCAGGGGCTACGTAGAAGCGATACGGGATCATGTTATCGAGCCGGACGAAGACACTATCGCCACTCTGGACGAAGAGTCCGCGTTGCTGGCCCACCTCGTCGATGACCTGCAGGACCTGAGCATGCTTGAAGCCGGACAGGTCGCCCTCGAGCGACAATCCCAGAACCCGTCCGAACTGATACAGCAGACGGTGAATGCTGTGCGAGCGGCTGCAGCGGCGAAGGGAGTCGAACTCTTCACTGAGGTACCTTTGGGGCTCCCCATGGTATCAATCGATCATCACCGTATAGGGCAGGTCCTTCGAAATCTCCTCAACAATGCCCTCATTCACTCTGACAGAGGCGATACAGTCACTGTGATCGCGGAGCCCCGGGAAGACATGGTTGAGATTGCGATTGCAGACACGGGAGAAGGCATACCGGCAAGTGACCTGCCTCACGTATTCGAGCGCTTCTACAGGGCGGACAAGTCACGAAGCAGGGCAACCGGTGGTCACGGCCTGGGACTCACCATATCGAAGGGACTGGTCGAGGCACATGGTGGCAGCATGTCCGTCGAAAGCGACCATGGCAACGGCAGCCGTTTCTCCTTCACGGTTCCGGTCGACAATGCCAACACATCGCAACTCGACGCCTGATTCCCACATCAGGCCCCAGCACCAGCCTGCCTCAGCTTCCGCATCTCGAATGATTTCATCCTGAGATGCCAGACACCCCACCCGACCACCTCGGCTGGCGGGCATTGCCGCACGCAAGCAGGTCCCTCTATCTGGTTGCCCATCTCACCACCTGCCCTTCGATTCATCCAGCCACGTGAACCCACATTTGCATGGACCTGGTTGCCCCTCCATTTCACTATCGAAAGAACGGCCGCGTCGTCTGTAGAGCAGGGAGGCAGCGCATCATCAAACACGTGCGTACGGCCGGTGGGCGAATATCAGGCGGTGATACACATACGGGCACCCGCGATGCGGGTGCCTGTCGGGTATACGCAAAGATAGAAACTGAAGACAGCCTAGTAGCGGCGCGCGGTCCTCATGATGAGCACTATCACTCCTAGGAACAGTACCACCGCAAGCACGAACATGCCCCAGATGAGGTAGTCGCCCACACCGGAAGATTGTGGTGGAACGTCGACAGTGGTAGCAGAAGGCACACCGGAGGACTCGACAGTGGCCGACACAGTCCTGAAGGAACCTTCAACCCACGAGCCAATGGCGTCGCCACGTACGGCCCGCACTCGCCAGAAGTAGTTAGTGGCAGTGTCCAGCACAATGTCACACGCCCACGAACCATCCGTCAGTATCGTTGCATCACTGAAGCTGGCTATCGGCTCCGCATATGATGGCTCCACAGCGAGCATGAATTCGTAGCCGTCCACCGCACCGGAACAGTTCCAGGTAAACACAGGGCTGGTCGAAACCTCCGTGGACCCAATATCGGGCACAAGGCTCTCAACGGGACACAGGATGGGCGTGAAGGTCCAGATGTGCGACCACGGGCTGAGATACGGCTCGCTGGAACGCACATTCCAGCCATAGCGCATACCGCTCAGGAAGTCAGTGGTATCGGCCGTGGGAGATACGACAAGACCCTCATAGTCGCTGAACGTGTTCCACAGCGGCTCAGAGGGAGACGCGTCCAGGTACACTTTCCACTCGTACAGGTCGACCTCATCGAACTCCTCCCAGTCAAAGGCAACCACTGCATCGCGGTTGCAGCTGCACGCATTGATGTCCAGGTGGGTGCCGTCCTCCGGTGTCTCAAGATTAGGACCGCGCTTGCATAGCGTGTCCCTGAACAGGAAGATGTGCTGCTCATCTGACGAAGCAATAGCTGAATCGATGGCGAAGACATCCGTCTCCACATCATTCGACCAGAGAGTGCGCACGGGATACGTGGTGGCAAATGCATCCACACACGAGAACGTGGCGTCGTCGGGGAGTCCTTCAATCACATGGTCGTACTCAAGGTCAGCACAGGGAGCACACGTGGGACAAAGCCACCGCGTCATGCCGCCCGTGTCGTCTGAAGCAGGTTCGGTCCTGAGTGCGTAGAGCGTCCCTTCAGGTCCCTGGATGAGACCGCCGACCTGCTGACCATCGTTGAGAAGCGTTATGTCGCCATCCATCTGTTCCCAATCGTCATAGACGCCCAGCTTCCAGCGCCATAACCCTTCATCCGGCTCAATGGTCGCCGCATAGACCCAGCCATTCTCTTCAAATTCGACATCGGCAAGCACCTGCACATCACCGCTGCCGACCGGTTTCTCCTCATCGAGAAGGACGAAACTCTCGGCCCCATCTGTCGAGTACGCGACATAGCCATCACGGCCCCCCACAAAGAGCGTGCCGTCCAACGCCAGCGAGAGCATGTTCACATCGTCGAGCCCCGTTTCGACAGGGTCCTCCCAACTCCGCGCATAATTGGTGCTCTTCATAACCATTCCGTCAGGAATCGCGGCATAGAGGGTATCTTCATCAACGATGACGAAGTCGAGAATTGGTTCGGGCGACTTCCTCTGCCAATCCCACGTGTCGCCTCCGTCGTGGGTCAGGGCAACCTTGTCCCCGTTGTGCTCTATAGCATAGATGGTCCCGTCGTCATCGTAGGCAGGACTGAGCTTCAGCATCACGGCTTCGGTATCGGAGTCGATGGTGAGCACCCGTTCCCACCACTCACCCAGGGGGTCTGTGTAGCTCTGCCAGACTGACTCAGGCCCCCACTGGTTGGCAGTCGTGAGGAAGAGGTCCTTGCCATCAGGCGTCACCGCAAGGTCGGTCAGGGTAAACTCGGTGTCGATGAGGGCCATCTGTCGCCAGAGGTCACCATAGGTACCCGCCGAGAAGGCACTCTCATCAAGAGCGACTCCGGGCTGGCTCGACGTACCACAGTAGGCAAGTGACACGTCAGGCGCCCACGCAAGAACGGCGTTGCCCGGTCCGGTGGGAGGAACCGTCGACTGCCCCCAATCGGGAATCTGAGGGGAATCCACGACGGGATTCGTGGTGCGCCACACCTGAGTATTAAGAGCACCGGCGAATGTCGGCTTCCGTTCTCCTGCCAGCAAGATGCCGCCCTTCAGGTTTCCCCTGTAGGCGATGCTCCAGATTTCGATGTCGCTTCCTCCATCGACTTCCATACGTTCAACCGTATCTCCCACTACACGATAGACATCATCATCGTAGTCAGGGTCACGTTCGATGCTCAGAAAGACAGTCCGTTCGTCCGATTCCCCGCTGTAATACTCGGAAGGCAAAGCGAGCGTCGACCGTAGATACGAAACACCTACCGCGTCCCCCGCGTCGATGATTTCAATGGGGTAGTCAGGACTCAGAAAGCCCCAGGCAGTGCCTCCATTATCCACGTCCCTTTCGCCAAGACAGAGGAACGTCTTGTTTCGATTGTCCTGAGGGCCGTCGTTCAAGGATGCCTCTGAGCCCGTGGAGCACACCACCAGCAATGTGTCATCACGGGAGTAGTCTGGAGAGTACGCGAGTGTTGCGACATCAGCGCCGATGTGCACAGGGTCCGCCTCATCGACGGTCAGTTCCTGCGCCTCCCAGTACGACCAGCCACATCCACCCTGCAGTACGTAAACCTCGCCATTGCTCAGGTCATCACCCCAGGATGCAGTACCCACCGCAATCTCACGGTACTCGTAGTCGCCAACTCTGTACTCTTCCGAAATGGCGAGCGCTGTTACTTCGCCCGAAAGCACAGGAAGTTGCACGTTCTCCCAGTCGTAGCCACCGTTGAGCGAAACGTAGACGGCCGTCCCGTTATCAGTAAGAACCGCCACGATTCCCTCGTTGTCAGGCGCCACCGCAATCATCGTGGCAGGGAGCGTCGCATCCGCATCCTCAAGATACCTGGTGAAGTCCTCCCAATCGAGACTATACTCAAGCGAGCGATACAGGCGGCCGTTCTCCCCATCGATGGCGTACACTATGCCGTTGTCTCCGGCCGCGATGCCAGTCACCTCGGATGGAGTCACAACAATAAGGTCGTTGTCCCCGGGAGTGTCTACCTCAGTCCATTCCAGGATGGGAACAGATGCGGACACTGCTGGAACAAACGTAAGAAGTATGAAGAAAGAGGAAAGCGCGGCTACAGCGCGCGTACGATTAGACCTCATGAAGCATCATTCTACGGGTAGATTGTTAATTTCCAGTGAAGGCAACTACGCCAGCGATACGAACGAAGTGGCACGGCGACTTCATTGTATCTTAACATTTACCTGCGATACTCACGTTGACGCCATTCTTCGGGCGCAACAACAAGAAAAACAGGTGGACGCAACATGATACATGGAAAGCGAGTTACTCTGCTCCTGCTCTGCACGCTTCTGGCGCTACCAGTGATTGGCTGTTCATCAAGCGAGGAAGACATAGCAACCGAAGGGGGTCAGGAATACACGGTCGCCCGCGGCAGTCTCACGGTGGACGTCTCCGCATCAGGAAACCTCGCCTTCTCGACTGAGGAGGACCTGGCTTTCGACATGGCAGGCACCGTGCAGGATATCTTTGTTGAGGACGGCGATGCAGTGACTGCGGGCATGGTAGTTGCCACGCTCGATACGTCCGACTGGGAAGAGAGACTTCGTTCACTGCAGATGTCACTCCTCTCCGCTGAAATCAGCCTGAAACAGGCGAAGATTGCGCTTGAGGCGGCAGAGGAAGACACTCAGACGTCTATTACGGGTGACGTTGTCACATGGTGCTGTCCTGATGACGATGAGATTGAAATCAAGGAGTTGCAGCTCGAGCAGGCAGAATTGAAGCTCGATGATGCACAGGCGCAGCTCGACGAGCATCTGGCACAAAGCCCCGAAGTAGTTGCGCCCTTCGACGGCTTCGTGACGAAAGTAGTGGCCGAGGGAGGTGACGAGGTCTTGAAAGGCTCAGTTGCCGTCACGGTTGTGGACCCCGGCAAGTTCGAGGCCCTCATCTACGTGAGTGAGAACGATATCGAACAGGTAGTCGAAGGCACACAGGCAGAGGTGAGCATCGATTCCATGTCCGGCACCGTCCTGCCCGCAGAAGTCACCGCCATCGCACCGACCGCCACCATATCATCTGGTGTCGTCAACTACGAAGTGACGGTCACGGTCTCATCTCTGGAAGAGATACAGGCACAGATGGAAGAGGCTATGTCCCGGATGGAGCAGGAACGCGAAGAAGCGACTTCTTCAGGAGAGATGCCGGAACGGCTGAAGACCGCCATCGAGGCCGGCGAGATGACTGAGGAAGAGGCTCTCGCTCTCATGGAACGGATGCAGTCCGGAGGACCCACGCAGAACGCAGCAACGACTGCCACTGCGATGGAAAACATACAACTGCGCGAAGGGCTCAGTGTCAGCGTGACACTGCTCATCGCTGAGAAGACCAATATCATACTCGTGCCGAATGCTGCCATCAGTACGGCAGGTAGCCGTTCCTTCGTAACGGTGCTGGCTGAAGACGGCTCGGAGGAACAGCGCACCATCACCACCGGCATCAGCAACTGGCAGTTCACAGAGGTGACCGACGGACTTGCAGAAGGCGAAGTCATCAAGACGATCGGCACCGTCCCAACGCTGACTGATGGTGAACGCCCCAACGGCATGTTCGTGATGGGAGGCGGAGGACACCCGCGCACATGATTCGCCTCGAACGCATCACCAAGACGTACCCGATGGGCAACCGGGAGTTGACCGTTCTCCACGGCATAGAGTTCAACATCAAGCCTCGCGAGATGGTTGCCATAATGGGACCTTCGGGTTCGGGCAAGTCAACTACACTGAACATACTCGGATGCCTGGACACACCCTCGAGCGGCAGCTACTACCTTGACGGTCGCGATGTGAGTAAGCTCAACCGACATGAACTGGCCACCGTGAGGTCACAGAAGATTGGCTTCGTCTTCCAGTCCTACAACCTCCTGCCGCGCATGAGTGCACTGGAAAACGTGAAGCTGGGACTCAAGTACGCCGGCATACACGATGGTTCACTTGCGCAGGAAGCGCTCGCACGCGTTGGACTTGCAGACCGCGCAGGTCACAAGCCAACGGAGATGTCCGGCGGCGAGCAGCAACGCGTGGCGATTGCCCGTGCATTGGCAAAGAACCCACCGGTCATACTGGCAGACGAGCCAACAGGCAATCTCGACAGTCGTTCGAGCGCGGACATCATGGACATGCTCGTGGCACTCCACAAGGAGCAAGGCAACACGCTCATCATGATTACACATGAGCCTGACATGGCAAGCTATTGTGAACGGATTATCCACCTGAAGGACGGGCTCGTGAAGAGCGAGGAGACACTGTGAACCGCTTCATGGACCCGCTTCTGTCCGCTGCAGCGAGCGTGATTGCGCACAAATTGCGCAGCTTTCTTACCGTGTTAGGCATCGTCATCGGTGTCGCCTCAGTCATCGCGCTGCTTGCCATCGGGCAGGGGGCGCAGGCTGAGATTATCTCGAGCATAGAATCGCTCGGCGCCAACCTGGTACAAATCTATCCCAGCTCGGGCTTCAGCCCGGGAGGAGTGAGAGGCGGAGCAACTCAGACGCTCACCATTGAGGACGCTGAAGCCATAGAGAACCAGATAGGCAACATTGTAGCTATCTCCCCTGTCATATCCACCAGCGCACAGATAATCGCGGGAAGCGAAAACACGTCATCCAGCGTTTCTGGCACAACGGCCGACTACCGCATCGCGTACAACCTGGAACTTGCATCAGGCGCGTTCTTCTCCGATTACGATTATGATAGGGGGGCGAAAGTCGCGGTACTGGGTTCCACGGTAACGGAGGACCTCTTCGGGAAGGAAGACCCGCTCGGCCAGACTATCAAGGTCAATGGAACCATTACCCACGTCATCGGTGTCCTCCAAGAGAAGGGAGCGTCGTTCACCAGTCCGGACGACAGTATCTTTGTGCCGCTCACACTCTTGCAGCAGACCACCGCGCAACAACGCACCGCACAGGGAGACCACATCGTCAGCATGATCGCTCTCAGCCTTGAGAACGGCGAACAATCCGAAGAGACGACGGCCGCCATCACAGAACTACTGAGAACGCGCCACAGGCTGCTGCCTGATGCGGAGGACGATTTCCGCATGATGTCTACCGAGGAGATAATAGCCCAGGTGTCATCAGCCATGGACGTCATGGTGATATTCCTCGGCTCAGTCGCAGCTATCTCTCTGCTGGTTGGCGGTATAGGCGTGATGAACATCATGCTCGTCTCAGTGCTGGAACGTACCAGGGAGATAGGCATACGGAAGGCACTCGGCGCCCAGGAGCGGGACATCTGGATTCAGTTCCTCATTGAGGCAGCACTGCTCAGCTTCACCGGCGGCCTCATCGGCATCGCCTCGGGTTGGGGAATTGCAGCATTGGTAGGCCACTTCGTTCAAGAAATCACACCCATGGTCACGCCAGACGCAATCATACTGGCAGCATCTGTGTCGGTGGGCATCGGCCTGTTCTTCGGGTTCTACCCCGCCTTCCAGGCCTCGCGCCTCAACCCCATAGACGCACTGCGCTCAGAGTAGAGCACTGCGCCCCGAATACTCACGAACATCACAGGAAGGAGGCTCCCGGTTGCACCGGAAGCCTCCTTATCTTGTTGAAGTCTTGCGTCCGATATCTTTCCTGCAACCAAGCCAAGACACTGTCGCACGACGCAAGAGTTCTGATATAATCGGCCCGACTGCCAATCCGCTAAGCATCCCCCCGCAACCAATATCTACGCCCAGAAGGAAGGACAATGCTCAACATTATTGTGTGCGTACGGCAGATACTCGACCCCGAGACACCTGCCAAATCTTTCAAGTTGGACCCCGACTCCAGGCGCGCGATGGCACCCGCAGGCTCTGAGCCTGTAACAAGCGACTACGACGAGAACGCCGTGGAAGCAGCCCTTCAAATTAAAGACACAATGGGAGCCAACGTCACCATCCTGAGTCTTGGCCCAAAATCAGCCCTTACTACGATACGGCGATGCATCGCTATGGGCGCTGACGCCGGCGTCCTGCTGAGCGATCCAGCATTCGAAGAATCCGACAGCTACGCAATTGCCGCAACACTCTCAGCAGCCATAAAGAAGATCGGTGCCTACGACCTCGATCTTTGCGGTCGACAAGAAGGCGACTGGGACGCGGGGCAGGTCGGCTCCGGCATTGCTGAGATGCTTAGACTTCCGAGTGTCACCATGGTCGGAAACATCTCCATTGGCGACACAAGTGCAACGGTTGAACGAATTGTGCCGGATGGCCGAGAATTCGTTGAGACTCCTCTCCCCTCTGCACTCACCATCAGCAGCGAGATAGGAGAACCGCGTTACCCTTCGGTTCGCCGAATCAGGCAGGCGTTCGCAGTGGAAGTGCCCACGTGGTCATCCACCGAGATAGCCCCCACCACTGCATTGAACCAGATGCTATCGCTTTCCATTCCGGTTCACGATGCGCAATGCCACTTCATGGAAGGCGAGTCTCCGGAGGAGATGGGCCAGAAACTCGCCATCGCTCTTCGCGAGGCCAAAGTAATCTAGGACAAACGACCAAAGAGGAAGAACGCATATGTCAGACAGACAAGGTGTCACAGTTTTCGGTGAGGTTGCAGGCGATTCGCTTGCGCCCATCACGTTAGAACTCTTAGGCGTGGGTCGGACTCTCGCCAATCAACTCGGTCAGGAACTGGCCGTCCTTTTCGTCGGAAACAACATCACCACAGCAGCACAAGAAGCGTTCGTGTACGGAGCGGACAAGGTCTACGCGACAGATGCCCCCATGTATGCCAACTACATGACGGACTCCTACGTAGGCGCAGTCGAGAACTTCGACAAGGAGCACCTGCCTGAAGTCCTGCTGTTCGGTCACACCGCCGTCGGCAGGGACCTCGCGCCACGCCTCGCTTTCAGACTCGGCACGGGCTTGACGATAGACTGTGTGGGACTGTCAATCGACTCTGCAACCGGACTTCTCAACAAGGTCAAGCCCGTATATGGGGGCAATGCTATTGCCAGCTACGTATGCGAAGCCGCGCGCCCGCAAATGGCAGCAGTTCGGCCAAAGACCATGACCGCGGCGGTACGGGATGAATCACGCCGTGGCGAGGTCACCATCTTCGACCCCGGCCTTGATGAATCGGTCATCAGAGGCAAGTTCATACGCAAGGATGTGGAAGAGGCAGAGGGAATCAAACTGGAAGATGCAGACGTGGTCGTGTGCGGCGGTCGTGGTCTCGGTGGGCCCGAACCTTTCCGTCAACTGGAGGAACTCGCAGGGATATTGGGGGGTGCCGTGGGTGCGTCCAGACCACCGTGCGATACAAAGTGGTGTGCTTCGTCATGCCAGATTGGACTGACCGGCAAGCTGGTTTCGCCTTCTCTCTACATCGGAATCGCACTCTCCGGTAGCAGCCAGCATCAGGCAGGCATGTCAGGCTCCAAGACCATCGTCGCAATCAACAAGGATGAAGAGGCAAACATATTTGGTATTGCGCATTACGGTGTAGTAGGCGAGTACCAGAAAGTACTACCGGCATTCATCGAAAAGTGCAAAGAGATGGCATCTCAATGACCAATGCCATTCTCACTAGCCCTGTCACAGGAGGCCGCAAATGAGCGATTATCCCGCATATGAAGCATCGGAAGTCCTTGCGGGCGTACAGAAGATAGTTGGAGAGAAGTACGCCACTGCAAGCATGCCCGAGCGAATCAACAATTCTGTGGGCATACACAAAGTCTACCTTGAGAAGAAGGACCTTCCATACGTGGTGGCACGACCAGCAAACGCGCAGGAAGTGAGCCAACTCATGATCTTCGCCAACGAGAGACATATCCCCGTCTTCGTTCGAGGATCGGGTACAAGTCTGTCCGGTGCGTCTGACTACAGGCACAAGGGCATTGTCTTGAACACGGGACGTATGAATCACGTCCGCATGTATCAGGACAATGGCTACGTTGAACTTGGCCCAGGTCGCCGCTGCCAGGAAGCAATGGACATTCTTGAGAAAGAGGGGTACTTCTTCCCGATGCATCCCGGCAGCGTCCGAATTGCAACCGTTGGTGGAGTTGTCTGCAACAATACCAGCGCTCACGTTGTTGACCCAAGAATGGGCAAGCCAAAGGACTACATACTTGGCGTCGAAGCAGTCACTCCGTCAGGCGAGATACTCGATGTCGGGACAAAGAGTCTGCGCAGGGCTGCAGGGCTTGACCTGACACAACTGTTCGTCGGAGGAGATGGACTCTTCGGTGTCATCACGAACGTTCGGATGCGCCTCGAACCACTCCCCAAGTACGCATACGGCGTCGCCTTCTTTGAAGAAGGCAGGGGTACGGCCCGCTCAGTTCAGAGAATGTATCAGGAACGCCTTACCCCACCTCTGTTCCTTGAGTACCTCGACAGGCGCACCGCGCTACCTGGTTTCGAGGTTCAAAAACTGCCCACCCCTCCGGGACCGTTGATACTCTTCCAGTTCGCCGGCCACACGGAAGCCGATGCGATTGCACAGTGCGATGCCTTCCTTGACATCACCAAACAGGAAGGGGCAATCAACACCATCGCAATCAAGGACCTCGACTACTGGCAGCGAGTGTGGACAGCCAGAGCTTCATCGGGGCCATTCGCCGCACAGAAGGCCAAGGGACTCATTATCTCTGCTGAGATTATGTCGACTGTCGAGCGACTTGTCGAGTGCTACGACGACGCTGTCGTCATGGGCGAAGACATGCCCACGCTTTCCAAGCTCTGCCCCAACTATCTATACGGACATCTCGGAGCGCTCAGCTTCCATCCAAGCTTCGTCTTGCTCTCTACCATGTCAGATGAAGAGAAAGTAAACGCGGTGGCAGAAGTCTTCAAGAAGGAAGCTGAGTTGAACATAAAGTACGAGACGTGCGGCGCCGAATGGGGACAGACCGGCAGACGGGCTACCTTCTACCGCCAGCGCTACGGCGAGGTGAACTACTCACTCATCAAGAAGATGAAGGCCGCCTTCGACCCCAACAACATACTCAACCCTGACGTCCTTCCTGACGACTGATGAGCGTCACGAAACACGCAGGTAGAGGGAGAAACATATGCAGGATCCAGAACTGGAACTGAAAGAGAACATACTTGAGACCGTCTCGCAGTGCATGAACTGTCGCTTCTGCCTGCCCGCCTGCCCCCTGTTCGAGATAACAGAGAACAGTGTATCGGGCGGCGCATCAGGCATCACTCGCGCGCTCTACTGGATGGTGAAGTGGGACGAGAAAGACAAAGCCACGCTCACAGAAATGAGAGACCTACTGTACGCATGTACCACGTGTGGGAACTGCGAAGTTGCCTGTGCCAATCTGAGCACGGGCGTAAAACTCGTGGATGCCATTGAGGCAGGCAGGGAATGGCTCATCGAGAAGATGATAGGCCCGATGCCGGAGCAGAAGGCTCTTCTGGAACATTCCGAGCGATACGGCAACCCTTACGGTATGCTACCGACGGACCGCAAGGAGTGGATGAAAGGGCTTGGCGTGCCCCAATTTGACACAGGGGCAGGCCACGAGATGATGCTCTATGTGGGCTGTACAGCCCCTCACGACCCACTCGTTGGCAACATGGCACGAGCCATTGTCGGAGTTCTGAAGGCAGCAGGCGTATCTTTCGGCATTGCCGAGGATGAGATATGTTGTGCATCGCCGTCGAAGCGCGTCGGAGAGAGTTTCCTCTTTGAGGACCTCAGCGTGAAGAACATCGAGCAATTCAAGGCAATGGGAGTGAAGCACATAGTCACACTCTCTCCGCACTGCTACAACACCTACGCAAATGAGTACCCTGAAGACCAGATGGCTGATATCAAGGTACAACACTACACCCAGTTCTTCGCCGACCTTATCGACGAAGGCCGCCTGGTATTGAAGAACCCTGTCAACAGCAAAGTCACCTATCACGACCCCTGCTATCTTGGCCGGCATAACGACGTGTATGACGCGCCAAGAAAGGTCCTCTCCAGCATTCCCGGCATCGAGTTCATCGAATTCGAGAGGTGCAGAGAGAACAGCCTGTGCTGTGGCGGTGGCGGTGGCCGCATGTGGTCTGACTTCGAGGTAGAGCAGGACCGCATGGCCAACATCCGTGTGCGAGACGCGGTATCAATGGGAGTGAACACCATCGTTACCGCCTGTCCTTTCTGCCTTATCAACATGGAAGACGGTATCAAGTCCGTCAACGTTGAAGACAAGATTGCAGCGAAGGACCTGGCACAACTGGTCCTTGAATCAGTCGCCTGATCCGATTCCGCCAGATGGTAGGAGAGAGGCCCCGATTCGAGATGAATCGGGGCCTTTCTACATGGCAATTCGATGAGTACTCTAGAGTTGCCGACCAACCCGGGCGGCCTCGAGAGTAATCTGCGGCAAGAACCGGGGTTGGAGGCAGTCTCCGACAATATAGACTTCCCACCCCTTCTCCCGAAGCTGTGTGTACAACACATCATTCACATCGCTACCTATCGCCGTGACCACAGTGTCGATGCCTTCGATGGTTGACTCGAATCCGCTGAATATGTTGCTCACAATCACAGTGTCATGACGTACTTCCTTCACGGACGTAAGTGTCAGTACGGACACGTTTCTGCGGCAAAGCCGGGTATAGAGGGTTTGAAGTATGCCGAACGGTGCCTCAGAACCAGCATAGAAGAACTCCGTGACGATAGTGACGTCCTTGCCCCTCTCACTGAGATAGTCAGCCACAGACAATGCTTCCACGCCATGCTCTCCCGCAATTACAAGAACACGTTCACCTACGTTCGCTGACCCGTTCAGCACCGAGCGCACGTCGACCACGTTCTGCCCATTCCCTCCCATCACAACGAGTTGACGAGGTGTCGAGCCGGTTGCCACCACCACCGCATCAGGAGCCTCTTTCTCCACCAGCGCGATGTCGACCGTCTCTCCCAGATGCACGTCGATGCCCAGAACCTGCGACTGGCAGGCAAAGTATCGCGGCATCTGCTCGAAGTCGTCGCGGCGAGGAGCCATGGCTGCCACATTAACCTGCCCGCCAAGCTCAGGACTACTCTCGTAAAGGCTCACTTTGTGTCCTCTTGAAGCCGCAACTCGTGCAGTCTCCATGCCAGCCACACCACCACCTATCACCATAACCTTCTTCCTGGTCGCCGCAGGCTCAAGAGTCAACTCGAGTTCCCGGCCTGCCTCCGGATTGTACGCGCACGTTATTGGAAGGCCACGCCTGAACCTGCCGTAGCAGCCTTCTTCACAGCCAACACATTGCCGTAACTCATCTGTCCTGCCATCACGAGACTTCTTCACAAACTCCGGGTCGCAGATGAGTCCTCTCACCATGCCCACCATGTCCGCATGTCTGTCTGCGATGATGCTGTTCACCTGTGCAGGGTCATTCACGCGGCCCATGCAATTCACGTTGATTCGTTTCACAGTGCGACGGATTTCACTCGCGAGATAGACGAAACAGCCGAGCGGATAGTACATCGGCGGCACGTGTGTCGGAACTGAGGTGTACATACCACCCACTATGGTCAAGTAGTCAAGACTGTTCGTGCCTTCGAGCATTAGCGCAAGCCGTTTTGCATCCTCAAGTCCAATTCCACCTTCGTAGAACTCATCGCCAGCCAGTTTGAAACCCACCACCATGTCGGGGCCTGCTGCCCCCCTGACCGCATCAATGACCTCAAGGGCCAAACGCATCCGCCCCTCCTCATTGCCACCGTAGGCGTCTGTCCTCTTGTTCGACACGGGAGAGATGAACTGGTGTATGAACAGTCCTCCTGCCCCAAGAATCTCTATACCATCGAATCCGGCCAGACGTGCAGTCTGCGCCGCTTTTCCGAACATCGCGACAGCGTCGCGTATCTCTTCAACATCCATTGCATGGGGAATCTCACGTGCAAAGGGAGCCAGGTCGACTCTCACTGCAGAGGCACTGGAGGTGATACCACCCGCAGGTCGCGTCTGACCCATTCTACCCACCATTGTCATCTGCGCGAGTACTCTCGACTCATACTGGTGTATGGCATCCACACACTTTCGATACTCTGGCACCGCATCTTCATTCGTCAACGTCTTTTCAGGAAGAGCCGCACCCGATGCTGTCACCCCGAGCAGATTGGGGGTCACAATCGCCGCAACTCCACCTCGAGCCCGAGCCACATAGTACGCAATGGCCCTATCGGTCGGCGGAGTGTTGGGTGGCATGAAATTGGTGTCGTGCGGCGCAAAATAGACCCTGTTGCGCATGGTGACCGGTCCCACTTCTACTGGACTCAGCATATGACTGAACTCATGTGCCATGAAATCTCTCCTATTCGTTATACGCCGCTATACCCGGTGCGCTTGACCGAAGCGTGCATCGATGAAATCGGCAATCCTGGCGGCGACTTCACAGGGGGTTCCTCTCATCAGACTGCCTGCCTTCTCGCTCACTCCCCCCGATATGACCTGCTCAAGACGCTCAAGGGCGGGCAGTTCAGAATCCGGGACAAAAACAGCCGCTGGCATGGGACGACCGAATACAGGCGTGGGCAGACCCAGGTCATTCGACAGACCTCCTCCTGCTTCTGACACATCCTGGGAACCCAGGTTCACAGCCGCTCGACTCGCCCGGGCACGTGCTCCACGCCCAACATATCGGGCATCGGCAATCGACTCATGAACAGCGACCACGGCGGGCAGAGGCAATTCGAGTGTCTCACGCACTCCCTTATCCAGCCGACGTGTGACGACGAGTCTCTCTGCTGATGCTTTCAATGTCACGATAGCAGTTACGACGGGCCATCCAAGCAATGCCGCAAGCTGATACGCAACCTGTGCCGACTCGTCATTCGGTGCAGTCTGACCACACAGAAACAAGTCCGATTGCCCATCCTTCAAGGATTGCACAAGACCTAGAGCCAGGTTGCGCGGCGACATCCAATTGACAGAATCGGCGGGGATTCGCAGCGCATCATCAACGCCCATGGCCACCGCGAGATGAAGAGTTGCATCAAGTAAGGAATTACCCGCCGAGACAGCGGTCACGAAACTCGCCATCCCCTCTTCCTTGAGGCGTACTGCAGTCTCCACTGCCGACAGGTCAGACGGATTGGGTACGGGGGGCATGCCCCCCCAGTCAACCACACCATCCTTCGTCACGCGGACACTCGTTCCAGGGTCGGGTGCATGGCGAACCAGAACATGAACTTTCATACGTCGGCGTCTCCTTTCCTTCGGCTACCAAGTTCTTCGACGAGCGCCGGCACGTATTCACTGAAGTCTCCGACGACTCCTGCGTCGGCCACACGGAAGATGGGAGCCCCGGCGTCAGTATTGACCGCAATGACCGTCTCGGAGTCCTTCATACCCAGGACGTGATGTGAGGAGCCTGATATTCCACATGCGAAATACAGCTTTGGCCTTATCGTCTTGCCCGTCTGTCCAATCTGCCTCTCACGAGCAACCCATCTATTGTCAACCGCAATCCGCGAACCCCCGACGGTACCGCCAAGAACCTTCGCCAACTCTTCAAGTTGAGCGAACCCTTCCAGCCCTTTCACTCCACGTCCACCAGCCACAACCACATCTGCTTCCTCCACGCCCAACAGGAGTGAATCAATCGCAGTCACATTCGTCATCTTCACCCGTTCCCTTCCGGAGGGAACAAGTTCACTCGTCGGTAGCTCATCCAACAGCCCCTGCTCCAATCCCGCACCATGGGCCTCATCCGTATCCCTCACGGAGACGACGTGGATCCCTTCGGAAACGGTGGAGGTGCAGAGAATCCGACCACCGAATATCGGGGCGCGTAGAATAACACTCGCGCCGTCTTCCGATGCAAGGCCGGTGCAATCGGTGATTGCATCGACACCTAGAGATGCGGCGAGTCGACAGGACAGGTCGTTCCACCATGCCCCTGCGGACATGAGGACAAGACAGGATTGCTGTACAGCTATCATGCCGGCAAGCGAGTCGCACAATGTCTCAATGGACAGATTGGACATCACTGCCATTGCATGAGTCTCCGCATGGGATGAGGACAACAGAGGGACTTCACGAGGTGCACCCTTCTCTGCAAGGACAACGTTGTGAAGCTTCGCTCCCATTGTCTGTGAAAGCACGGCCGCCGAGAGCAGCAAGGAATCGTAGCTTTCAATCTGCCCCACACCCGGCGTACCCGAAACTACCCAGATTTCGTCCATCTTTCTCCTTTCAGCCTGAAGTCCCGGCAAGCACGACTACCCGTAGCAGGAAATCCTGAGACGCACTCGCCGAGCAAGACGCATCATAAGACACCAGTCCCTGCCGCACTCACCATGAACTTCTGAATACAGTGCAATACTGCGAAGCTCCACCATCGTCGACATTAATCTGGATTTGCTCATCTCCGAGAACCACAATACCGTCAGATTCGGAGTCTCAATACCAAGCTTTCGAGAACCCGTACTAACATGGCGCCGACAAGAACACCATCATTCCTCAGAAAGGGTACTCCGTCACAGACCCTACACCTGCGTGTCATTGACCACTGATTATGAGTCTTCACATTTGCGGTCCGCATCGCAAAACGCTAGCGCACATACTAGAGTCAACGAATACTATAGCCGACTTGGACGGCTCTCTTACAGACCGCACGCAAGACTTTTAGAACATCGTTTATCTCGTCATGCAGGCCATTTAGCCATTGTTTAGAACTACGAGAGTAACGTTCCATTCATATGGGCCCCTCGATTCAGCAGGTACGGCTCTCTGGAGGTCATAAGAATTGACGCAAGCAAGATTCCGTTTCCTACTCAAGCCAGATGGCCCATCCCTACATTAATCCACACCCAGAAGCGCCCTGGGCCAGGACTGTCCGTCGCCAAACCACAGACTTCGGTATTTTCAACAACAACTACAGCAACAGGGAGAGAATCAAGAGGAGTGGGCCTGTGTTGCCATCCGAGTGAAGTTATCTGCGACTGCCCGTTTTGTTGGGCAACCAAGGCAATGATGCAATCGAGTTCCCTTGAGTGGACACAAATAAGATGGTGACATGAACAAGTTCGGGATTGGCAGTCTCACTATCCATGCACCAGTGTCCATCAAATGCGCTTCTACATAGTCAGAAGAGAAGGAGGTACACGAAGAAACAAGATAGTCAGTATCGAAGACCATCTACGGAACACGACTCCTGTTCAGGTTCCGCTGGACTCTCGGCTTGACCAAGGTTGAGGCAAACAATTGGGGTGCAGCAGGTAAAAGCACCCCGCTATGGAGGTTCGCAACTTGAAAAAAGTGGTATTGCTCTTTATCTCACTCACACTGGCTGGCGTTGCTATTCTCAGCGGCTGCACTGCAGCCCCCGCAGGCAGCGGAGATGATGGTGGTGGCGCCACCGTCGAGGCTGAATATCAATGGAGAGTAAGCAACTTCTTGGGAGAGGCGGGGGTTGGCTCCCGATCCATACGTCATTTTTGCGATGTACTCTACGGCATTTCTGACGGACGCGTTGACGCGAAGTACTACGGTTCTGCCGCTCTGGGAGATAGCGAGGAAAACTTCGATGCAGTCCAGGCAGGGGAACTGGAAATCGGCGTCATCAGCCCCTACAGTGGCTTCCATGAACTCCAGAATGTGAAAGGATTGCCATTCGCTGGTAGCACGTGGGAAGCTGTTGACACTCTGTTCTACGGTGACGGTCTCATCAGACAGATTATCGATCACTCGTGGGACTTGTGCGGCATGAAGTGTCTCGGCTACATCGAGAATTCCCACATGGTTTACATCAACAAGGTACGACCTATTCTCACTCCGGACGACTTCGATGGCCTCAAGATACGCGTCCCGCCAAGCGACGTATACGTGAAGACATTTGAACGGATGGCTCCTAAAGGAATCGGCGAGACGATTCCGTGGACGGAAACCTACACCTCGCTCGAAAGGGGCGTAGTTGACGGCACCGTCAACTACATCAGCGTCTACGAAGCGAGCAAATTCAACGAAGTCGCCAAGTTCTACACCGACATAAATCAGATGTACAACTGGGACAACCTGCTGATTAACAAGGAACTCTACGAATCGCTTCCTGACGACGTTAGAGACATGGTTCTTGAGGCAGCAGACGTAATGGAAGCAGATTGCCGATTCACCAATCGTGCGTCACATCTTGAGATTATGGCCAGGTGCGAGGAAACGGGAACACAGTTCACTTTCCTCACTCCAGAACAGCGACAGGTCTTCATCGACAACGTCAATCCGTATCAACTGTACGAGGAACTCTACAAGGACTTGTTGGAGGAGTACTACCCTGGCGAAAAGATGTACGAGCAACTCGTGAACGCAGTGAAAGAAGCTGAAGGAGTGGCATAGAAACGCGGCGGACAGCGAGTCAATCCTGACTCTCTGTCCGCCACTCATATTGAAAGGAATCGACAATGCTTTCAGAACACTTCAACAAACTCGCTACAACGGTTGGACGGGTCGAGTTCGCAGTGGCAGTCGTTGCGTTCAGCATATCGGCTTTCATGTCCTTTCTTGGCGTCGTTTTCCGCTACGTCCTGGAGATTCCCTCATGGTGGATCTTCCCGGTGCAACACTATAGCTATCTGTTTCTCATATTCTTCGGTGCTGCCATCGCAGCCAGACAGCGCATACACGTGAGGGTCGAGATTTTGGATTCCATGTTGAGTAAGACTCACTCGAGGGAAAACGACATTCTCCGAGCAATATTGCACGGCATCGCCCTCACTAGCGCATGTTTCTTCACGTATCTAAGCTTTGATTTCATGATTAGAATGTGGGCATCCAACCAACACGATGTGATACTCACATGGTTCAACTTGGGAGTGGTCAAGACCTTGCCATTTGTCATGGGAGTCTTGCTCTGTGCCTACATCGGCAGAGATCTCGCTGTCAGCATATCCCGGCTGCGCAATTCATCCCTGGCAGGAGGCCCCGGACTATGACTGAAATTGCTTTTGGATGGCAAGTAGCTGTCGGGATTTCTCTGTTCTTTGTCCTCCTGGTGGTCGGTCTAGAGGTGATGTGGTGCTTTGTCTTTTCTGGCGCAGCAACCTTCCTGCTCCTTGGTCTCGACGTAGCAAGCATGCCACGAGTGGTCTATCATGCTATCGACACCGAAGTATTGATGGCTGTGGCCTATTTCCTCCTGGCAGGCGCATTGATGTCCGAGGGAGGCATCGCTGAGAAGCTCATAAGTTGGGTGAATGACCTTGTGGGCTGGATACGAGGAGGACTGCCTGCTGTTGCTATCATGTCGAGTCTCTTCTTCGGGGCATTGACTGGCTCCGGTCTCACCTCGGTTGCAGCCCTCACTCCTATATTGGTACCAAGGATGGAGGACTACGGATACCGAAAAGAATACTCCACGGGAGTAATCTGCGCCTCGGCCTTCATGGGGCACCTGATACCACCAAGTATCCCGTTCCTCGTGTATGGCCTGCTCGCCGACCAATCCATCGCAGCCCTCTTTGCAAGCACCATCATACCGGGCTGCCTGCTTGCGGGTGCATACGTCATTATCAACGCCGTCGCCGTCAAACACTGGATGATTCCTGCAAAGATAACTGGCGATGTCACGAAGTTCTCCAACATATTCACCCGCACCACTGCACAGCACACATGGGCAGCTATCCCTGCCCTATTGTTCCCAATCATCATCATCGGCGGTATCTATCTTGGAGCCTTCACTCCCACCGAGGCAGCCGCAGTGTCCTGCATATATGCTCTGGTAATCGGCCTCTTCGTGTACAAGGGACTGAAGGTTGGCAATCTCCCTCGTCTCATCTTCGAGGCAGCAGGCAGCACAGGAATGATTATCATCCTCGTTGGCACTGGCATGTTCTTCAGCCGCGTGATGCTCAAGGTTGGAGTGGCTGAAGCATTGACCAGTGGTGTACTCAGTATCTCCAGCAACCCCGTCGTGATTCTCATCATGATCAACCTGCTCTTGCTCTTTCTCGGGATGTTCATGGAGACTCTCTGCATCCTAATAATTGTGGTGCCGCTCCTACTCCCCCTGTTCGACCAAATCGGCATGAATCTCGTCCACGCTGGCGCCATGGTTGTTCTCAATTGTGGAATCGGCATGGTCACACCACCGTTTGCAGCAACTCTGTTCCTCGGAGCACGAGTATCAAACGTTCAACTCCACAGACTGATAAAACCTGCACTTCTATTCATCGCACTCGGAGCCATACCGGTTCTCCTACTCACCACCTACATCCCGCAGCTTTCGTTGTGGCTTCCCACTCTCCTAGTTGGAGAGAAGATCGTGGGATTACCATAGGGCAATAGTGGCATGCCGGTCAGAAGGAGAAGGACCGACATGCCACTAATTGTCACGAATACCAGACATGCTTGCAAAAGCTGCGGTACAAGGCCAATGAATCGTTGTTCTAGATGAGACTCAGGTTGGAATGAGGACTCGAATGCATCCTGTGTATTGACACGCGCCACGCCATGGTATAGAAGTATGTCGTCTAGCGAAGAGGCCATGACAAACCCATCGAGACGTTTTCTGGTATTGGTTGTCGATGACGACGATATTATTACCAGATACTTGCAGGCCAGTCTTCGTTCCGCAGGATGGGCAACTGTTGTCGCCCGAAACGGACTCGAAGCGCTGGCTCTCCAGGAAACAGAACGCCCTGACTTGGTGATTCTCGACTTGATGATGCCATCGCTCAACGGCTTCGAGGTATGTCGACTCCTGAGGGAGAGAACTCACACACCTATTATAGTCCTCAGCGTCTGCAACGAGCCCTGTGACAAGGTGAAGGCATTGCGCCTTGGTGCGGATGACTATCTTGTGAAGCCCTTTTCACTAGAGGAACTTACCGCACGCATGTCATCGGTGCTTAGGCGAGTCCGAGCCGGCGTCGACGCTCCGATTGAACCTCGAAAGAGCCTCGGGAATCTATCAGTGGATCTAGCAACCCAGACGATACACTCCATGGATAGTATCTCTTCGCATCTCACGCCGACAGAATACGCGTTGCTTGAAGAGTTCTTGGATAATCCTGACAAAGTGCTGACCCATTCGCGCCTACTGAATCGCGTCTGGGGTTCAAGCCACTCTCATTCCAAGGAGTACCTTCATGTATTTGTGAACCGACTCCGCGGAAAGATTGAACCAGAACCACACAACCCTCGATTCATTATCACGGTCCACGGCATTGGGTACCTGTTTAGGAAAGAACCAGTTGAGGCAGATGTCCAAGCGTCCCCACAAGCCGCATGAACTCGAGTAGCACAACGTAGACCCATCCCGTCGACTGTCCAGGAGGCGTTAGCAGAGTTGAAGATCAGAGCCGACAGAGAAGACACTCAGACAATCACACCAATATTGTCTCCAACTGATGTGCCAGCATTGATGCACAGTAGCCCACCCAATCATCTGCAAGACCGACTTCGAATTCTGGAGTCAACAGTTGCGATGGTTTGCAACACTCGACCAACAGATAGTCCACAGCAACTTCTGCAAGACGTCTGTGAGACTATTACCAATTCAGGTATCTACAAGGAGATTCAATGGCAGCTACTGACGCCACCTCGAAACGAAACCAACCCCTTCAATTGTCAAGAGTCAACTCCTCTGTTTTCTGACTCAGACGAGTCCTCCTCCCTACAGGTGTTGCCTTGTGTACAGCAAGCACTGCAGATGAACACACTCGTCGCCCTGCAATGGCGCAAAGCGATACTCCAGTCCTGTCCTGTAGCAAATGGCCACTGCGAGACAACACGGCTCACAATCCGTTTGGCCACTCAGCATACTGTCCATGGCATATTGTCAATTGAACCGCTTTCCGGAGAGCACCCCACCCCTGTGGAATCAACGACGCTTCAGAAGCTGGCCACCGCTCTAGCTCTTAAACTGGACGAGATTAGCGGCCACAATCGAGTGCGGGAGGCAGGTATTCCGTTGCCTGATCTCTACAGAACGATATTTGACAACACCGGCACAATGATCTGCGTCACCGACAACCACGGGTTGGTAGCTCTAGTGAACCGACAGTTTGAGAACGTGCTGGGCTACAAGCGCGAGGATATTGAAGGCACACTTGGCTGGGAAGCGCTCTTCCCAGCAGAGGACGTCTTGAAGATGCAGAAGGTGAGAAACAGACGTCTCTCCGGTGACCCTAGCGTACCCCATCAATATGAGGCACGACTGGTCGCCGCCAATGGCGCAATCATTCCGGTATTGAAGACTTCGACACTTATTCCATGCAGTGAGTTCATTCTGACATCGTTCATGGATATGACTCAGGAGAAGCAAGCCCAGAAAGCGCGATGTGAGGCCGAAAGACGAGCACAACAGTCACAGCGCCTCGCATCAGTAGGTAGAATGGCAGCAGGTGTAGCACATGAAATCAACAACCCTGTGACGGGAATCATCGGGTTCGCAGACTTGCTGCTGAAGCAAGACCTCACGGAGGACTGTCGCGAGTACGCCAAAGGAATTCTGGAGGCCGGCCAGCGGGTGGCCGGAATCGTGCAACAACTGTTGGCGTCCGCAAGATGGACAAGTCCGGCAAGAGAACCCGTCTCGGTGAACATGGTAGTAGAATCAGCCTTGCGGAGGCAACATCTTCCAACGTCCGATGGGGCCATTCAGATCACGACTGACCTGGACCTCGCACCTCAGACAATTCTTGGCAACGAATCGCAGCTTGAGCAGTGTTTCCGCAACATTCTGGCGAATGCGGAGACAGAGATACGCCTATCCAATGGCAGAGGGCACCTGCGAATTGCCACTACTTGCGACGAAGACAATGTTGTCGTGACATTTGAGGATGATGGCCCCGGAATCCTGCCGGAGCACATGGACCGAATATTCGATCCGTTCTTCACAACTCGAGAGATTGGACAAGGCACAGGATTGGGATTGACCATATGCCACAGCATCGTCTCAGAACACGAGGGCAAGATTCGCGCAGCCAACAATGCGCGAAGCGGAGCCACTCTTACGGTTGAGTTGCCGATTCTAAAGGAAACCGCTTACGAACCATAGGCCTTTCATACTTGACGTTGCACCACTATCGCAACAGTAGACTTGCATCCACCAGCACCGTGATAAAGGGCACTCCTCCGTTGGTCAATATTCGCCATCCACTGGACGTCTGAGGAACTGGACCCTCTCCTGAACACTCAGATGCCACAAGATTTCACACTCACAGGCCGAATACCGAACCGTTTAGTTCTCGCCACTCCACATTTAGGCACCTTTTAGCCTTCAGTCCCTATGCTTGGCGCAACAAGTACCGCTGTGGAACTTGCATTCATCTAGTGAAGGAGGTAGGAAACGTGCGACCTGTAACGATGTGGACATGCATGACTCTTCTATTGGTGCTGGTGGCAACTTCCATCGGCTGTGCCCCAACGCAGGACAGTGGCTCCTCTAGCGAAGCCCAAGTTCAGCAGCAGGCTGGTGACAGTGGTATGGTCACGCCTGAATATGATCTTTCGTGCGCGGCACACATGACTTCGAGCGACCCGCGCTACATACCCATCGAGCACTTCTGCAACATGATATATGGTGCCACCGATGGCCGGATGAATGTCAAGTTCTATGGCGCTGGCATGCTTGGGGATCAGGAGGAGACTTTCGACGCCGTCACAACCGGAGATCTTGCCATGGGCTTCTCCAGTCCGTACAGCACCTACCATGAGATTCTCAATGTGAAGGGACTGCCATTTGCGGGAGCCACCCCTGAGTCCGCAGACAAGCTCTTCTACAACGGCGGCGTACTCGACGTCATCCTTGATCACGGATGGGAACTGACAGGATGCAAGTCTCTTGCCACTACCGAAAACGGATGGATGGCCTATGCGACAGATGCTCATCCATTGGTCACGCCCGATGACTTCTCCAGGCTCAAAGTCAGAGTGCCCACTAGCGACGTATACGTCAAGACCTTCACGAAAATGTGTCCCGATTCCCTCGGCGAAGCAATCCCGTGGAGTGAAATCTACACCTCACTCGAACGAGGCGTCATCGATGCGACCTGCACGTACATCGGTTCCTACATGAGCGAGAAGCACTATGAGGTCTGCCACTACTACACGGACGTGAACCAGATGTACAACCGCGATGACATCATTATGAACCTCGACCTCTACGACTCATTACCGGGATATCTCCAGGAAACCCTCAAGGAATGCGCGAAGACTCTGGAAGCGAACTGCCGGTTTCGCTATCGCGCTCAAGCCAGTGTGATTGAAGAGAAACTAAGTGCGGAAGGATGTGAATTCACTCACCTCACTCCTGACCAAAGAAAGGTGTTCATCGATAGGGTGCAGCCTTTTGAAATATACGACGAGTTGTACTCAGACCTCCTGGAGAAGTATTTCCCGGGACAGAACATGTATGAGCGGCTCGTGAATGAAGTCAAGGTGGCTGAAGGAATATCCTGAGATACCTCTCATCATAACCCCGTTTGTATGGCGGGAACGAACATCCGATAGGGGTCCGTTCTCGCCTAGAACGCATCAATAGGAAATCACCTATCATGAAGGAGAACTGGAACATGGACATACTTCTTACTGAGCCGGAAAGAATGCTGCAGCGTCAACTTAGAGATTTCGTTCAGGCGGAAATCGCACCGTGCGCAGATGAATGGGACAGACGAAATGAGCTCGCCTATGAGGCATTCCAGAAGGTTGCATCTGTCGGCCTCACCGGTCTCACCGTACCTGAGGAGTACGGTGGACAGGGAGGGTCCCTCATGGACGCACTGATTGCTTCGATTGAACTGGCGCGCGCGAGCGTCTCCGTCGCCTCGATAGTCGGCACACATATGGGGCTGGCACTTGGCGGCTTGTACCGCTATGGCAACGAGGACCAGAGACGAAGGTTCGTCGTTCCTGCAGCGAAGGGAGAGAGACTGTGCTCCTATGCTCTCACCGAACATGACGCAAGCAGCGACATCTCACGAATGACAACGACGGCGCGCAGGGAGGGTGACGAGTGGATTATCAACGGTGCCAAGTGTTTCATCTCTAATGGAGACCGAGCCGACATGGTTCTTCTGTTTGCGACGGTTGACAAACAACTCGGTAACAAGGGCATAACGGCTTTCGTTGTGGAGAAGGGCACGCCAGGATTCTCGGTCGGCAAAATTGAGGACAAACTTGGTATAAGGGCGGAGAGTGCGGCAGAGCTCATGTTCGATGATGTGCATGTTCCGATGGAAAACCAGATCGGAGAAGTCGGAAAGGGAATGAGGATAGCCCTTTCTATCCTCGACGAAGGCAGACTGGACGTGGCTGGACAAGGCGTGGGTCTGGCATCAGCCGCTCTTGACGCCGCGGTGGCCTATTCCAAGGAGCGACAGCAGTTTGGACAGCCAATCTGTGAGTTCCAAGGTATCCAGTGGATGCTGGTTGACATGGCGACCCAGGTAGACGCCGCGTGGCTTCTCGCCTATCGAGCCGCCAGACTGGCAGACCAGGGCCAGAGGTTTAGCAAGGAAGTCGCACAGGCCAAGCTCTTCGCAGCCAACACTGCAATGGATGTCGCAAGGAAGTCACTTCAGATCCATGGAGGGTATGGCTACATGAAAGATCTGCCCATAGAGAGATTCTACAGGGACGCAAAAATCCTTGAAATCTACGAGGGCACGAGCGAAGTCCAGAAGCTCGTGATAGGTCGAGCAATCTTGTCATAGTCCTCGCATCACGTCGAAGAATCTGCACCAACAAGCGCATTGGAATAGGACACACTTAGTGCAATTGAATGCCGTTGTTGAACTTCTCACTTCGCTCAGATGCCAAAGAGGCTTTTGCGCCGATATGCTCTTTAGAAGTGGTCAGAGCTTCCACAAACCAACCTTAGACGATTCCGATACCAAGAAGAGAGACCGGGTTGCAGCGAACACAAGCACCAGTACTAAATAGCGAATCTCAAGAAGAGACTGTATGTGCGTATGATGTTCCAACGAAAACCAATACGCGGAGAGTCAGTCCTTATGAAAACAATCAGTTTTCGCGACATTGAGCCAATGCAGTCTGCTCCGGGAGTCGGCAGAGTGTCCCAGGGAGTCACGATGCGAAGAATATTTGGGAAGGAGGATGGAGCCTCTTTCTCGATGCGGGTCATTGAGGATGAACCTTCCGACGAACTACCCCACGGGTTGCACGCGCATGCATGGGAGCATCAGATTTTCGTTGTCAAAGGAAAGGGAATCATCATTACCGAACACGAGAAGATCGTAGTGGGGGCAGGAGACTGCGTGTTCATTCCATCAAATGAACTACACACGATTGGCCCACGGGCAGGCACGGAGCCCTTTCTGTTTGTGGATTGTATCTCGGCACTGTGACTCCACCACCCGAAGAAGAAATGGCCACGCAGGAAGAGAAGGGAGCATAGAACGTGAAACTGAAGACTGACGAACTAAGGATGCTTGACGGAAAAGAGGGACTGGTCCGCCAGAAAGCCATGGAACTGCTGGTCAAGTATGGAGACGCACTTGGCGCTGCTGAGTTCGTGGATGTGGATAACGTATTTATACTCTCGGGGCTGTTCAGCTATACCGACGTGTTCAAGTACCCGATAGATATAGATTCCATCGCAAGCGAGTATTTTCTGGACAGCCAAGAGAAGCTCATGGTGGACAATGTGAAAGCATTCACAACGAACCATCTCTTCACTATCGACCTCGCAAATGGACACGCCGATCTAGTCAAAGCACCGAAGATACTGCAGGACCTGATTGCAGCCACGCAACACTACTGCAAACGAATCGGTATCAGCGTCACGGGGACCTGTACACCATACCAGTGCGGAAACACCCCTGTGTTCGGCGAACACGTCGCATGGGTAGAGTCATCCGCGATTTCCTACGCAAATGCAGTACTTGGTGCCCGCACAAACATAGAGGGACTCGAGAGCTCGTTCTCGTCCGCACTGACGGGCAAGACTCCGCTATGGGGATTCCACCTCAAGGAGAATCGCAGGGGAACAACACTTGTCCAGGTGGACGAGAAAGCGATAAGCCTCGACACCGTGATGGACTACGAACTCATGGGCTGTCATGTAGGTAGAACCATAGGCACGGAAATTCCAATATACCCATGCGGGAAACACCATCCCAATGCAGATATGCTTAAGGGTTTGTGCGCTACTGGTGCAAGTTGCGGCGGTATTGAGATGTACCACATGGTTGGAGTGACGCCGGAAGCACACTCTCTTGAGGAAGCCACAGGAGGGCTTTCTCCCAAGCAAGCCATACAGTACGGTACGCGCGAACGGAGGGAGTGTTACGAACGGCTTAACAACTCCAGCAAAGACCTCGTGGATGTTGTAACGATCGGATGCCCGCACTATTCCATCCGCCAGATGGCTCAACTTGCCCGCCTTCTAGAAGGAAAGAAGGTCAACGAGAATACTCTCCTCCTTGTCTATACGGCCAGGTCAATCGAGACGGTAGCCGCCAGAAGCGGATATGCAGAAGCAATTGAAGCAGCCGGTGCACACATTGTCGTGGACAGTTGCCCGATAAACATCTACTTCCCCACTTCAAGCGTTGTGGCAACTGACGCTGCCAAGATTACTTACTACATGACTGGTCTACGAGGCTACGAGAACGTCTGGTACGGCAGCATGCTGGATTGCGTGGACGCTGCCATCACAGGCCAATGGAGAGGTGAACTGAGATGAAATCGATAGCACTACAGGGACGCCCCGTAGCTCCGGGCGAAGCCAAGGGTGAAGCACTCGTCACAACTGAGGCCATCTCCTGGTGCGGAGGCGTTGACCCCATGACCGGGATCGTCACGGAACTTGGGCACAGCCTGAAAGGGCAGAACGTGAAGGGGAAGGTGTTGGTATTCACGACAGGCAAAGGTTCCTCTGCCTTTTCCCATGCAGCTCACGTGTGCAGAGTTGCGGGCTGTCAGCCAGCGGCCATCTTGGTCAAGGAAGTAAATCCCCAGATAGCTCTCGCTACAACCGTGATGCACATACCTGCAGTCACAGAACTGAATCAGGACCCAACCCAAGTGATAGATACTGGCGACACTGTAGCCGTCGACGGTTACAGCGGCGTCGTCACAATCACCAAACGGTCATAGAGACAAAGGAGTCTGGAAATGAAATTGATGGATTGCCACGTTCACATCCCCGCACTGAACCAGCGCGACCTTGAGGTGATGGCGCTTTCCAACGTCAAAGCAGTCATTGCTCACACCTCCGAGCCGGAGGTCTACAAGGACATTCCCTCGCAGTCGATTTTCGACTTTGCTGAGAGGATGGTCAGCTTCCACGCGTGGAGGGCCGCCAAGTACTACATCGATGTGTACGTTTGCACCTGCGTCTCCATGGTCGGCGTGCCCGTCGACTATGAAGTTGCACTCGCACGTCTGCCCGAGTTCGTAAAGAGACCGGACATCATCGGCCTTGGCGAGGTGGGCTTTGAGCCAAACTCGGCAACCTGCTCAGACCTCGCGGTGCAGGAGAAGATACTCCGAGCACAGATGGACATCGCCCGCGATGCAGACAAGACTATCGACATTCATACTCCCCTCACTGATAAACCCAAGTGGGTCGACCGATACCTCGGCATCATCGCCGAGCACAAAGTCAATCCTGCCAAAGTCGTCATCGACCACGCCAATGAAACGTGCGTCAAGATGATTACAGATGCAGGCTGCTGGGCAGGCATCACCATACAGCCGTTCCGCAAGGTGCGCGCTCCTGAGGCCGCCCAGATGGTCAAGGCAGGAAACATGGACCTTATCCTTGTCGACAGCGACTCGGGCATACCGGAATCGGACAGCCTCGCAGTGCCAAAGACGGCTCTTGAGATGAAACGCCTGGGCATGACCGAGGCTGACATAGAGAAGGTGCTGTGGGATAACCCCAGAAGGGCTTACGGCATCGCCTGAACAACAATTCGCCAGAACGACTCCGGCATGGGACATCCCCATGTCGGAGTCGCCGTGCATTTGTAAAGAGAGGGTCCATTTCATGGGATACAACGACAGAATCGAGGCGCTCTTCCGCGGAGAGAAGGTCGACAGAGTTCCCATCCACGGAAACAGCACCGGCTTCAGCAACCGCAATTGCGGCTTCACAATTGCCAGCGCCTACAACGACCCTGAGAAAGCATTCAATGCAAGCCTCTGGACGGCGGAGCAGTACGACTGGGAACTTATTCCCCAGATGTTCGGCCATACAATCCTGGGGGGCTGGGACTTTGGCGGCGACGTCAAGTTCCCTGAAAGCGAGTACCAGGGCGCCCTTTCCATAAGCCGCTTCCCGGCCACAACCGAGGAAGAAGTACTCAGCCTTCAGATGCCCGACCCGAGGTCCGCTGGAGGCATACCCGCCGCCCTGGAATTCTCCCGGCTCCAGAGACAGCATGGTCTCCCCGCCACATTCTTCCCCAGGTCCGCTTTCTGCATGGCCGCAAACATATGTGGCACGCAGCAATTCTGCAAGTGGATGCTCAAGAAACCTCATCTGTGTGACCACCTTCTGCGCATGGCCATCGAGCACACTTTCAACGTGTTCCAGTACTGGGTCGAGACCTTCGGCGCAGAGAACGTGTATGTATGGATGAGTTCTCCGTCAGAATCCAACCAGATCATCTCCCCCAAGCAATTTGAAAGATTCGCCCTCCCGTACCACGTCGAGTTTCACCAGCGATTGAACCGGTTCCCGATTCGTGGTTTCGGGCTTCACATATGTGGCGAGCAGAACCTCAACCTCCCTTACCTCGCCACAATCGACCTGTGCACACACCCCTCCATCATCAGCATCGGTCACGAGGTGGCAATTGCGACCGCCGCTCAGTACTTCCCTGATGACATTATCTTCGGCAACATCAACCCCGCACTCATACAGACCGGCACGCCCCAACAAGTCTACGAAGAGACAACCCGCATAGTCGAAGAAGGCAAGAAGGTTCCTGCAGGTTTCATCTTCTCACCCGGTTGCGAACTGCCTCCAATGTCCGCACCATTCAACGTCTTCCAGATGACTAAGGCCGTGCACGACCACGGCTGGTATTGAATAACACATCACAAGGAGAACACCTGTGGCAAGCAACGAGAGAACAGCAGAGATTCTGAAGGGGCTGCACGACGCCGTCGTTGAGTACGAAGAAGACGACGCCATCAAGATGGCCAACGCCGCCGTCGAAGAAGGCGTCGATGCCTTTGAGGCCATCATGGGCGGACTCGCCAAAGGCATGGAGACCGTCGGCGACCTGTACGCACGCCAGGAGTACTTCGTTCCCGAACTGCTCCTCTGCGCAGATGCCCTCTACGCCGGACTCGACATCCTCCGACCTCATCTTCCGAAGAAGACGACGGCGCAGACCAAGAAGATTATGCTCGGCGTCGTTGAGGGGGATATCCACGATATCGGCAAGAACCTCATCAAGGTCATGTTCGACGCCGCAGGCTGGGAGGTCATCGACCTCGGAGCCGACGTCAAGATTGAGCGCTTCGCCGAAGAACAGAAAATCAACGGCGCACAAGTCGTAGGGCTGTCCGCGCTCATGACTACGAGCATGCTTGCCATGCCCAAGATTATCAAGATGCTGCGGGCCACCGACCCCAACGTCCATGTCCTCGTCGGCGGCGCTCCTCTCAACCTCGATATCGCCATGTCCTACGGTGCCGACGACTACGGCGACAATGCCGGCGAGGCAGTGGCCAAGGCCGAGAAGATGCTCCAGGCAGCATAGGAGAAGACACCATGAGCAACAGCCACAGAGTAGAAGCGCTTCTCCGCGGCGAGAAAGTCGACCGTGTCCCTCTCTACCACTTCCTGCTCGGCTTCTGCGCCAGGAACGTCGGCTACACCACCGCTGAGATGTATGACAACCCGCAGAAGAGCTTTCAGGCCCAGAAGTGGACCTTCGAACAGTACGGCATAGACGGCGGTCCCGATTACGGGTACGCCTCCTACGGCGGCTGGGAGTTTGGCGGTGAGATTAAGATGCCCGAGGGAGAGTGGCAGCAGGCCCCTTCCCACGTTCGATTTCCCGTCAACGCCATAGAGGACATTGATACCCTCTCCATGCCCGACGTCACCTCGGCAGGCTCTCTGCCGCTCGCGATGGAGTTCTCGAAGCTGCAACAGCACCATGAGGAACCCATCACCGTCACCATGGGCGGCAATTTCAGCGTTGCCGGCAACATCTGTCCACCCAGCCTTCTCTGCCGCTGGATGCTCAAGAAGCCCGATGCCGCACACCACCTGCTCCGCATCGCCAGCGAGCACATGCTCGACGTCGCGCGCCTCTGGGCTGACACGTTCGGCGCAGAGAACGTCATTCCCAACCTGTGGGAACCGATGGCCGCCAATAACATCATCTCCCCGAAGCAGTTCGAGACGTTCGTGCTGCCCTACATCAAGGAGACCAACGAGAAGATGCTCTCCATGGGCATCAAGCACATCCTCTACCACATATGCGGGGAGCAGAACGCAAACTTGCCCCTCTGGGCACAGATACCCATGGGCGACCCCGGCATGGTCACCTTCGGTCACGAAGTCACGCTGACCACGGCGATAGAGTATTTCGGTGACTCATGCCTCATCCTCGGCAACGTGCGCCCGTCACTCATCCAGACGGGTACCCCCAAGGAAGTCTACGAGGCATGCAGGGACTGCATCCTCGAGGCGAAGAACGCCCCTCGCGGTTTCATGCTTATGCCGGGCTGCGAACTGCCACCCATGGCGCCACCGTTCAACGTCTACATGATGAAGAAAGCCATAGAGGACTTCGGGTACTACAAGTAGGACGAACCAGCGAAAACAGGCATCACAAACTTGCCAGCCGTTCGCTGTACACTGTAGCCGACTACTGCGTGGAGGAATATCACCATGGGCATGGGCAATGACCGCGTAAGCCGACTTCTCAAGGGTGAGAAACTGGACCTGATTCCCGTATTCCCCCTGGGGGCACGTGGATTCGCCTCACTCAATGCCGGTCGCACAGTCACAGATGCGTACGCAGATGGGCAGAAGAGCTGCGAAGCGGAGCTGTGGGCACATGAACAGTACGGCTATGATGGATACCCCAACTATGCCTACGGCGTATCCGGCACGTCAGAGTTTGGCGGCGAGATACGGATGCCCGAAGGAGAGTTCCAGCAGGCGCCGATGGCGGTCCGCTACCCCGCAACAACCGAGGAAGAAGTGATGGCACTCAAGATGCCTGACAATCTGGCTACCGCGGGGGCAATACCGATTGGACTGGCTCACTCGCGCACTGCTAAGGCAGCAGGAGCAACCGTCATCACACCGACGAATGGTGCATTCACCACTGCCGCCAGCCTGTGCAGCGTACAGAAGATGGCGCGATGGATGATAAAGAAACCACCCATCGCTCATCACCTGATGGAACTTGCCACACAGTATCTCATCAACACGGCACAACTCTGGGTGGATACCTTTGGAAAAGACATTCTCTTCTACAACGCCGAGCCTTCCGCCTCAAACCAGGTACTCTCTGCACGCCACTTCGAGGAATTCGTTCTCCCCTACACGATAGAGGTCCACAGGGCGGTATTGAAGATGGGCATCGGGCACATTGTGACGCATGTCTGCGGAGACCAGAATCTGAACCTGGACTTCTGGGCACAGATTCCGATGGGAGACCCCGGACTGCTCAGTTTCGGACACGAGGTTTCGCTGACGACCGCGATACAGAAATTTGGAGAGACAAGCGTCATAGCCGGCAACGTGGAGCCTGCAATCATTCAGAACGGACACCCCGACAAGGTTTACGCCGCCTGCGCTGCAAACATCGAGGAAGCGAGACTCGCCCCGCGGGGCTACGTCCTCATGTCAGGTTGTGGCTTTCCTCCAAAGACACCGCCTTTCAACCTCTACACGATGGTGAAGGCCGCAAGAGAACTCGGCAAATTGTGAGAAGGAAGAAGTGCACAGGATGACAGTAGTGAACGTAAATTGCGGAATCTGTGGCCAGCGCGCCACTATCAACGTCTCAAAGAATGGCGCAACGCAGCTTCATGTGAGCGTGGAGACCAATTGTGAGATGCTAAGAGAGGCGGCCGAGCAGATGGACGGGGCTGACTGGCGCGAGGCGCTAAGGCCGGGACACCCACATTCGGTTCATGCCGTCATGTTCGGCACCATCAAGCACGCCGGCTGCCCGGGGCCCACTGCAATGGCCAAGGCGATTGAGGTCGCGGTCGGTGTGGCCCTGCCCAGGGACGTTGCCGTCTCCTTCCAACGAGAAGAACGCTAGATATCACACACTGGAGGGGGCATCGCATGTCCCAACCCGCGATGCCCCCTCCGTGTAGCACTTCATTCAGAGAGCAATCAGCCTACGATGGCGCCTTTGCTGGCGGAGGAAACACGCTGCGCGTAGCGGAGAAGGTATCCCTTCTGCACACGAGGCTTGAAGGCCGGCACTTCTGCGAGTCGGCTCTTGATTTCCTCTTCGCTCAACGCGACCTCGAGTCGACAATTCGGTATATCGATACTGATGATGTCGCCTTCCCTCACAGCCGCCAACGGACCACCCTCCGCAGCCTCGGGAGACACATGCCCTATCGACGCCCCGCTCGTCGCTCCTGAGAAGCGCCCATCGGTCACAAGTGCAACACTCTTGTCCAGGCCAAGGCCCTTGAGAAGTGAGGTGCAGTCAAGCATCTCCCTCATTCCAGGTCCACCCTTCGGGCCTTCGTAGCGGATGACAACCACGTCGCCGGGCTTGATGTTCTGGCCCGCCAGAGACTCTGCCGCCTCTTCCTCACTATCGAACACTCGTGCCGGGCCGCTGTGCACAAGCATCTCGGGCAGTACGGCTCCGCTCTTCACAACCGCGCTGTCCGGCGCCAGGTTGCCATACAGAATCGTGAGTCCGCCCGTCTCCCTGTAGGGATTGCTGCGCGGGCGGATAACGTCTTCGTTATACACTTTCGCCGCCGCCGTATTCTCTGCAACGGTCTTGCAGTTCACGGTCATGGCACTCGTATCGAGAAGGTCCCCGATACGGGACATGAGTGCCTGGATACCACCAGCGTAATAGAAGTCTTCAAGGTGATAGTTGGAGGCAGGGGCAAGCTTCGTAAGCTGGGGAGTCGCCGCCCGAATCTTGTTGAGTTCGTCTATCGGAAAGGACAAACCCGCCTCATGGGCAATGGCCATCAGATGCAGCACGGAGTTGGTGCTGCCACCCATGGCCATGTCCGTCACAAACGTGTTGCGCAAAGAGGCAGCAGTAATGATGTCACTCGGCAACACATTCCGGCGGATAAGTTCCACAGCCTGTCGTCCCGCCTGTTTTGCAAGCCAGATACGATTGGCAAACACGGCCGGAACCGTGCCGTTCCCCGGCAGTCCCATACCTATCGCCTCAGTGAGGCAGTTCATGGTATTGGCCGTCCACATTCCGGAACAACTGCCACATCCCGGAGCAACGCAGTGCTCCATCTCCTTCATGCGCTCGGCCGACAGTGTTCCGCGGGTCAGTTCGCCCAGAGCCACCAGCATCGAGGCCGCGTCGAGTTGCTCGTCATATTTGTCAGGCATCCGCCCCGTCAGCATCGGACCACCACTCACAAACACGGAGGGAATATTGACCCTGGCACAGGCCATCAGCATGCCCGGCACAATCTTGTCGCAATTTGGAATGAACACAAGGCCATCGAGCTGGTTTGCCTCCGCCATAAGCTCGATTGAATCCGCAATAACCTCTCGAGTGGGAAGAATGTAGCGCATCCCACCATGACCCTGCGCCACACCATCACATGCTGCGATGGTGTTGAATTCGAACGGGGTGCCACCTGCCTCCCGGATACCTGCCTTCACCGCCTCGGCAATAGTCCTCAGGTGCACGTGACCGGGTACGATTTCACTGAAGCTATTTGCCACACCTACGAACGGAAGCCCCATCTCATAATCGTCAACGCCGACGGCGTGGAGCAACGCCCTCGTAGCTGCATGCTCCGGCCCCACTTTGGTAATGTCGCTTCTCATATTTCTGTGTTCCTCCTCGATGTTCCAGTTATTTCTTCAGCCGTTCTGACAGCCCATTTCACGTACCACCAGGACCAGCACAATTCAGCCACTATGGAATCGATTTCGCAATGCCGCGACTACGAAGTGCCACGGTTTGAGAGAGTTCTTGATAGGGAATATCGCTTCACGAATCGCGCCTAGGCGTCGGCGGCAGCCATGTGCCTTGTCACGCAACGCCCGCCAGTGAGTCCACTCGTTGTATCACCCTATCAAATGCAGATGCACTGTTACACCGATAGCCCTATGGTCGCATCTACTTCAGAACGAGAGTGAAGTGACCCACCCGCAGGCTACTCCGGAGAGTCGACAGGCGGCCCGGAAACATCCCTGGTTTCAGCCGACGCAAGATGGCTGGCAGGCCCGTCAAGGTCAGGAAGACCCGGGTCAATCGGCGCATGGCCAGATTCATCCTCTATGAATTCATCCCTCCCGACGGAGATGAACACGATCGCCAACACGCCGACGAACAGGGGAGGGGGAATCATCGCGGCACATATCGCTCCTGCAAGGGCAAGGCCCCATCTTCTCCGCCTCAGTGCGTACACGCCACCCAGTATGGCCACCAATCCCAGAGCCGCACCAAACGGTGCGAGTCGGTTCACAAGGACCGTTTCCATCAGGCTGAGCCGTATCCACACCGTGGGATAGGACGACGTGATGAACGTGAGTATCACCCCACTCATCACTCCCCACGTCCCCGCAACCAGGCACATGATGCCGCCACTCGTCGCTTTCCACTCTTTCTGCGTCTGCATGAGCACTCCCGGCCCGTTTGGCTACGTTCGCCCCATTATACAGGAGCAGTGCTGCGCTGACTGACGGTCGCGTACCACAAGGACCAACAGAGGGACAGTATCGACAAAGTCAGGGGGCAATTCAGCGTCTGACCCTGACTTTTCCCTGGATTATCTTGTTGGCAGGGCGACCGTGCATCATCGTCTCACGGGCGAACTGCCGGCCGCACGAAGGACATGTGAGCGAGCCATTGGTGAAGTCTCTCAGTATGCGGTCGCGGTAGCACTTCACCAGATGACCGGGACCGGCCTTGAAGTAGTGATAGAGTCGTGTGCCGCAATTGGCACAGTAGACATCGATGGTGTAGCCCCTGCCAGTGCGTGCCACAGCTCCATTGTACTCAAGCCAGCGCTCCTACGACACCTCGCACGCCGGGGACATCCAGGGTGGTCGGTCCTTTGGAGCACATCACACAGGAGGCAGGGCGCGACTGCTACAGAATCAAATTCAGAACAGAGACGAAGACAACAGATGGTAGTCGCAACTCGCTACATCCAGGAGACCACGGCAAGCGTGTTCCACGCAACGATGAGGCACATCCCCATACAAAGAAGCTTCAGAAGGCGGGAGCGTCCCACTTTGATGAGCACGATAGCGATACAGAGGGCGATGAGTGCCTTCAGGAACATGCTTGAGCCGAATCCCACCGCGAGCGGATTCGCCTCGCTGCTGCCAAGGGAAATCGCCCATGACGTAAGGCGCGCGTCGAGGATATTGAGCCCCACGAAAGCGAAAGGGAGAGCCAGAGAGAGCGATAGATGTCGTCGTAGCGTCTTCATTCCGACCACCCGTACTTACGTACTGTGACCATACGCAATTCTGGACGCCGTGTACCGTAAGAACAAAGGACAGAAGGTGGAAAGCCGGGGACCGAACGTGGACCAATCAGGACTCAGACTGGCACGTTGGGAGGCATCCTGCACGCTCGTTTGACCGCGTTGCTTCGTCCACCCGAAACATGACTATGGCTGACACACTGAGGCACCTCGCACTGAAGACGATTCGCAAAAGACACTGAATCAAGTTCAGCACGACGAAGGAATGCCAGTGGAATGACCCCCGCTACATCCAGGAGACAACGGCGAGGGTATTCCAGGCAACGATGAGGCACATGCCGACGCAGAGGGGCTTCAGAAGGTGACAACGTCCCACCTTGATGAGCACGATAGCGATGCACAGGGCAATGAGGGCCTTCAGCACCATGCTTGAGCCGAATCCAATCGCGAGCGGATTCGCCTCCCTGCTGCCAAGAGAAATGGCCCATGACGTAAGGCGCGCGTCGAGAACGTTGAGCCCGACGAAGCCATACAGAGGAACAAGAGACACTCCTGCAGAACGCAGCACATCCACGACCACCCCCAACAACCCGAGCGACGATACCAGTGCGAGTGTACTCTATCCGGACAGCATCGCCAAGTGGGCACTACGAAGGTCAACCACACATCTGCGGGGCGAAGACAGACAGCCAACAGAAGAACACAGAGGAATGTCCTCTGACGATTCAGGTGGCCGAACTCCGTGACTCGACTGTCACCAGAGTGGTAGCGAATACGGTCAACCCCGTTCGCTGAGACCATCGGTCATCGCGTCGGCCAGAACGATGTCGGAGGGCGCCATGCCCTCCCTCGCAAGGCGGCCAATGGTCGCGATGGCACGATTCGGGTCACCGAAGGAAATACCCGTGTCGGCAGGAACCACCACATCCCCAAGCGCGAGAAAGGCGGCACGCACCGCAGCACCTGCTCCAGTGGATGCCTTCAAAGCACACCCTGCGCTCAGACCGTCACACACCATGCCGGGGATATCGGCCGCGATATTGCGGATGGCATAGCCAACCTGCTCGTCCGTCCCACCTTTCAACAACACAAGTCCTGCAGCTGAACCAGTTGCGGACGCGACGGCACAGCCGCACAGCGCAGTCAACCGTCCAGTAGCCGATTTCACCTTCAGGGTAATCAGGAAGCTGAGTGCCAGAGCACGTGCGAGCCGCTCATCATCAGCTGCGTCATCCCCTGCAACCACTGCCACCGGCAACGTCGCCGCGATGCCATGAGAGCCGCTTCCGGCCAGTGTCATCACTGGGCCTTCGCTCATCACCCGAGCCTCTTCTGCGGCAATCACGTGAAGTTCCACTTCAGTCCGCAGGTCTTTCGCCAGGGTTCCATTCTGCCTCATCGTAAGCATGCCACGCGCGATGCCACCCTCTTTCGCCCCCGTCATGCCAATGGTGGCCAGCCTCAAGTTCATGTGAGCCGCATCGAGGAGGAAGGCGATGTCGTCCATACGGATACCCCGTACAACCGACACGAGTTCTTCGACGGAAAGAATGTCGACAGGCTCAAATCCCTGCGGCTTTCGCGTCTTCTCGTCTGCACGCATTACAGTCACATCGTTCGCGAGAACGAGAGACACATTCTCGAACGAACCACGAGTGACCGCAAGTGCCTCTCCCTCATTACTGGCAACACTCACCCGCACAAACGGATACTCCATCCAGGCCCATGACTGTACTTCCACGGCGCCACGAGACACGAGCGCGTGTGCGGTCTCTATGTCTTCCGCGGTCGCCGCCGCAAGAACGTTCTTCAACTCTCCAGCAGGTTTGCCCGCCACTGCACCGAGTGCTGCAGCCATAAGGATGCCTGTCTCACCTGTGCCAGGAATGGTCAAGGAATACGCCATTTTGAAGAGCACGGGGTCAGCCCAAACACGGACCCGCTCAACCTCTCCACCAATCGCGCGCGCGGCGCGCGCCGCCGCGAGAGCGATGGCAAGCGTCTCCTGAACGGCACCTGCGGGCACCACCTCCCTGTGAAGCAGGTCCACCACTCCCGTTCGCGTCTGCTCATTCATTCCTTCGCTCCTTGCCGGAACTGCCGGTACACGACGCTCTACGCATTGTGCACACTGCAATCCGTGTTTCAGACAGCAGGCTGCGCGCCTGACTCGTCCCGCTCCGGCTCTTGCTCTCGAAGTTGCCGCTTGAGCATCTTGCCTGAAGCAGTCTTCGGGATCTCTTCAACGATATCGAGTTGCCTCGGGTACTTATAGGCCGCCATGCGCTGCCTGCAGAAATCGATGAGTTCTTCCGGCTTCGTCGCCTCATGGCCCCGTTTGAGCGCAACAAACGCCTTCACAGTCTCGCCCCGGTACGCATCCGGTACGCCGATAACACAGGCAATGCTCACCGCGGGGTTCTGGTAGAGCACATCCTCCACCTCACGCGGCCACACCTTGAAGCCTGAGACATTGATGAGGTCTTTCTTACGGTCCACGATGTAGAAGAAGCCTTCGGCATCCATCTTGCCGACATCGCCGGTGTAGAGCCATCCATCCCGTATCGCCTTTGCTGTCTCCTCTTCCTTCTTCCAGTAGCCGGGAACGATGTGGGGGCCCTTGAGCAGTATCTCTCCTATCTGCCCTGCGGGAAGGTCGGCACCGCTCTCACTATCCACCACTTTCGCCATTGAACCGGGCGGAGGGAAACCGACGGACAACGCGCCCGTCTCATCATCCACCGGCCCTTTCACACCAAGAGGGGTCATGATTCCGGGAGAGGTGGTCTCCGTCAATCCATACGTGTTGTGCAGGTAGTGGCCGGTGATTTCTTCGAACTCTCGCGCCACGCCGGGAGCCACAGGAGCACCGCCGCTCAATGCCTTGTGCAATGAACTGAGGTCGCGCTCCCGCATGGAAGGATGGTTCAGCATGGAGATATAGGCAGTGAGAGGGCCGTTCGTATAGGTGGCTCGCCATTTCTCAATCAGGCGTAGCACCTCCCCAGGCTCGAAGCGGAAACACGCGATGACGGGCGCACCAACCAGAGTCGCCACTGCCAGGAGACAACTGGAGCCTGTTACGTGGATGAACGGCGCCATCGCCAGGACTCTGTCCTCTGACGTCATGTGGTACGCAAGCCGGTATGCGCTACAAGCGTATGCCAGGTTGCCGTGCGTGTTCATCGCACCCTTGGGCGGGCCGGTAGTGCCGGACGTGTAGGTCAGGTAGGCGATGTCCTCAGGACACACGTCCATGACAGAAGCGCTCGCCCCGTCATATTCCCGCAATAGCGCCATGAGGTCGGTCGCACCTTCCACATGGACTCGTGTCGAGTTCTGCAACGCCACCGGCATCTCGCCGGAGATGTGGAGGTAGTCCAGTTCTGAAGTGGTGATGAGGTGCAGGGCATCTGTGCCCTGCATGGCATTCCGCGCATCCTCTCCCGACGACTCCATAGTCACGAACACCCGCGCGCCGGAGTCCTTCGCATAGAAGACAAGTTCCCGTTCCTTGTACATCGGGTTCAACGGCACCACTGCGGCACCCGCCTTCCACGCACCATAGAGCGCGATGAGGAACTGCGGGATGTTCTGGAGTTGCACGATGACGCGGTCGCCCTTCTTCACGCCCATCTGCACGAAGGCCGCGGCAAGACTGGATGAGGCGCGGTCTATCTCACCATACGTGAGGGTGCCATCGAAATAGTGAATCGCCGGACTGCCCGCATGAGAGGCTGCGGTATTCTTGAATGCCGCAATCCCTGTGGGCTGCAATGCGGCGCACTCCGCCGGCAGGTCCTGCGGATGAAGTCTGAGCCAGGGTCGGTCATTCATAGTCTCTGCCACATTCTGCCTTTCGTCGCAGGTCATAGCGGCCCGCGTAATGGTTTGGGCGATTGTACCATGCTACTATCGCCGACACGCAGAAGCTATCCGTTCGTGATTGGCGTAGCTGCCACTTTGCGTAGTAGCATGGATGCAAGGAGAATAGACTCATGCACTTCTGGGTACTCGAAAACGCGGCAGGCAACTACGTACAGATTCACGTCCCTTCCTGCGAACGCTGCCTGGACGGGACGAAGTCGCAGCCAGGCAGTAGTTGGACGGGATTTGAGGACTACGCACAGGCGATGGAGCATGCGACAGTCACCAATCGCCCCGTGCTGCAATGCACAACCTGCCATCCCGAACGTTACGCATAGAGCGAAGCGGCACCACTGCGCCGTACTCGTACATTCCCGGCATGCGCTGATGCTGGTGTTGGTGTGAAAGTTGCCATCACAAGTTCACGTGAGGTGAGAGAATGAGAGAGAGGACGCTCCCGGCAATCCTATTTGCATCCATGGCAATGCTGCTTGTACTTGCCGGCTGTCTGCCATCCCAGCAGGAACCCGTTCCCGACGCGATGGTGCAGCCGGAACTCCATGATTCTTCGTGGCAGCTCGAGGCATACGGAACGCCCGGCACCTTGAAGGACGCTATTCCAGGGAAGGAACCAACGATTGACTTCGCCACAAGCGACCTGAGTGGTTCAGCCGGCTGCAACTCCTATTTCGGCACATACACATACGACACGGATGGCACACTCGCCATAGACCAGCTCAGCAATACCGAGATGGCCTGCATGGAAGCAGGCGTGATGCAACAGGAACAGGTCTTTCTGGACACGCTCCGAGAGGCCGAATCGTACAGGGTGGTCCAGGGGAAGCTGCGCATAGTCGGCGGCGGGAATCTGCTGGTATTGGGACGGGCCGCTGAGGCGCAGAACCCTGCCGAAGTACCAGCGACGGAAGAGGAAGAGGATGAGCCGGAACCTGTGGAGCAACCACCGCTGAAGAACACATCGTGGACGCTTGAAGCATTTGGGGAACCCGGCAACATGAAGGCAGCCATAGCCGGCAAAGAGCCTACATTGCACTTCACGACGGGGGACATCAACGGCTCAGGCGGATGCAACTCCTTCTTCGGCACGTACACATCGGACACAGACGGCACTCTTGAGATTGAGGGACTCGGCAGTACGATGATGTTATGTACGAATAATGACATCATGAATCAGGAGCATGCCTTCCTCGACGCACTGGGGGACGCAGAGACCTACGAGGTGGTTGGAGGAGACCTGCTCATCGAAGGCGGAGGGAAGGTGCTGATACTTGTGGAAACCGAGGAAGAGCCTGCCCCCGTGGAACAACCACCACTGAAGAACACGTCATGGGAGCTTGAGGCGTACGGAACGCCCGGCAATCTGACAGCCGCCATCTCAGGCAAAGAGCCAACGTTGCATTTCACTACGGGCGACGTGAACGGCTCGGGCGGCTGCAACTCCTTCTTCGGCACGTACACATCGGACACCGAAGGCACTCTTGAGATAGACGGTCTCGGCAGCACCATGATGTTATGTACGAATGTGGACGTCAGAAACCAGGAACAGGCCTTTCTCGATGCGCTCGGGGACGCAGAGACCTACGAGGTGATTGGAGGGGACCTGCGCATCGCTGGTGGTGGGAAGGTGCTGCTGTTCGTGGAAAGAGAAGAACAGCCACAACTGAAGAACACGTCGTGGGAACTGGAGGCCTACGGGACACCGGGCCACCTGACAGCAGCCGTCCCGGGCAAGGAGTCAACGTTGTCTTTCACGACGAGCAATGTGAGCGGCGTGGCAGGTTGCAACTCCTTCTCCGGCACGTACACATCGGACGTAGACGGCACTCTTGAGGTAACCGACCTCGGCAGCACCATGATGCTGTGCATAGATGTGAACGTCAGAAACCAGGAGACGGCCTTCCTTGAGGCACTCCGGAATGCAGAGACATACGAGGTTGTTGGAGGAGACCTGCTCATTGAAGGCGACGGGAAGCTGCTGATACTGACTGCCGCGTAGCTGGACAAGCACGAGTGCGCGGCTGCCATTTCCGTTGGGGAGAAGGAGGCAATGATGCGGGCACGGATACTCATCGCATCGATGGTGGGTGTTGCGCTGCTGGTTGCGCCCTCGTGCGCAACCGGTGGCTCGGCGCTTGACGATACCTCATGGCTGCTGGAGTCGATAGGCCCTCCGGACAACCTTTCACAGGTCATCGAGGGCACCAACGTGTCACTCGATTTCGTCCGCTCCGGTCACAGGGTCACCGGCTCCACGGGCTGCAACGCGTTTGAGGGTGGCTACGAGGTTGACGGCAACGCGCTCAGCATCGACTACGAGATAGGCTCCGGCCAACGCTGCGACCTGTCCGCCATCGTGGAGCAGGAGCAGATGTTTCTCTCGACGTTCGTGGGCGCGGAGAGCTACGCCCTGGATGGCAACACGCTCACCATCAACTGCGGGGACAGGATACTCGTGTTCAGGCGGCGGTAGGCACCTGTGCCGATTATGCCGAACGGCACATCGCGCGCTATCCTTCGGCATGCCATTCCACGCAGGGGAAGATGAATGAAGACACGCCGACCGCTGCTGATGCTGATGCTCAGCGCAATCTCGCTGATGCCGCTGGCCGCATGCTCCACGGCAGAGGCTTCCTCGCTTGCAGGCACATCCTGGGTCATCGTGCTGGAGCCAGAGCCGGGAGCAGTTGACTCCCTCATAGGCCCTACGGAGATACACATCGAGTTCGGTTCAGCCTCAGGCGGGGCCGTATCCGGCTCCTATGGCTGGAGCAAGTACGAAGGAGACTACGGGGTAGACGCAGGCACGCTCACCATCACCGACGTCCACTGGATCACGATGGCCTGCCAGGCAGAGGGCGGTATGGATGCGGAACAGCAATACATCTTCACACTCATGAGGGCGGAGAGCTACACCGTCGATGGCGACACGCTCAGCATCGACTGCGGGGACGAGACGCTGGTGTTTGGAAGGGGATAGTACGGCCGGGAGGCAGTCTGCGCACGCGCGGAAGCGCATAGTCTAGCCCAGAAGGGTCTCCAGTCGGTGGCGGTCGAGTTTCACGTCGCGCAGTATCTTGGAAACAAGTCCGACTCCAAGTGTCTCACCAGCATGCAACGGCACGACAGTGATGCGCCCATCAGGGTGTCTAAGGTAAGCATGGCTGCCTCTCTGGCGCACCAGGACGAAGCCCTCTTTTTCCAGCGCACGAACCATGTCTGCCCCCGTCACACGAGGCAGTCGGGTCATACCGCTATGGATTGAACCCCGACCAGTTCGAGAACTGATTCGGTGTTCTCTCCCTGGACTTCGAGGCACAACTCGATACACTCTCGGATGCGTTCCATCAACTCGTCCAGCGACTTCCCTTGCGTATGGCAGCCAACCAGCCCGGGAACACTTCCCACGAAGATGCCATCCTCATCTCTCTCTATAACAACGGTGAATCTACGCACCATGGTCTGCTCTCCCGCTGCAAAGCAGCGAATACATCCTGTGGCGCCATTGTAGCCCGCACTTTGCCGCGAAGCAAGGACAGGGCAATTCCAGCATGCACCCCACCGTCTTGAAGTCACAGATCGTGATCTTGAGAGATCGAATCCAAGCCACACTGTCTAGCGCAGAAAGGCCGAGTGGAAGAGAGTCCCATTCCCCCACGCAACGCAAACGGGTATAGTCCACAACTGTGGGCAGACTCATCGTCGCCTCTCTCATGGTGTGCTTTCTGCTGGCCCTCCCGGCTTGTCAGCAATCCCAAGTCGCGCCAACTGCACCTCCTGAGCCAACTCCTTCTTCGGTAGAACCGGCGCAATCCGGGTCGGCAAACGGCCGTCCCTCCATCGCCAGTTGGCTCGCCAGAAAGGAACAGCTCATCGCCAGTCAGAAGCCGTACGGCCTCGTGATGGCAGGCTGGTTCACACCGGAAGAGGCCTCCCAACTCAAGGCACACAACCCAGATGCCATCCTGCTGGCCGGACTGTCCGTCAACTTCACGTGGGATAACGCGGACTGGATGACCTTCCTGCTCACTGTGGCCGACTACGGGAAGGAGACTCCCGTGGCTATCACGGAGGACATGTACCTCCACACCCCCGGTGGCGAGAGATGCGCCTTCGGCTGGGCGTCAGAAGACTGGGGGCATGAAGAGATATACGCCATGGACCCCGCGAATCCGGAGTGGGTCGACCTTATCACCTCGTTCTACAAGACCGTGCTGGAACAGCCGCAGCACGATGGCATCATCATCGACATGGTGCTGAACAGGTCGCTCTTTCCGGACGCTGTCTCAGACCGGGAGTGGATGGAGTCCACGCAGCGCATCATGGCAGGCATCAGCGAGTTGAACACCACGAACAAGCCGGTGGTGCTCAATTCCGGCAGAGACTTCTCTAAAATTGATGCCTACGCTGAGTTCATGGACGGCTTCGTGATGGAGAACTTCATGGGCACGCAGGTGGGGTCTACGTTTGAGGATGGATTGCAGGCAGCGCAACTCGGCTACATGATCGTGTATGCCGTCGATACGGACGACACCGGACAACAGGACCTGGCCAGGATGCGGCTGGGACTTGTCCTGAGCCTGCTGAATGACAACACATGGTTCACCTACGATTTCGGACCCCGCGACCACGGCCAGGCATGGTGGTTCCCGGAGTACGATGTGGAACTGGGGCAACCGCTCGGCAGCTACTACCAGATTGACGATGCCTACTATCGGGAATTCGAGCACGGAGTCGTCGCCGCCGCTCCATACGCGAACACAACCGTCACCTTGGATGCACCCCACACGGACGTCACGTCTGGTCAACAAGATACGGTGTTTCAGATTAAGAAAGGGGATGGGAGAATCTATGTCAGGGCGGGGTGATTCACGGCTGAAATGAGTATGGTGTCCCCGGTTCACGAACTGAGACCGCTGCTAGTCATCCCTGACGAAGCCGATTCTTCGCTGTGGTGTCTCGGGGGAGCGCATCAGTTCACGAATCGCCTCGAAAACCGCCTGGAATTGAGCATCGTACCGACGTTCCATCTCATCAAGCCGCTGGAGAAGCTCCTTGTTGGAACCAAGTAGACTGCGCAGCCTGACAAACGCTCTCATAATCTCAACATTCACCTGCACTGCCCGTGCGCTCCTCAGCACGCCGGAGAGCATAGCAACACCCTGTTCCGTGAAGACATAAGGGAGGCTTCGGCGTCCACCCCACTGTCTTGAAATCACAGATTGTGATTTCAAGATGCCCAGTTCTTCCTGAGTGAGCTGGTACATGAAGTCGGAAGGGAATCTATCGATATTGCGCTTGACAGCCTGCACGAGCATCCGAGTCTCCACACCATAGAGCGCGGCGAGGTCCTCATCAAGCATCACGTTCAGCCCTCTCATACGTATGATTGCCTGTTCTATACGCTGCAGTGGGACTACCAAGCCTTCACTCTCATGCGCCATGCCGACCTCCTGCGAAACAACCGACAAACGGTAGCACCACACAGCGTGGAGGACAATCCCTCAGGACACGTTTAGCACAGCCATGCGGATGCCCTGCGCCTTCGCAGAACTCAGACGACCGCTACGTTCGATCAAAGTGAAGCACAATCCAAGCAAGACGGCACGTAGGAAGCGCCTTCACATCTGAAATGAGTATGGTGTTCCCGCATTTCCTACCTCTACCGAGCCATCAGGCATGGCCTTCTTCCAAGGGAGAGCGCAACCCCCCTCGCCCCCAACGCCACAAAGTGGCATAATAGGACTTTGGCGCGGGACACCAATCGGGGGTGCTTGCGCCTCGGTTATTTTTTCACGTAAGGAGCGCAGCTATGACAGCAAACAGACCCAGGATCCTCGTGGCAGAATCCGTCGCGGAAGATGCGATTGAGATTCTCAAGACTGCCGGTGATGTGGACATCAAGAAGGGACTCCCTCCCGAGGAGCTGAAAGCCATCCTCGGAGACTACGATGCTCTCGTGGTCCGGTCCCAGACCAAGGTCACGGCGGATTTGCTTGAAGGTGGTACAAAGCTGCGTATCATAGGTAGGCCGGGCGTTGGCGTTGACAACATCGATGTTGCCGCCGCTTCCGCCCGAGGCATAATCGTCGTCAATTCACCACTCGGCAACACGGTCTCCACCGCGGAGCACACCATCGCCATGCTCATGTCCATGGTACGCCAGATACCACTCGCGTACTCCGAACTGAAGGGCGGCACGTGGAACCGCTCTCTCAAGGGCATCGAACTGCGGAACAAGACCCTCGGCATCGTGGGTCTCGGCAAGATAGGCACGCAGGTTGCGGGCATGGCCCTCGGCCTCAAGATGCAGGTCATCGCCTATGACCCATTCGTCTCACAGGAGATGGCGGACCGCCTCGGAGTCAAGATGATGGAACTCGACGACCTGCTGAAGGAGGCCGACTTCGTCACGCTGCATATGCCCCTCACGCCAAACACAGAGAAACTCATCGACGCATCGAAGCTCGCACTGATGAAGAAGAGCGCGATGCTGGTGAACTGTGCGCGAGGCAAGCTGGTTGACGAGCAGGCACTCTACGACGCACTTGAGGCCGGGACCATCGCAGGGGCTGCTGTGGACGTCTACAGCGCCGAGCCTGCCACGGACAACATCATCGTCAAGAGCAACAAGGTGGTGGTCACTCCACACCTCGCAGCCTCCACTGTAGAGGCAGAACGCGGCGCAGGTACTGACGTGGCCAAGCAGGTCCGTGATGTGCTCATGGGCCTTCCTCCCGCAACCCCTGTCAACGCGCCAATCATCCCTGCAGAGCACATGGCAATCCTGAACCCATTCATGGCTGTGGCCTCCAAGCTGGGACAGATAACAGCCGGCATGATGGAGGGACAGGCACAGGAACTCACCATCGTCTACCAGGGCGAGATTGCCACAGTCAGCACGCTGCCTCTCAAAGTGGAGATACTCAACGCTCTGCTCGGAACCGAGTCCGAAGGACGAATCACCCTCACCAACGCGGACGCCATCGCAAAGGATCGCGGCCTTCGCGTGAAGGAAGAGACCGACCCCAGCGAGGGCACCTACGCCAACTCTCTGTCATTGGAAGTTATGACGACCAAGGGCACCGCGTCCATCTCAGGCACTGCCTTCCAGGGCCGGGCATACCTGACGTCGATAAACGGCTTCACCCTGCAGATAGAGCCACAAGACGTAGCCATGCTCTTCACAGAGCATATGGACAAGCCGGGCATGATTGGTCTGGTTGGCTCCGTCATGGGCAACAACAGCATCAACATCTCACAGATGCAGGTGAGCCTCAGTTCCAAGACCCCGGGCACGGCCATGATGGCGCTCTGCCTCGGACAGGAACTACCGGCGGAGGTATACAAGCAGGTCCTCGCTATCGAGGGTATGCTCAAGGCCAAGGTCGTGGTTCTGCGCTAGTTCCGTACTGAAACCAGTCACGAAGGGGGCCTTGACGGGTCCCCTTCGTCTTTCTGCGAGAGCGCACGGCAATGCACGACTTGACATCATGGTAGAAATGATGGGGTTGACCGCACGTTTACGGCACGTGAAGAAGGGTTAGCCGGGCGTCCATGCGTATACCTGTCCACGACAGAGCGAAGTGAATCCTATCTTCTCGCACGCAGGTCTACCGACATCCATCGCCCATAGCACCCCGATGCGGTACCCCAGGTCACGGGCCAACCGCATTGGCCATGCCACCATCTCACCCCCAAAGCCCCAACCGCGGTAGTCAGGAGCCACCGCAACATGAGTAGCGCTCACAACTCCCATCCCTGTAAAGGATGATGAGGTGGCTACCGCCTGTTCACCCAGGTAGCCGATGAAGTGCCTCCACGCCTTGCCTTCACCGTAGCCAAACGCCCTGAAAATCTCCGTCCACGGTACGCGCGCACCCTCAGACATGGCATGTGCAGGGCACATCACCGCGCTGAACTCATCCAGTTGTCCTGCATGAGTAACCTCAACGACTTTCAGCTTCAACGTGGACTCAAGGTCCGCACTCAGCAACTGCGCCGCCATGCCCCACGGCGATGCGATACTCACGAAGCCGTGCTCGGTCAGTATCCTGCCCAGGCTCTCCGGCGTGGGCAATGCACCCAGCCACCACGTGATGGGAACCCGGTTCTGCATGGCGAGACAGATGGACGTTTCCACGTACGCCTCCGCATTGTCCTCAACCAGGCGGGGCTTCATGAACACGTTGAACTGCGGAAAGGGAAATGAGGTCATCACATACGGCAGCACTTCTTCGCGACAGACAATCAAGGACTCGCACGAACCACCGGCCATGTAGCTCCGGGTCGTGTTGCAATCGAGCGCCCGCAGAACCGCCGGTCGCGACCACTGTTCCAGCACCTGCTCACACGCCATCTCACACCCCCATCATGTTGATTATGTCCCCTTCATACCGCTTTCCACAATCCCCCGATGGTCCACTGAACTTGACAGGACCGCACGGCATAATTACATTGTGTGCGGATAATCCGCATGCGGCATGAATTCCGCGCGGGACACAGGAAACAGAACGATGTCAGACCCGAGCACACAACTCTGCTTCAAACTTGGACGGGTAGTACGGCGTGTGCAGCAGTACTACGAAGCACGCCTCTCCCCCTTCGGCATCACCGTGTCCCAATTCTTCGTATTGGATGCACTGTGGTCCGGAGACGGCATCACCATGGGTGAGCTTGGAGAGAAAGTCGCACTGGACACCTCTACCCTGACCGGCATCCTCGACCGTCTTGAGCGCAGCGGCCTCGCTGAGCGGCACCAGAACCCCACCGACCGCCGCTCCACACTGGTCACACTCACAGCCCGCGCCCGGGAACTGGAGGCGCAGGTCATGCCGATTGTGGACGAGCTCGACATATCACTTCGCCGTCCATTCTCCTCAGCAGACTTGAGCGTGTTCGAGCGTCTTCTGGACGCATTCGCCAACGTACTCGACACAACCACCACCGACAATGACACCACAGGACAGGAGGATTGATGTCACTCACCCGTGAGATAAAGAACTTTGCGCTGGACCTCGGCTATCACTACGTCGGCATCACCACGGCCGAGCCATTCGCGAAAGCCGCTGAAGAACTGGAATCACGCCAGGATGCCTACCGGTGGGTCATCGATGGCCGCCTCAAGATGCTTGACTGCGCCACGCCGACAGACATCTGGCCCTCTGCGAAGTCCATTATCGTCGTGGCATACGACTACGCACGTGAAGGGTTCCCCAAGGAACTGGTGGGCAAGTTGGGCCGCCTGTACCAGTCACGGAGCTATATTGCACCGAAGAACCGCATCCACGGCGCGCGGCGTCACCTGTTCAAGGAGTTCCTCGAATCCAAGGGGTTGGAAGTGATGCTCACCCCAAAACTCACTGTGCCCGAACGCATGGCCGCAGCCCGTGCGGGCGTGGCCACGTTTGGCAGGAACAACTTCGCCTACACGAAGGATTCAGGCTCGTTCATCGTGATAACCGCCTTCGTCGTCGATGCGGAGCTGGAGTACGATGAGCCGACCATCGAGGCACCCTGTCCCGAGGGCTGCCGTCTCTGTATCGATGCCTGTCCCACGGGAGCGCTGGAGCCATTCAAATTGAACCCCCGCAAGTGCATCGCCTACAACTGTTTCATGTCCCAGGACGACTATGCTCCATCAACCTCAAGCCACATACCACCGGAGATACGGGAAAAGATGGGCTCATGGATACACGGCTGCGATATCTGCCAGGAAGTGTGTCCCCGCAACCAGCGAAAGCTGAAGGCGAATCCACCGGTGAACGAGTTCCTCGCCCGCATCGCCGCCGAGTTCGACCTGCGCAAGATTCTCCTGCTCACCGATGAGTACTATGAGGCAGTCCTGCGACCGGTCATGTACAACTACATCCGCGAGAAGAAATACTTCCAACGCAACGCCGCTATCGCGATGGGTAACAGTGGCGACCTCTCATATGCGCCGCACCTTGTGCAGGCGCTGGAGGACCCTGAACCACTCGTACGCGGCTACTCAGCATGGGCGCTGGGCAGACTTGGCGGCGACGAAGCATGCGCCGCCATCGAAAAGGCGCTCAAGGTTGAAACGGACGAGTCCGCCAGGGAAGAGATGGAGGCTGCGCTGGCAGCCTGACGGCCGCGAACAACAAGGCATTCACATGGGAAGAGGAGTACACAGAATACAGAATGAAGAATGAGTTCAAGGCAGGAATCGTGGCTGCTGCCCTGATCATGGGCGTAGCAGTATTGTTCAGCGCAGTGCTGAACAGGTCACAGAACGTGGTTCCGCTCTTCTTGGTTCCGGCGTTCCTGTTCGCGGGCTACGCCGTCGGGGGCGCCGGCTTCAAGGTGTGGGCGGCAATGACCATTGCCCTCACCGTGCTGCTCGCATTGCTCTACGCCATGCCATAGGCCCGGGGCCGCGCCTGACCGACTAAACACTGCGGGCGCCAACCGGCTAGGTTGCGCTTCTGAGCTGCAATGAGCCCGTCGGCACACCGAACACGAGGTCGGCTATCGCCATCTTCAAAGCCTCCGCATCGGTCAGGGTCAACCCTGCGTACGGCAGTCCCCGCAGATTGCCGAGTCCAATCATCATCAACGGCCTGTCTTCATCCCTGATAAGACCACCCTCATTGCCCACGTCACGGTTCCACTGGACAAAGGACTCGTACACTTTGTCATACTCCAGCTTGTTGGCAGGCCAGTATGATGTGTACTCGATGCCGTTATAGATAGCAACGAAGCGCTCCATGCCCTCAGGACCCACCCATTCAAGCTGCGCGTAGTCCTCATCCACCATCATCATCTGCTGGACTATACGCCGGTCTCCGGCGTTCGTGACGGTCATATCATAGTCAGCACCACCACCACGGCAACTCATTGAAATGAGCCCTTCCGCGTCCTTGATTGAGACAAGCATGTCTCCTTCAGGTGATTCGATGATACAGACACGCTCCTCACCATCCAGGTCAGGCTTGAGTTGAATCGAGCAGAGCGTGCACGCGTCAAGCCATGACGGAGGTTCCGGGAATATCATCCATGGCGCGAGGTCCAGAAGTGCGCCCCTCTCAGGCACGTCCACTCTTATCCGTTCATGGCGCGCCCACACAGCATCCCACGCATCCTGTGCGGACTCGCCACAGGTCATCTCTCCACGCTGCATCTCCAGTGAAGCCACGTCACTCAGCGCTTCGTCGCGTTCGGCAGTCAGGGCTTCTACCTGACTGCGCAGAGCATCCACCTCAGCTTCTGCCGCAGTCGCGTCGGCCTGAGCCGCGGCAAGGTCAGCCAGTGCAGCGTCATGGTCTTCTACAGATATGCCACCGGCACAACCCGCGCACGCCAATAGCAACAGCAGGAGCAGGCACAGAACCCTTGGAGAAGCAGCTTTCATCGTCGGGACACCTCCTCAAGAAGTCGCACGGTGCAAAGCACCTCACAAACGATAGTACCATGCACCGACCGGGGTTGTGCACAGGTCACGAACCGGGCAGGACCGTTACAGGAAGGTGAAACGTGCACAACAGCATTCTCAGCTCCAGTAGTCCTTGCCATCGCAATACGCGGTCATGGTGTTGAGGTCGATGAGGGACTCGGGAAACGGCTGGAAAAAGGACTGGGATGCAAGGGATGTCTGCTTGAAACGGACCATCCATGTCCGCAGCACGCTGACAGGCACACTGAAGGGCAACAGCATGGCGCGGTATTTCGCCACAGAATCCTCGAACAAAGCAACTTCATCAGCCGAGAGACGTGCCGACATTCTGCCGAACACGTCATGCAATGTGTCAGCATGGGTGCCACAGGAAGGAGCCTTTGCCATAACGCGATGCAGCAGTACCTCATAGGCATCAAGTGACGCTTCGATGGTCTCAGAAGCAGCCTCTGATGCAATCCGGCTCATCTCCACCGCCAACCGTGCGTGATACGTGTGAAGCAGCAACTCATTCGTGGTCTGGAAGGCACGGAGTGCCGCCGGAGAGCCTGCTTCTCTGGCCTGACGAAAATCAGAAGACAGGAACAGGCTGATGAGGAAATGATCCTTGATGCGCGCATTACGGAGCCTCCCTTCATCCTCGATAGCCGCGTCGGGGAACGCCGCCATGAGCCGACTGGAGAAGAAACCAGGGCCCTTCGCCACTTTTCCTGCGCCACGGTCCGCGCTCGCGTAGACCACTGCGTCCTTCATCGCACTGGTGGGAGAACGGCCCTTGAGAATAAACCCGTCTATGACGCCAAGCCCGCTGATGAAAGAAGTTGTGAAAGCATCCATTTCCCCTGTCACATCACGCCCGGTCGCGGGCTGAACGACGCGAACGCCGGTTTCTGACCGCACGAGGCGTAGCGGGGGGCGGGGGATACCAAGCCCGATATCAGCTTCCGGACAGACAGGAATGAAGTCCACATGCGGTTTGAGTTGCTGCACCACGTCGCTGGGAATCAGGTCGCCATTCCAGCGGCAATGCTCAAACTCGATGCAGCGACTAACTACGACGGTTGGTCGCGAAAAGATGCGCACTCTTGCCTCCATCACCCGTACCGCAACGGGCCACCCGCATACACACGAACCGCGGTTCGTGCGGCACGGGTCACACTCAGACTATCGGCGCGTAAATCTCGGTGAGGATATCTTCCGGAGGTACCGAACGAGGGTCGTTGGGGTATACCTCACGAACATTGCCCGTCACCTTCCTGCCATTCTGCGCAATCCATGCGAATAGCGCGTTGTAGGCAGTCTCACACTCTTCGTATGGACCTTTGTGGACAATCTTCGCCATCGTGCCGCCCTTGAGCTCGTAGACACTGACCCTATCACTCCCCGTGATGGGCATCGCGATGGGGAAGTTCACATCAAGTATCGCACTTCCCTCACGGTTCGCCTTTTCCACTTCTTCTTTGCACATCTCGTGTATCAGGACGACAGGTGCGGCAACAAGTTCGCCACCGTTCGCCATCGCATACTGCACCAGTTCTCCGAGAAGAGCAGGAATGTCAGAGTAACGACCTGTCCTCTTGATGCCCACCACCGTCTGTGCAGGCACATCAACGATTGTCACTTCGGCCATAGTATGACCTCCTGAAGCAGATTCTTCACGGCGATTTCTGCAAGTGGCCTCGAATTTCTATGTACGCCAGCAGAATTCCACTGTCAACCAGCAGCCGCACTCAAGCAATCGGGGCGTATATCTCGGTGACGTACTCCTCCGGAGAAATCTCAGCAGGGTCATTCATATAGGCCTCACGAACTGGACCAATCACCACCTTGCCGTTGTCCGCAATCCACTTGAATAGCGCGATGTACGCCGGTTCACTGGCGTCGTACGGGCCTTTGTGAACGATTCTCGCCATCGTACCGCCCGGAAGCTCACAGTTCTTCACGGCATCGCTTTCAACGACGGTCTGTGACACCGGAAAACTCACGTCTATGATGGCGGTACCCTCGCGATTCGCCTTTTCCATGGCCTCCGCACTCGTCTCGTGAAAAAGTGCAACCGGCGGGCCGACGATATCGGCACTATTCGCCATCGCATACTCCACCAGTTCCACGATTGCAGCAGGGATACCGGAGAGATTTCCTTTGCGCTTGATACACACAACCATCTGCGCGGGCACTTCAACTATCGTCACATCTGCCATATGCCACCCTCCCAAAATAGTGATGCCTCGAGTATTCACACACCGCGGTACGTGCGGCGCGGGCCACGCTCAAGATATCGGGACGTATATCTCCGTGAGAATCTCCTCCGGCTCCACAATCCACGGGTCGTTCAGGTAGACCTCCCGAAGGGGACCTGTGACCTGCTTGCCGTTCTCCTCAACCCACTGGAAGAGCGCCTCATACGCGGATTCGCTCTCATCGTACGGCCCCGTGTGGAGTATCCTTGCCATCCTGCCGCCCTGAAGCCGGTACACTTTCACCGTGTCGTTACCGGCAACGGGTCTCGCGATGGGCAAGTTCACGTCGATGGTCGCGGTTCCTTCACGGTCCGCCTTCTCCACGTCTTCCGTGCTGCCCGTCTCATGCATCAAGGCGAAAGGAGGGCCAACGACATCCGCACCATTCTCCATCACGAAACCTATCAGTTCGTTGAGAACAAAGGGGATATCAGAGAAGCTCCCTCTCCGCTTAATACCCGCAACTGTCAACACAGGCATCTCAACGACCATTACATCGGACACTCACAACCCTCCACATAGTAATTTTCCACATTGCGCTGCAGTGCGCGGCCCTCTTTGTACGCCAGCCGGAATGTGCTGTCAAGCAGCACAGGGGCGGCCACGCACGACAGACCATCCTCCAATCGGATGGCTATGAAGTCGGGAAGCTGGGTTCAAGACGCGACAGTCATCACGGCACAGAGGACCACTGGAGAGTGTCGATTTGACATAGTATGTCCTATACAGCAGAGTGACCATATACAGATGAGGTGTCCTCCGCGTTCCCCACGGGGACCAGTCCATGCGATGGAGAGGCTGGCCCCTTCTTTCGGTCAATTCTCTTGCGATGGACATGGCACACCATGACTAACACGCCAGAACCACAGTCATCACACCATCGGAATGAGTCCGCGTTGAACGCGCAGACGCATCGTAGAGGTGCCAACGCCATTGCAGAAGGTGATGGCGCACCAACCAAACCACCCGTGCAGGCAGGCAAGCAGCCGATTGGCGCTGGAGTAACGCGACCGCGCTTCCCCTGGTGGATAGCAGCCATCTTCATGGTCGCAGCCGCAGCAGTCGTTGTTGGAGGGCTTCTCTTCTATCGGGCGGAGAGGGACAGGCTCGCACAGGAAGCCGAGACCAGGCTGGAGAGCATTGCTGAACTGAAGGTCGCCCAGATAGTCGGCTGGCGCACAGAACTGCTCGCCGATGCATTCGTGCTGATGCAGAGGCCGGCCATTGAGTCGCGAGTGCACGACTTCATGGTCACGTCGTCCACCGACGACGGGGAATACCTTGCAGTACAGTTCGATATACTGAAGGAACAGTACAGTTTCTCCAACATACTGATCGTGGACACCGACGGTGCCGTGCGACTCGACCTCGAGGAGGAGACCACGCCATTCCACAGGGAGGCCCTGGATACACTCGAGAGAGCACTCGATGAAGGCATGCCACTGCTGACGGGCATTCACGCCGGAATCGATGGCGCACCACCTCACATCGGCGTGATAGCGCCGTTCTATACGACTTCGGGCGATTCTCCAAAACCGATTGGCGCCATCGTCCTCTCGATGGACGCCCGCACATTCCTGTACCCGCTGCTGCAATCATGGCCGACGCCAAGTGACACCGCCGAAACACTCCTCGTGGAGATTTCGGGCGACGACGTGCTGTTCGTTAACGACCTGCGTTTCAGTGACAATGCCGCGCTGCAACTCCGCGTCCCACTCACGGAGACCGACGTGCCTGCTGTCATGGCCGTCACAGGTACCACGGGCCTGGTCTACGGGAGAGACTACCGGAACGTACCCGTCCTGGCCGTGCTCAAGCCGGTGCCAGACTCTAAATGGTTCATGGTGGCCAAGGTAGACCAGGATGAGGTGTTCAGTGGATGGAGCACACAGCTTGGCCTCATCATCGTTCTCATGGTTGCGCTCATCGTGGTTGCAGTAGCCATGGCTGCGATGCTCTGGCAAAGAGGGGAGAAGGAACGCTACGCCTCTCTTCTCCAGGCACAACGGAACCTGAAGCGTCTCGAGTGGATGTTGTCACCACGCGTCGAACTTGCGCCAGAAGCGCAAGGCGCGCACTCATCCCCACCCTATGGCGACCTCACTACGCTCAATACTGCACGAACACTGCTCGATGCCGTGGGAGCCGAGACTCTCAGGAGTATCGCCAGGGACTATCTCGACCTGCTGGAGACATCAGCCGCGGTATACGAAACGAACGGGGACTACGCGCTCGGACTGTTCGCATCAGGCTGGTGTCAGTTGATGGACAGCGCCTCGCGGAATCTCTGTGGCACAGAAGACAACAGTGTTGCCCTCGACAGCGGGAGGTGGCACTGCCACGAGTCGTGCTGGACAAGTTGTTCGAAGCTATCTATCGAATCAGGACAGCCGGTCGATATCGAGTGTCTTGGAGGCATCCACCTCTATGCGGTCCCCATCTTTTCACAAGGGAAGGCAGTCGGCTCCATCAACATAGGCTACGGAGACCCCCCCACGGACCCTGCCAGGCTGCAGGAACTCGCTGACAGGTATTCTGTCCCTCTCGCACAGCTTGAGGAGCAGGCAGCCGCATATGAAACCCGCCCACCATTTCTGATTGAACTGGCAAAGGAACGGTTGCGCAATTCCGCAACTCTCATTGGTGCGCTCGTCGAACGCACACAGGCAGAGCGTGCGCGACAGCAGGCAGAGTCTCTGGCCCAGGACCTGTTCGAGAATACCGATGTGGGCATCATACTGAGCAGGCTCGATGGCACACTGGTTGACTGCAATCAGACTGCCGTAAGCCTGTTCGGGTTCGAGAGCAAAGGTGAGATGCTCAGCGTCTCCTCACACTCTCTGTTCGCAAACACACAAGACCGCACACCGCTGATATCGCTGCTGCACTCCCAGGGTCGAATCATTGACTACGAGATTGAGATGCTCCACAAGGATGGAACGCGCTTCTTCGCCTCCTTTCGATCAATGCTCACGGCAACAGCGGAGAGCGAGGCCGCGCTCTCCGCTATCACGGACATCTCCGTACGCAAGAAGGCTGAGGAAGCCCTCAAAGAAAGCGAATGGCGCTACCGGCACATCGCGAACAACACCGTCGATGTCATCTGGAGAATGGACCTGGACACGATTTTCACCTACGTGAACCCTGCCATCACCTCACTGACCGGATTCACTCCGGAGGAATGGGAGAGAACCTCACTGGCGGAGCACACGACGCCCGAAGCCTTCCAGTACATGGGAGCGCTGATTGCGCACGAGTTGCAACACATGGAGAGTCACGTGGGAGTAGTATTCGAGTCGACCATGCTGCGCAAGGATGGCTCGGAGGTTGAGGTCGAGATACGCGGCAAGGTCATCGCGGATGAGAACGGGAGACCCGTTGCGCTACAGGGCGTCACGCGGGACATCACAGAAGCGAAGAGGGCCAGCAGGGCTCTGCGGGACAGCGAGGAGAAGTTCCGCACGCTGTTTGAACAATCCGGCGAGGCCATATCGGTGGTGGCTCCTGACGGAAGCCTGCTTGAAGCTAATCCGGCATGGCTTACGCTGTTCGCGTGCAGCAGGGAAGAACTGAGTAGTCTCAACATCGCCACGTTCTATGCGGACCCCACGAAACGCGGAGATTTCCTCAAGAAAATCGCAAAGGCTGGCTTCGTGAAGGACGAGGTACGCCAAAGGAGACGGGACGGCACCGAGTTCCTGTGTGAACGCAACGCTGTGGTGCAGAAGGACCGCGACGGAACCACCATCGCATTCCAGACAGCAGTGCGCGATATCACGGAGCAGCGCCATGCCGAGCACCGCCTCGCTCTCCACGGACTGCGAACACAGGCCTTGTTGGACCTGCATCTGCTTGCAGATTCCCCGGCGAGACAGCTATTCGATTTCGTGGCAGATGCAAGCCGGCGACTCACGGAGAGCCAGTTCGCGTGGCTTGGATTGATGAACGAGGGTGCCACAATCCTGTCCGTCCACACGTGGACAGGAGGGACGGAATGCTCCATGAACACTCAAGAGAGCGTCTTACCTGTGGCAGATGGTGAACTGTGGGCCGAATGCGTCCGACAGGCAGGCCCGGTGATAGTCAATGACTACTCCGCGCCACACAGCGCGAAGAAAAGTCTGCCTGATGGCCATATCCCGATTGCACGGTTCATGGCAGTGCCGGTGCTGGACCAGTCACGGGTAATTGCGATTGTGGCTGTGGCCAACAAGGAACAGGACTACGACGAGGATGATGTCTATGCCCTCCAGTCTCTCGCAAATCAGATGTGGGAGATGCTCAGGAGGCAGCGCGCTGACGAGCAACTCCGCACACTGAATGCCGAACTAGAGCAGCGGGTCTCCGCGCGGACTGCTGAACTCGAGTCCTCCAACAAAGAACTTGAGTCCTTCGGGTATTCCATATCACACGACCTGCGGTCTCCCCTGAGGGCCATCAACGGCTTCTCTCAAGTAATACTTGAAGACTACGGTGACCAATTCGATGATGAGGGCCACAGGCTCTTCGGCATCATACGGAACAACGCGCAGAAAATGGACGTCCTCATCTCCGACCTGCTGAACCTGGCTCGTGTCACACGCACCGAGATTCGGTTTGTCAGGGTGGACATGGCTTCCCTGACACGGTCTGTGATAGATGAACTGACCGGGATGTACCCTGAATCAACGAACACAATCCAGTTCAGTGTGCAGCCGATGCCCCCTGCACGAGGGGACGCCACGCTGCTACGCCAGGCGTGGCGGAACCTGCTTGAGAATGCCATCAAGTTCACCATGAAGTCAGAGACCAGGCAGGTAGAAGTGGGGGGCCGTGTTGACGGCAAGATGAATGTGTACTACGTCAAAGACTCCGGTGCCGGATTCGACACGCGCTACAAAGAGAAGCTGTTTCATCCCTTCGAGAGGCTCCACTCCTCAGAGGAGTTCCAGGGCACCGGTATCGGACTGGCGATCGTGCAGCGCATAGTACAACGCCATGGCGGGCGGGTATGGGCAGAAGGTACACTTGGCAAAGGCGCAGTATTCCATATAGCATTGCCAACAGGAGAAGGAGAACGATGACTGAGAGCAAGGGAATTGTGGAAATACTCCTCGTCGAGGACAACCCGGACGATGCCGAACTCGCGCTACGCGCATTGCGAAAGAACCACCTGGCAAACAACGTGGTGCATGTCAAAGACGGACAGGAGGCAATCGACTTTCTCTTCGGACGCGGCAACTATGCAGGGCGAGAGTGCAACCACCATCCCAGGGTCGTCCTGCTGGACCTCAAGCTACCCAAGGTGAATGGCCTTGAGGTGCTGAAAGCCCTCAAGGAAGACCCCACTACAAGGCAGATTCCGGTAGTCATCCTCACATCTTCCAAAGAGGAACAGGACCTTATCAACAGCTACCAATACGGTGTCAACAGCTACATCGTAAAGCCGGTTGAGTTCGAAAGCTTCGTTGCAGCGGTGAAAGACCTGGGAATGTACTGGCTCCTGCTCAACCAGCCCCCCCCTCCCCCGCCCACGTAGAGATTCCGGCGGCTCGTGGGGAGTCCTGACGAGCTTTCATGCACGTAGGCGTGGCAGTCTCGTGCCGGCACGTTGTGCAATTCCACGATTCGCCTCTACTCGTAGCGTGGTCTCCAGAGAGACTCATCAAAGAAGGCATATACGCCAACCCCCTTCATGCACTCGTCGTTGCAGGGCCACTTCTTCGCCATCAGAGCGGCACTTGCCATCACTGCCGTCCTCTGAGACTATACGCAGCAGGAGGCCCGATGCAGACCATCGCTTCAAGCATTGTCCCAATATCAATCGTCACGATAGTGACGGCGGTGATTTACGTCGTCGTGAAGGTGCGGCGCAGGCAGAAAGGGAGAGGCAAGAGGAAGGACGTTGACTACCGGGGGTTCTTCACCATGGGAGTCGTCTGGTTTCCGCTGGGGCTGGTGTGGTTGCTCGTGTACCTGTTGCTCAGCCTGCCTCTCATCATTCCCCTTCCATTCACCGGCATCGGACTGGCGTACCTCATCCTCGGACTGACCAATCGAGACAAGTGGGACAAGGACAAGAAGAGGAAGTAGCCTTTACCACACCCTCCACCGGTCCAGCACGGCCAATTCCATCCACCACATCGTCACAAAACCGTGACGACGGTGTCTCGCAGCCTATTGTCACACCTGGCATGCGGGGATTATGATGGGCAAGGTTCGCCAAAGAAGATGAGCTACTGGCTGAGGAATCACTGGTACGTATGCGCGATGGTCGCGCTGGCTATCATCGCCCTCCTTGCAATCCCTGCCGTCCGGCCTGAGGAATTCCATCCCCAGGTCGAATACACCACGACCGTTGCGTCATCACCAGATTCGCACATGATTGACCTGTCTGCAGGACAGGAGTTCCGCGCTTGCTGCATCCTCTCCTATGCCAAGGATACCGAAGTCACGATGCGCCTGTGCGAGCTTGAGGAAACACCCGAGGGCGCATGGCACACCGCAGCCGTGGTCGCAGATTTTGGCAACCGGGGCGACTGTGAAGTCGTGGAGTTCGAGGTTCCGCGTACGGGGAAGTACGCGCTGGAAGTGGGGTCAAAGTCAGGCCAGAGTCTCCACGTCACTGTGCAGTACTCACTTGAATCCTGACACCACTCTGATTCGAACAGAGCACTGCATGTACTCCCGTTCTATTGGGAATGACGCCACGCAAAAGAAGGCAGGGGGAGGGAACAACTACCACACCCCCTGCACACTAAGCACTAACTTAGGAACCAATGACTACAACTTGCCCAGTTCCTCGAGCAGTTTCACCACGCGGAGTGACTCGGCGGCGCCCATGGTCCCGCCTATGGCAACGGCGACTCCGGTCACCTCAAGAATCTCATCCGCGGTTGCGTCGGCCTCCAGGGCTCGCATCGTCTGGCCGAGGATGCAATTCGTGCAACCCCTTCCGAGGGCTACTCCCAGTGCAATGAGCCTCTTCTGCTTCGCGGACAGCGCACCATCAGCGTAGGCTTCATCGCCAACCTTCACTTCCGCGGCAAGCGTTTCGGGCAATAGTTCCTTGAGCTTTCCATACAGCCTCAGACGTTCCTGGTTGGATTCGAGTTGACTCTCCATATTCATGCCTCCTTTCTACCCATTTCCGTAGTATTCGCCCATCATGTGGCAACTACTCAAACAGCGCGGACACCGCCCCGAGACGATCAAACGTTGCGGTGAAGAACGAGCCCTCCTCAACCTTCACCGCAGACACCAGGCTGCCGGACATCACAAACTCGCCCTTCTTGATAGTGATACCAAACTCGGAGAGTTTGTTTGCCAGCCATGCAACAGACTGGGCAGGATTTCCGAACACGGCCGCCCCTGCTCCCGTGCTCACCAGCCTGCCATTGTGTTCAAATACCATACCAATCAGGCGCATGTCCAGGTCTTTCACCGGAGTCAGCTTCCCCCCGAGTATCATCAACCCTGCAGACGCATTGTCAGCAATTGAGTCCTTGACGGTAATCTGCTTTGGTCCATAGCGACTGTCGACGACCTCCAGTGCAGGCAGCACGCCCTCCGTCGCTTCAAGGACGGTGGCAGCATTCACGCCCGGCCCCTTGAGGTCATGCTTCAGAAGAAACGCAATCTCGGGCTCAATCCTTGGGAAGATGAGGCTGGCCATAGGGATAGGCTGTCCTTCACGAAAGACTATCCTGTCATCAAGCATGCCGTAGTCCGGCTCTCGAATATTGAACTGGTCCATCATCGCCTTGCTCGTAAAACCAATCTTCTTGCCGACGATTACAGACCCTGCCTTCGTCTTGATGTCGACGGTCTTCAACTGGACAGCGTACGCGTCCTCGTAGGATATGTCGCCGAATCTCTCGGTCAGCGTTTCAACCGGAACGCCGGTTCTTTCCGCCTCAATGAGTTCCTTTGCAACTTGTTCTACCTGGCTAACGGTCAGTGCCATGTTTCCTCCTGAATGGTCATGCTCGCCCTATGAGTGAATAGTCTGAATGGGAATGTCAGATGTAGCTATGAAGTCAGTCAGTCCGCCGGATTGCTCCGGCATACAGGTCTTCGAAGATAACGCGCCGCGACAGCCACAGCACCAGGCAGCCCAGCAGTGCGCCGGCAAGCATCACCTCGGGGAAGGCATACCTGCCGAGAAGGGTGCCAAGCTGGCTCGTCACCAGCGTGCCCAGTATCGCGCCGGTCATCTGAATGAACCCAAGCAGTGCGGACGCTGCTCCTGCGGACGAGCCAAAAGGACGAATAGCCTCAGCGCTCGTGACAGGGACAATGATTCCCAGTCCCACACCATGGATGAACATGCCCGCCGTCAGCGCCGCCGCATCGAGAAGACCGAAGCGGTGCAGCGACAGGATGAGGCCTGCAGCAACGAGCCCGACCACGATACCGAGCGTGATAACCTGCCCTGCGCGGGAACGACGAAGCATCCGTCGCGAAAGCTTCAGTCCTACTAGGACGCCGCTGACCGCTATCGGCGGGAGCATCCCGAACTGCATCGGGGTCAGACCGACGACATTGATGGTGTAGGCAGGTCCGGCCGCGAAGAATGCAAAGAGGCCGGTGAACGGCACCGTCGACAGCAATGCAAAGCTGAGGAAATGCGCCGACCTGGCTATCGGCATGTAGACAACGCCGGCAAGCCGAGCCACATCGAGGCGCGTCCTTGAACGAAGCGTCTCCGGCAGAAACACAAGCACCGCTGTCAGAATAGCGAGGCCGAACACAACAGGGATGGCGAAGTTCGCGCGCCACCCGAGCACGTCGTTCGCAATACCACCCACCAGCGGCATACAGCCCGGAGCAAGGGCGAAAATCAGCGCGATATCCCCAATCACTCGTGTCAGGTCAGAGCCTTCGAACAGGTCACGAGCTACAGCCCTGGAAACCGAGTAGCCGGCAGATGCGCCGACCCCCTGGAGGAACCTCGCCACGAAGAGAATCGGGACATTCCAGGAGAGCGCTCCGAGGCCACTGCCCAGGATGAAGAGCCCAAGCCCCCAGGCCAGTGTCACCCTTCGACCTCGACTGTCCGAGACAGGACCGGCAAGAAGCTGGAACAGGGCAAAGGGAACAAGATAGGCAACAATGGTCAGTTGGACAAGGCTCTCCGGCGTCCCGAGCTGCACTGCCATCATGGGAATGGAGGGCAGATAGATGGTCGTTGAGACCTGGCCGACAGCGGCAACGGCGGCCAGTATGGCCGTGATTCGTCCGATTCCAATCGAACGAACGGCCTCTTGGGATGTCTGGCACGTCGAAGCGTCAGTGATTCGGGAACTCATAGGCAGCAACCCTCTCCTGCGAATAGACAGTAGTCTGACAAATGAGGTGTGAAACAGGTCACTGCGACTTCACCACTATCATCCGCCGCGTCTGTTCCATCGCAGCCGACAAACATGGAGGTTCCACAACCCTGCTCGTCTGAAGCGCTCCCTGAAGGGTAGCCATGACCACCACAGCCTGGTCACGAGACTCCCCCGGAAAGCCAAACACTCCCTCTTTCCGTCCCGTCTCAAGCAGAGTCTCCCACCACGCCATGATGGCCGATACGAAGGCAGTTGCCTCAACCTGCATCGGCTCCGGCAATGTCTTATAGTCGGTCTCCAGTGAGCCGCCAAGGCACACACGTTTTCCACGCTCCAGATATCTCATGTATCTCGCGAAAAACGCATCAAGGCGTTCCACGGGGTTGGCGTCCGCCGTTTCCAGTTGGCGCGCCCATGCAAGAAACCGCTCACGCGCCCGTTGTACTACCACCACCCCGAGGTCACTCTTGCCAGGGAAATGGTAGTGAATGGCAGCGTTACGTATCCCCATGGAAGCGGAGATAGTACTGTAACTGAAGCCGTTGAAGCCCCTATCCAACATCAGGTCTTCAGCCATATCAATGATGGCCGTCCTGGTGTCCTTGCCCGCTCCCCAACTCACCTGCGTATCCATATGCTTACTTACTAGATAGTAAGCAAACCAAAGCATCGTGTCAAATCAAAATGGAGGAACAAATGCGGGGCAACACCCTGTTGCGGGAATGCAAGAGGAGTGTCAGGGTAGGCGCAGAGACAACGGCGAATGCGCCCCTCAGGGCACGTCAACCCTCGAGGAACGACACGCGCAATAGAGGCGCTATGCTCTACCGACAGCAAGACGCTAGACAGTGAGCACGGAGGTACCCGACTTAAGGAGCTGCGTCAGTGGCTCTCCCATGTACTTCACATCGACGCCGAGGTCACTGAGAGCACTGCTTATCCCATAGCGGTCGGCGCACGCTTTGCATGCCAGCAGTTCCACGCCGGCTTTCTTCAAGGCCTTGAGTTCCTTCTGCAGCTCAGCATCACCAACCAGCAGTGGACCGGACGGACCCCATATGATGAGGCTGACTTTGGCCCACCAGTTCTTAAGCAGGGAGTTCTTCGCATACATGAACACCATGTTCATCGCGGCTTCCTTGTCACGCGATACCCACACCACGGCAAGACTCTCATTCATAGTGATCTCCTTTCCACTCACATTGCCAGGATACTACCGCAGGCGGCGTGTAATCACAATCACGTATCCCTCACAGGTGGTCGCAGCTACAACCGTCGCTGGCTGCTCCCCGTCAGGGCTACGGCGTCGGGTCTGCCTCCATCTCAATGAGCGCACGCTTGCGCTCGATACCCCAGCGAAAGCCAGCGAGTCCCCCACTCTTCGGCACAACCCTGTGGCAGGGAACCACGAGAGCAACCGGATTCGTCGCGCAGGCGCGGGCGACCGCACGGGTCGCCGTCGGCTGTCCAAGTTCCGCGGCCACCTCACTGTAGTGTTTCGTGCGGCCTTCAGGTATGGCGCGCAGGTATTCCCACACACGCCGCTGGAATGCGGTGGCCCTCACATCGTAGGGAAGCCGGGGCCAGGGCACTGTGCCCGAGAGATAGTCGACCAGCGCGCCGGTCCATTCGGCAATCTCCTCGCCGGCCTCTAGCAGGTCCGCAGCCGCGAACTCGCGCCGGAATTCATCCAGCAATACTTCCGGATTGTCACCCAGCTTCACGGAACAGATGCCCTTGCCGGTACCCGCAACCAGCAATGAGCCGAGTTCGGTATCCACCACCGTGTAGCCGATATGCTGTCCTCTGCCCCTATCGCGATACGCTTTCGGCGTCATGCCAAGATGTCCATTCGCACCTTCATACACCCTGCTGCTTGAACCATAGCCGGACTCATACGCTGCGCTCAACACGCCCATTCCACCCTGCAACGCCTGTCTGAACCGCTCGCGCCGGTGCGCGTCCGCATACTCGTGCGGGGAGATGCCGAGAGCGCCACGGAAGAGGCGTTCGACGGCCGATTCGCTCATTGCTGCGAATGGGGCAATGTCTGCAAGAGACGGCATGGTGTCAGCATTCTCAATGAAACGACAGAGCCGCACCACCATCTCAGCTGCGTCCGATTCAACCACCCCGTCAGGCTTACAGCGGCGGCACGGCCGGAATCCGGCCTGCTGCAACGCGTCCCCTGAGAATGAGAACACGGTATTCTCGCGTTTCGGTTTCCGACTGGGACACTGAGGGCGGCAATACACACCCGTGGTTGTCACACCGTAGTAGAAGATGCCGTCATAGCCGGCATCTCTCTCCAGCACGGCGCGCCAGAGTGTTTCATCATGAAGGTCTGTCATTACCTTCCTCCTGTTGCGGAGGCAGCGTGGGCATCGAACCCTGCCAGGGGACTCCTCTGATGCGCGCCACAACTCTCCCGTCTATTATGGAGAGTCCGATCACAATGCACACCATACCGATGACGGACGTGGCATACAGCGGCTCAGACAGGAATGTGGCCCCGAGGATGTGCGCAGAAATAGGCATGAGCAGCGTCACGAGAAGCAGGTTGGTGGCGCCGGAAGAGCGAAGCACGCTGAAATAAAGGATGTAGGCCAGTACGGTGCTGAGAAGCACCAACCCGGCGATAGCGCCAACACCACTCGTAGTGGCAGCATACGTCCACGGCTTGTCTATCACCATTACGATGGGCAACATGACCAGAGAAGAACAGGTCAACATGCCGGTCGCCGTTACCATCGGCGTGAGTGTCTTGAACCGCTTTCCGAATATGCCCCCCAGCGCGAGCGAGAGTGAGGCAAGCAGCCCTGCCATCTGCCCGAAGCCACGCATGGAAACACCACCATCCAGTTCCGGTTGCAGCAGCACGTATGCGCCGGCGAAGCCTATGAGCACGCCTACCACCTTGCGGACACTCAGCCTCTCATCCCTGGTAAGGAAGTGTGCCAGCACAACCGCAAAACAAGAGGTAACCGCGTTCATGATGGACGCGATGCCTCCTTCTACGTGTATCTGCTCCCATGTGATGAGACTGAACGGAATGGCGTTGTTGATGAGGCCCATAATGAAGAATGCACCCCACGTGCGCCGGTCCCGGGGCATGCTCTGCCGCATCACGAGAAGCAGCAGCCAGAACACGCAGGCGCCGAAGAATACACGGAAGAACACTATCGTGAGAGCGGGAAACGCTCTCAGCGATAGTGCCTGAAAGAGGAACGTGCCTCCCCATAGAATGGAGAGACCTACCAGACGAATCCAATCGACAGTCTTCATAAGGTGTGCGTGTCTCCTCTGAACGAATCAGAGCAGACGGAAGGAATCCTAGCAGGGATTCGCCCCCACATTCTATCCGTTTTCCGTCAGCGCATCCCATCGGACGCGTCTTCGTCCCTATCAACTGCGCCACGCACTGTCATCGAAACAGCAGTACGTTCAGTGAGCACGACGATTGAAACCGGAAGAGAGTCAGAGTGCCATGGCGTCGCCGTTGCAGTTCATGCTGCAGGACTACACTTGCGGACGTCAGAATCGACCCATCCTACACATACGAAGTGACGCACGCGCTACCGGCGAGAGATTCTCAAAGAAACACATCACATCATGCAGGTCAGCCACACAAGATTTGCGGCGACAGAGATGCCACATCCGCTATCGCGCATGTGTAAGGTCACTCTCCCGTCAGTCAGAGAACGTGAACCCCTGACGTCGGAAGAGTTCCAGGCAGGCGGCCACTACATCTGAATCATAGAGGGTACCACTGCCCCGTGAGATTTCTTCCAGCGCTGCCTCTATGCCCAGTGACGCTCGATATGGCCGGTGGGAGGACATCGTCTCCACCACGTCAGCAACCACCAGTATCTGTGCCTCGGGGAGGATGCCATAGCCTGAAAGACCCTGCGGATAGCCGGAACCGTCCAACCTTTCGTGATGCTGCAGCACTGCCTCCGCCACTGGATATGGAAGGTCTGCACTCTTGAGAATCTCGTAGCCAACCAGGGGATGTGCCTTAATCAGTGCCACTTCCACGTCACGAAGCTTCCCCGGCCTCGTCAGTATCTCGGCAGGTACGGCTATCTTGCCTATGTCATGGACGCGCGCCGCCATATCAACAAGCGAGACGCAGGTTTCCTCGGGCAGCCCGAGTTGCCGTGCGATCGCCGTTGACAACTCCGCGACTCTCTGTTGATGCCCCGATGTATAGGCATCTTTCATCTCGGTCATTCGTTCTATGACCACAATCATTCCCTTCAGCATATGTTCAATTCGCCGACGGCTCAATTCGAGCTGCTCCTGCGCACGTCTGGACTCGGTGACATCCTCCCCTGAGCAAAGCACCCCCACAGTCTTCCCTCCCTCACGCAGCACTGTGGTACGCCATGCGATGAGTCGTTCCTCTCCGTAGCTGGTTGCAACAGGGTTCTCGAGATTCTCAAGAGTCTCGGCCTCTCCCCTCATCTGCCGGTCGAAGACATCTCTCAACTCGTCGCGAAACCGCTCAGGGATGAACGAATCAAACCAGGACTTTCCCAGTATTTCCTTCTGCGGGTAACCAAGAATCGCACAAGCCCGATGGTTTACAAGCCCTACTCTCCCCTCAGCATCCAGCAACACGATAGCGCTGCCCGTTATGTGCAGGTAGCCCCGAAATCTATCTCTCTCCGCCTCAAGAGCGCGCTCGGTCTGCTTGCGCGCACTCACATCACGAACGAAGCCAATAGTCACGTCGCCACCTGGCTGCGTGACGTGAGTGGTGTTGATTTCAACCCACAGAGTGCTCCCATCCTTCCTTGTGAGCCTCATCTCATCGGGTCCGCTCGTCTCCCCTGTCGCACCGGACGCCTGCAGAATTCGCGTCCTGGCCTCTTGTGTTTCTGCAAGAAGGCCACTGGTAAGAAGGGGCGTTCCGATAAGCTCCTCCTTCTTATATCCGGTCAGTTCCTCAACCTTCCGGTTACAGTAGAGAAGAACTCCGCTGACGTCGGTCACGTAGATTGCACCAGGGGCATAGTCCAGACCTGCCCACAGTGCCTCCCGGGCCTGTCGTAGTACCTCATCGGCCTTGTTTCTGCTTGGCGGCATATCAGTCAGTTCTCCTGTCCACCTTACGAACAACCACGAGTGGTAGGACGTGGCTGCAATCACTCGACGATAGACCTATCGAAGAAATGATGTCAAGCGAGGGTGAAGTCCAACTCGACTTCACGGCCACAGGAGAACACGGCAGAAACGCGACAGCACTCGCGATGCAGGCACGCCTAAGATGATAGAATCGGAAGTGGGAGGCTGCGATGAATGCCACAATGACGATGGCGATGTTGGCGATTGTGCTGCCCATATTGGGCGCACTGATTTTCACGCGCGTGGCACAGGACTACAAGCGGTATGGAAAGCTCACCAGCCAATCGACCGCTCTTGAGATACTCATCTTCGCCATGCACGGGGCATCGTCGTATGCGTTTCTCGACTCGCGGCTGAGCACCATAGACACGGTCAGCCCCCTGTTCGGGCTTTCCCTGGTGCTCATCATCGGCGGGCTGGTAATGCTGTTGAGCACGATGGGACGGCTGGGCGCGGCACGAACTCTGGGACAGGAATCACCCGAACTCCACTGTACCGGCGTCTACAGACACAGCCGAAACCCGCAGATACTGTTCTATGGCTTCGTGGTCGTCGGATACGCCCTTCTCTGGCCCTCATGGTCAGGCGTGATATGGCTCATCATCTACGCCGTCCTTGC
>JAFGFT010000028.1 GCA_016930935.1 Dehalococcoidia bacterium | reverse complement strand
CATCAACAGCGTCGTCGTCTTCCCCGCACCATTGGCACCGAGAAAACCGAACATCTCACCTTCTTCAATACGAAGGTTCAGTTGCTTGACGGCCGTGAAGTCGCCGTAATTCTTCGTGAGGTCATTCGCCTCAACTACAAGCTGTGCCACAGCCTAACTCCGTCCAAACTTGCGGTAGGCCCACACAAGTCCGCCAATCACCAGAACGACGATGACGGCACCTATGATGCCCCATGCACTCTTCTTCGCCACGGAGACCCTCATGTCCAACTCAGGAGGGGCAGACGATAGTGACGGTTCACCATCGAACTTCAATGTCACCATGTAGTCGCCATCAACAATCTTTCCCGGGGGTGTGATTGAGACTTCAACCTCTTCCACTCCACCAGGTGCGAGATTCTCCAGCGTCGCCGGAGCAAAGGTCACGTCCCATGCCTGACCGTCAGCGTCAGAAGGACTCTCTGCAGTCAGCAACACTGTGTCGAGTGCCGCCATGCCACTATTCGTCACGTTGATGCTGAAAACAGCGGGGTCACCCGCTTTGGTCTTCACGCTCGACCTGCCATTGGTGGTCTCGGCCATGAGACTGCGACGGGGCGTGAGCGTTGCCGTCAGATTCACAACCTCGTCCACATCCGCCGAGGTCGCTCTGAATTCAATCGGATAGTCGCCAGGCTCGGGATAGAGCCAGAACGGCGCAACCACAACCACAACGACGCTCTCCAGGACAGAGAACGGTGCCAGGTGAATCGACGATATCTGGCTATCAAGGGCGTACGCCGATTCAGCCACATAAGCGATCCAGTTCGGAGGCCCACTCACCGTCAGGTCGAAATCGTCGCCGGACGCTTTGTCGGTGGAATACGTGAACTGTACTTCGAACTTGAACGTAGAATCGGCTGAACCGGTCATTGCGGGGTACTTGGCGTTCACCACCAGCACATCCGGCCTCTGTTCCGCCTCTTCATCAGCTGCAAACACGGCGCACGGGGCCAAGACGGCGCCCCCCAGCAGGAACACGCACAGCGTCGCTGTCACAAACCTGACAAGTTTAGAGTTATGCATACATCCAGACCTCCCCGGACAAATCTATCGCGTACACCATTCCGGCGAACACGGCTACCGGCCATCAAACTACGAAGCCTACAAGAAGAATGTCAATTTATTGTGAAGAAAGCGTCGGTTGCAGTCCCGAACCCTGGCTGAAGCCTCACACATAAGAAATGCGCCACAGGCACATCGCCATGGGTGGCGCACACTTCCTGCCACACGTCATATCGTGCGCGAACTCGATGTACTGTGTCAAACCCCATGCATTCCCTGAAGTATAGCGATAGGACACGCGAACTACTGCCGAATCTGGCCGGTCCCGAGCGCAACCCACTTGTAGCTCGTGATTTCCTCCAGTGCCATTGGGCCTCGCGCGTGGAACTTCTGGGTGCTTATGCCAATTTCAGCGCCAAGCCCGAACTGGGCACCATCAGTGAACCGAGTGCTCGCATTCACGTACACGCACGCCGCATCCACTTCTGCCACGAACCGGTTCGCAGCGGAATAGCTCTCTGTGATAATCACCTCAGAGTGGCCTGAACCGTATCTCCTGATGTGCTCCACTGCCTCTCCTATGCTGTCAACCACCTTGACAGCAGCCACCAGGGAAAGGAATTCCTTGCCCCAGTCGGATTCGACGGCAGCCACCAGCTTCGCACCTGCGTGACCTTTCAGCAGAGCCATGCCATCCGCATCCATGCGCATCTCGACACCGGACTTCGCCCACACATCGGCGAGCCGTGCAAGAAAGACTCCGGCAATCTGCCTGTTCACCAGCACGCAATCGGTTGCGTTGCATACGGTTGGCCTCTGCACTCTACCGTTGTCAACGATTCGGAGCGCCATCTCGATATCAGCCGTTGCGTCTACATACGCGTGGCACACGCCTATTCCACCGGCCACCACCGCCATCGCTGCCCTATCACGAACAAGACGAATCAGGTCAGCCCCACCCCTGGGAATCACCAGGTCGATGTACTGCTTCATCTGCAGCAGTTCAGAAACAAGGGACCGGTCCGTCGACTCGATGAACTGGATGGCTCCTGTCGGCACACCTTCCGCTTCACACGCATCACTCATTATCTGTGCGAGTACATGGTTTGAACGCCGCGCTTCCTTACCGCCTCGTAAGACACATGCGTTGCCGGATTTCAGGCAGAGGGCAGAAATGTCTATGGTCACATTCGGCCTGCTCTCATAGATGGCAGCGATGACGCCCAGCGGCACTCTCCTTTTCGACAACTGAATACCGTTTGGCAGAGTCCGGCTGTCGAATGCCTGACCGACAGGGTCGCGTAGTGCGGCAATCGTCAACACATCGGCAGCGATGCCGTCTATCCGCTCATCCGTCAGCAGCAACCTGTCCAGCATTGCATCGTTCATACCGGATAATCTGGCTTCTTCATAGTCGGCACGGTTCGCCTCGAGAATCGACGCCTTCGATTCACGCAACACTGAGGCCACGCGGCGAAGGGCTGCATCCTTTACGGAAGTCGGCACAAATGCCATGGCAGACGTTGACTCCTTGGCCTGCCGTGCCTTGGTCTCAAGTTCATTCACCGCTGCATTCATCGTTCCTCCCTGTGACGCATGACCATGTTGTTCCTGTGGACAACATCATCCCCGTACGTGTGACCGAGCACATCTGCAATTCGATTGGAGTGCACGCCCTTTATGAGGCTGAGCTCCTCTGAGTCATAGTTCACGATGCCTGAGGCAATACACACGCCATCCGCCGAGGTGATGTCCACAATGTCGCCCCGATTGAAACGTCCGCGGATCGATGCGACTCCGGCAGGCAGGAGGCTCCCGGTGCCTTTCCTCATCGCACTGACTGCCCCTGAATCCACCACTATCGAACCGTGAGAGGCCAGCCCGCTCAACATCCAGCGTTTGCGACTCTCCACCTTGTTGCCAGGACACGCAAAATGTGTGCCAACACTCTCACCTGCGTCGAGCCGTCGAAGGACATCCGGCTCACGTCCGCTCGCCACAACCACCTCAACACCCGAACACACCGCCAGCTTCGCTGCCTCCACCTTAGTAATCATTCCACCTGTGCCCTGACCGCTGAGGGTTCCCCCCGCGATTGCTTCTATCTCCGCGCCGATGTGTTCCACGCTGGTCACGAGTTTCGCGTCAGGGTTCAGTCTCGGGTCGGCTGTATACAACCCGCCGGTATCGGTCAGCATCACAAGGAGGTCGGCATCAACCAGATTCGCCACCATGGCGGACAGACTATCATTGTCACCGAACCGCTTCTCATCCAGTTCGTCCACCGCCACCACGTCGTTCTCATTCACGATGCACACCACACCCATCTCGCACAGCGCCAGCAACGTATTCCGGGCATTCAGATACCCCGCACGCTCAACAAGGCTGTCGCGCGTCAGAAGTGCCTGCGCAACAGTCACCCCATGTTCTCCGAACAGCGACTCGTATATGTGCATGAGGTGGCTCTGGCCGATAGAGGCGAGAACCTGTTTGAAGGCAGTATTTCTCCGTTCCTCGCGCCCTCCGCGTCGAAGTCTCTCCCGACCCGCAGCCACCGCGCCCGATGACACAACAATCACTTGCCGGCCCAGCGAATGCAGCTCCACTATCTGATTCACCAGAGATGTCATGACAGGCAGGTCAAGATGGTCTCCTCCAGAGGTAAGGAGGCTTGTCCCCAGCTTCACTACAACTCGACGATATGACACGCCGCGAATTATAGCAGCGTGCGAATGAGGGAACCATACACTCCGAATCCTGCTAGACTTACAACTGGCCATGCGTCTTCACGGATTGCTTCCCGTCATACGCGAGACGAACAGCTACCGGAGACTCCGCGCACAATTGCTCGAACCGGGTGCATTGTGCTTTCAGGCTCTTCCCGAAGCTGCCGATTCCTGTTTCCTCTCGGCACTCAGTGATGACCTCACTCGCACCATGTGTGTCCTGGTTGCTGACCCGGAGAGAGCCGCAATCCTTGCTGAAGAGATGGGCAACTGGGTCGCCCCCGGGACTTCTGTCAGACGCCTGATGGAACCGGACTTTCCGCAGGCCGCCGCGGAGGCGGGAGCATCCGAGTCCGCTCTCGCACGAGCTGAACTGGCAAGCCACCTCGCGCTTGAACGTTCTTCCCTGTCGCAACTCATCGTCGTTACATCGGTTCTCGGCACCGTGGGTTCGTTGCCCGACATCAATACTCTTATGTCATCCACAATCCGCGTCCGGAACGGCACGTCTCTTCCCCCCGCGCAACTGATGGAGCAGCTCCAGACCATGGGATATGAGCACGTTGAGCAGGTCACCCGTGGGGGAGAGATGAGCAAGCGAGGAGGCATCGTCGATGTCTTCTCACCGGCACACGCCCAACCTGTTCGCCTCGAGTTCTTCGGTAATGCTATCGACACGCTACGGTATTTCGATCCTCTCACCCAGAGGACGCTATCCCGGATTGATGAGGCAAGCATCACTCCTGTGAATGCCACAGCAGGCCCCTCCACGATACTCAACTATCTGCCTGAAGACACCATCATGGTCGTGGAGGACCCTCCCGCACTGCGGCTTAGAGCGCTTCGTCTTGAGACGGAGATGGCGGAGTATCTCGCGGCAGCGCCAATCTCCGCAAGGGACTCTGACCCTGCGCAGGCAGGGTATGTCGCATGGAGCGACATTGAGAGACAACTCAGTGCAAGGCCGCGCCTCATCATCTCTTCATGGGATGAGTCACAACTCGACAGGACGCCTCCGTCGTTCACCTCTCCCCTCTCCTACGTCCAACGTACACCGGCACTCATTTCGGACATACCCGGCATACTTGCGGCAGGAGAAAGAGTCGTTATCGTGACGCTTCAGGCCCGCCGCCTGAGTGACCTCTTTGACGAGGCAGAGATGACCGTACCCATCAGTGACGATGTGGAGAACACTCCCCCCGCTGCGTCTCTCTCGCTCGTCCAGGGCTCTCTGCGGAAGGGATGGACGTTGCCCGGTCAGATTCGGCTCCTCACAGACATGGAACTCTTCGGCTTCGTGAAGCAATCACGGCGACAGTCGGCAGCCCGTCCCAGGTCCCGACCGGCGGCACTGTCGTTCCGGCCGGGAGACCTCGTTACTCACATCGACCACGGCATAGGCCGCTTTGCAGGACTGACCACTCTCACCACCGGCGGCATTGAACATGAGTACCTCGAGATTACCTATCTCGACTCTGACACGCTCTACGTTCCCACAGAACAGATACAGCGTGTCGCCCGCTACATAGGCAAGTCCGAATCGGCGCCGCATCTGAGTCGACTCGGCTCAACCGAGTGGGAGTCAACGAAACAACGTGTGCGTCAGTCAACAAAGGCACTTGCACGGGAACTGATTCAGCTCTACGCGCAACGGCAACTCGCAGAGGGATACGCATTCTCGCCGGATACCATCTGGCAACAGGAGATTGAAGCTGCCTTCCCCTACGTCGAGACTCCCGACCAGGTCGAGGCCATATCCTCGGTCAAACAGGACATGGAGAGCCGCCGACCCATGGACCGCATCATCTGCGGAGATGTGGGCTACGGTAAGACGGAGGTCGCTCTGCGCGCAGCGTTCAAGGCAGTCATGGAAGGCAAGCAGGTGGCAATTCTCGCTCCCACAACTGTCCTCGCCCAGCAGCATTTCACCACGTTTGCCGAGCGAATGGAGGCATTTCCCGTCCGCACCCAGGTCCTGAGCCGCTTCACACCTTCGGAGAAGGAAGTTGAAATCATTGCAGGACTGACCGCCGGCACCGTGGATATCTGCATAGGCACCCACAGGTTGCTCCAGAAAGACATCGATTTCAAAGACCTCGGACTGCTGATTATCGACGAAGAACAGAGGTTCGGCGTGATGCAGAAGGAGACGCTCCGTACACTTCGCGCAGGGCTGGACACTCTCACCCTCAGCGCCACACCGATTCCGAGAACGCTCCATATGGCACTCACGGGCATCCGTGACATGAGCACCATGGAGACTCCCCCCGAGGAACGGCTTGCCGTCCGTACGCATGTAGGACCCAGCGACTCCACGTTGATACGCCAGGCGATTCTCCATGAGGTAGAGAGAAATGGACAGGGATTCTTCGTGCACAACCGTATCGACAGCATACACGCCGTCGCTGCCATGCTGCAGGAACTCGTGCCGGAGGCCACGTTCGCCGTAGCCCACGGTCGTATGCAGGAAGACCAACTGGAGCGCACGATGCGTGCCTTCACCGCAGGGGAGACAGACTTCCTCATCGCCACGACAATCATTCAACTCGGGCTCGACATGTCCAATGCCAATACACTCATCGTCAACCATGCGGACCGTCTCGGTCTCACGCAGCTCTACCAGTTGCGCGGGCGGGTCGGCAGAGGAAGAAATCAGGCCTACGCCTACTTCTTTCACGACAGAAACAAAGAACTCACGAGTCAGGCAAAGAGTCGCCTGCGCACGATATATGAAGCAAATGAGCTGGGTGCTGGACTCGAGATTGCCCTCAGAGACCTTGAGATTCGCGGTGCAGGAAGCCTGCTGGGCACTCGCCAGAGCGGCCACATCGCTGCTGTCGGGTTCGAGTTGTACTGTCAGATACTGGCAGAAGAAGTGGAGAACCTCCAACCATCGGAGTCCGTAGAAGTCTCGGCACATCGAAGGCAATCGTGGCCTGCGCTCGATCTCCCTGTGTCCGCGTACATCCCCGACTCATACATTACCAGTCCTGCAACGCGCATCGTCATCTACAGAAAGCTTGCTGACGCGTCAACGCTTGAGGATATCAGTCACGTGGCTGACGAAATGCGAGACAGGTTCGGTGCTCCACCTGCACCCACAAACGAACTCCTCTACATCGCCCGAATCCGTGTTCGTGCCGCCGCAGCCGGCATCACCTCCATCACCCGCCAGGGAAGCGACATTGTGCTGGTGCCGGAGAGAATGGACAGTCTGCCGGTACACCTGAACCTCGGTCCCGCCGTCCATGTCGGCAACACGCAGGTGCGCATCAACACGCGCCGTACGGGCGGCAAGTGGCGCCCGCTTCTCGATGCGTTGCTCACAAAAAGATAGGAGGGAGACGCAATCGCGTCTCCCTCCCGTTGATACGTATTCGAGAAGAACCAGTCCGGCTTTCTACTTCGCCAGCCATCCCTTGCCGAGGGGCAGCTTCCAGCCAAAATCAACCAGCACGATTGAGGCCATGATGTACAGAGCAGTGAAGCCGCACAGAATCAGGTCGACCGCCGCAACAATGTTCCACATCGCGCCGCCGCCAAGGTGTCCAAGGTCCAGGAAGATGAAACCGAGCAGCAGCGTGACGAACAGAAGCGAATGGGCGCCGCTCGCCCTGCATGCCGCAAGAGTGTAGATGATGGTCGGAACCGTGAACGCCACGAGGAACCAGCCGACATCAGAGGTGGTCACTTCAAATATGCCCAAACTGCTGACAAGCCAGATTGCGGCAAGAGACATCCAGAATGCACCGTAGGTTGTGAATGCGGCGAAGCCAAAATTGTTGCCGTTGCCGTATTCCTTGAGACCGGCACAGAGCTGGGCAAGTCCACCAAAGAACAACGCTGTGCACAGGACTACGCCGACACCGGCAAGACCGAGGTTGTGAAACTGGAGTAGAAGGGTCGTTCCGCCGAATCCGGCGAGTCCCACGACTGCGGGATTACCAAGTTTCTGGTCAGCCATATACATCTCCTCTATTTTTGTTCTGTTTGTCAGGGGGCGCCGGCTGCACTCATCGTGTACCCGGCGCCCCCTGAGGAAGCTCGGAAATACCGAAGCCTACGAGTGACCCTTCACAAGGTCAGCAACAACGCTCGGGTCGGCCAGCGTGCTGGTATCGCCCAGTTCATCGGTCTTGCCACTCGCAATCTTCACGAGCACGCGGCGCATAATCTTGCCACTGCGCGTCTTGGGCAGGCCGTCAGCGAACTGGATGGCGTCAGGAGCGGCAATCGGGCCAATCTCCTTACGCACGTGAGCGACGAGTTCCTTCTTCAACGCGTCGGTCTTCTCGACGCCGGCAACCAGCGTGACGTAGGCGTAGATGCCCTGGCCCTTGATCTCGTGAGGCATGCCTACCACCGCGGCCTCAGCGACGTCCTTGTGAGACACCAGCGCGCTCTCAACCTCTGCGGTTCCGATACGGTGGCCGGAGACATTGATGACGTCGTCGATACGGCCCATCAGCCAGTAGAAGCCATCTTCGTCGCGGCGTGCGCCGTCCCCGGTCGTGTACAGTCCGGGGAATCGGACGAAGTAGGTCTCTTTGAACCGGTTGGGGTCACCGTAGACGCCGCGCATCAGGCCGGGCCACGGGTGCTTGATGACGAGGTAGCCGCCCTCGTTGGTTTCAACGGGGGTACCATCCTCGCGCAGGATACCAAAGTCCATTCCAGGGAAGGGATAGCTGGCAGAGCCAGGCTTGAGCGCATGTGCGCCGGGAAGCGGGGTAATGAGAATACCACCGGTCTCAGTCTGCCACCAGGTGTCCACAATCGGGCACTTGGATTTGCCGATGACCGTGTAGTACCACATCCACGCCTCAGGATTGATGGGCTCACCCACCGAACCCAGGAGCCTCAGGCTTGAAAGGTCACGGCCGTTGGGCCATGACTCGCCCTCGCGCATGAGCGCACGAAGCGCGGTCGGCGCCGTGTAGAAAGTATTGACGCGGTATTTCTCCACAATCTCCCAGAACCTGTCCGGCTTGGGGAAGGTAGGAACGCCCTCGTACATCAGGCTTGTCGCGCCTGAGGCGAGTGGCCCGTAAACGATGTAGCTGTGTCCGGTTACCCAGCCGATGTCGGCCGTGCACCAGAACGTGTCCTCATCCTTATAGTCAAACACCCACTTGAAGGTCTGCATCGCGTAGAGCAGGTAGCCTGCAGTGGTGTGCATCACACCCTTGGGCTTGCCCGTGCTGCCGCTGGTGTAGAGAATGAAGAGCGGGTCTTCAGAATCCATCACCTCTGGCTCGCATACCGCGCTGATGTCAGAGGCCTTCACCTCATCATGCCACCAGTGGTCGCGACCTTCAGCCATTGGTACTTCGGTGCCAACGCGCTTCACAACAAGAGAGAACTTGACGTCGGGGCAATCTGCCAACGCCGCATCCGCATTGGACTTGCTGTTCACGATCTTGCCACTGCGCCAGTAGCCGTCGCAGCAGATGAGCGCCTCAGAACCACAGTCCTGGATACGGTCGCGCAGGGCTTCGGCGCTGAAACCACCGAAGATAACGCTGTGAACGGCGCCGATGCGGGCGCAGGCCAGCAACGAGATTGCCAGTTCAGGAATCATCGGCAGGTAGATGGAGACTCTGTCTCCCTTCTTCACGCCGTGCTTCTTCAGCACGTTGGCAACACGATTGACCTCGTAGTAGAGGTCCTGGTAGGTATAGGTAATGCGCTCACCCTCTGGTTCGCCTTCCCAGATGAGGGCAGCCTTGTTCTTGCGCCACGTCTTGAGGTGACGATCGATACAGTTGTAGGTCATGTTCAGCTTGCCGCCGACAAACCACTCGTGCTTCGCGTTCGCGAAGTCGTCAACAAGAACCTTGTCCCATTTCTGGAACCAGTCTATCTGCTCGGCACGCTCAGCCCAGAAGGCCGCAGGGTCGGCAATCGACCGATCATAAATCTCCTGATACTCAGCGAGACTCTTGATGTGTGCCTTTTCGCTGAATTCCTTAGGGGGTGGAAACACCCTCTTCTCTTCCTGCATGGACAACATTCCCTTATCTCCAGCCATACGTGTGTCCTCCTACGATAGCGTTTTGTGACCAGGACGTGGGGGTTAGACGCAAGAAATCCACCACAACATGGACCTAGCCCGTCGGCGAAGGTATCACGTGATTCTCTATTATGCAATCCGCCTGTTTTCACGAACGAATGCACACTCGGGACCCATGGGAGCCGTGTGGTAGAATACGTTTGGCGCACTTCAGAACAGGAGGTTTTTGTGCCTGCAGAAATCATAGACGGACGTGCTGTCGCAGCCACCATCCGACAGGAACTCATAGCCAGAATTTCCGCCATGGGAAGCACAACTCCGGGGCTTGCCGCAGTGGTGATTGGAGATGACCCCGCAGCTCAATCGTACTTGCGTGGCATCGCTCGCGGATGTGAATCCGTGGGCATCTTCACAGAGACTGTCAGGCTTCCTGAAGATGTGACACAGTCAAGGCTTGAAGAAGCCATCAACGACCTCAACAATGACCAGAGGTTTCACGGCATCATCCTCCAGCTTCCCCTTCCCAAACATCTGGATACATTACGCGCGGAAAGTGCCATCTCTCCTGACAAGGATGTGGACGGCACCAACCCTATCAGCACGGGCAAGCTCCTGCTGGGAGAAGACACGTTCTTCCCGTCGACAGCCTATGGCGTCAAAGAACTGCTGGTCCGCAGCGGCCACTCTCCTGAAGGCCGGCATGTCGTCATCTGCGGCCGCAGCAACATCGTCGGCAAGCCTCTCGCGGGTATCCTTCTCCAGAAGCAGCCGGGGGCCAATGCCACCGTGACCGTGTGCCACACAGGCACCAGGAATCTGGCTGAAGTCACCCGCACGGCAGACATCCTCGTCGCGGCCATCGGTCGCCCGAAGGTAATCACCGCTGACATGGTTCGGGAAGGCACCGTGGTCATCGACGTCGGCGTCAACCTTGTTGAAGACCCGAAGGGAGACAAGCCACGACTTGTCGGGGATGTCGACTTCGATGCAGTCGCTGAAAAAGCGGCCGCCATAACTCCCGTTCCGGGCGGCACCGGCCCGGTCACGACCGCAATGCTACTGACAAACACGGTAACAGCTGCAGAGAGACTGCTCAGCAGGTAGTAGCCTCAATCGCAGTATGCCAGGAAGGTGAATATGCCCGGAGTGACACTCGACGGACGCAGAATGTCCGCGGAAATCAGGCAGGAACTCAGTCTGCGAATCACAGCGCTCTCTGAGAAGGATATCGTCCCGACGCTCGCGGGTATCATCGTTGGCGATGACGCGGGTTCAGCCAGCTATGTGCGGTTGAAAGAGAAGGCTGCCGCCGAAGTGGGATTGCGCTCCGAGATGTCCCGCCTGCCGCAGGATTTCACTCAGAAAGACCTCCTCACACGCATCGCCGACCTGAACGACCGCGATGACATCCACGGTATCTTCGTCCAGCTCCCGCTACCGAAACAGTTCGACGAGGAAAGAATACTGGCCGCAGTATCACCTTCCAAAGATGTGGATGGCTTCCATCCTCAGAACGTCGGACGAGCATGGCTCGGACAGGAAGCGTTCGTCCCGGCGACTCCCGCGGCCATCATGGAGACGTTGCGAAGAGCAGGCTATCACGACCTGCGGAATCTCCATGCCGTCGTCGTGAATGCGGACAACCTCGTTGGCAAGCCCATCGCATCCTGCCTCTGTCAACCGAACGTGGGTGCAACGGTGACGCTGTGCGACCCTGACGCGCCCGACCTGCAGTCCCTGACGAGACAGGCCGACATACTCGTTGTGTCGGTCAACAGACCCGGGTTCATCACCGCAGACATGGTGAAGGACGGCGTAATTGCCTTCGACTTCGGCTCGAACTATGTGGACGACTCCGCCGCCACGCAGGGATATCGACTCGTGGGAGACATCGACTTTGCCGCGGTGATTGAGAAGGCAGCCGCCGTGACTCCCGTTCCCGGTGGGTTGGGTCCGATGACCATCACGATGCTACTGGCTCACACCGTCGCGGTTGCTGAACGTCAGAGTGCCACTGGCTGACCGTACGCAGAACGGCTCTCGCGTTGACTGGCGGGGGCCCCCGTTATAGAATCGCCGAACGCGAAAGCAAACATGCGCTCCCACAGAGAATACGGCCTCTACCCACGAACGCGGATGTATCGGCTACCGTGTGACCCTCAAGGGGAATAAGGAGGAACCACCACTATGGCTTACGATGCCACTACAATGCAGGATTGGCAGATTGCCGAGGCAGCAGAGGCAAACCTGCCCACGCCGGACGAATGGCGTGAACGGCTCGGACTCGAGACTGACGAGGTCATCCCGTACGGACGACTGTGTAAGCTCGACGCTCTCAAAATCATGGAGCGTCTCAAGTCCAGGCCGGACGGAAAATACATCGAGATAACCGCCATCACACCCACTCCGCTCGGAGAGGGCAAGAGCACGACCTCCCTCGGTCTCATTGAGGGTCTCGGCAAGCGGGGCAAGAGCGTCGGTGGCTGTCTACGCCAACCTTCGGGCGGCCCGACCATGAACATCAAGGGCACCGCAGCCGGAGGCGGCAATGCGCTGCTTATTCCCATGACCGAGTTCTCCATGGGCCTCACGGGAGACATCAACGACATCATGAACGCGCACAACCTGGCGATGGTGGCCCTCACCGCGCGGATGCAACACGAGCGCAACTACGATGATGCAGAACTTTTGACGCGCACCAATATGAGGCGTCTCGATGTCGACCCCAGCCGCGTCGAGATGGGCTGGGTTATCGACTTCTGTGCGCAGTCCCTCCGAAACATCGCCATCGGCATGGGTGGCAAGATGGACGGCTACATGATGCAGTCACGATTCGGCATCGCCGTGAGTTCTGAATTGATGGCGATGCTCGCGATTGCCACCGACCTCGCAGACCTCCGCGAGCGGATGAATCACGTCACCATGGCGTATGACAAGAAAGGCAACCCTGTCACGTGTGGCGACCTCGAGGTCGCGGGCGCCATGACAGCCTGGATGCGCAACACCATCAACCCCACGCTCTGCTCAACGGTTGAGTATCAGCCGTGCATGGTGCATGCGGGACCGTTCGCGAACATCGCGGTCGGGCAGTCATCCATTATCGGCGACAGGATAGGGTTGAAGTTGTTCGACTACCACGTCACTGAGAGCGGCTTCGCCGCCGATATCGGCTTTGAGAAGTTCTGGAATGTGAAGTGCCGCTACAGCGGCCTGAAACCGCATGTGTCAGTCCTGACCACGTCCATCCGCGCACTGAAGATGCACGGCGGCGGACCTGCGGTCGTACCCGGCAGACCACTGCCGGAAGAATACCGCAAGGAGAACGTCGGACTCGTTGAGCAGGGCCTCCCGAACCTCATCCATCACCTGCACACTATCAAGCTCTCCGGCATCAGACCGGTCGTCTGTATCAACTGCTTTGCAACTGATACACAGAAGGAAATCAAAGTTGTACGCAGGGCAGTCGAGGCGGCTGGCGCTCGCTGCGCTGCTGCAACCCACTGGGCGGACGGTGGAGAGGGTGCGCTGGAACTTGCCGATGCGGTCATAGCAGCGGCTGAAGAGGAGACTCCGTTCAACTTCCTGTACATGAAGGACATGAAACTCAGGGACAGGGTTGAGAGGATAGCCCGCAACGTCTACGGCGCTGTCGGCGTGGAATGGTCTCCTGAGGCCGAGGCGAAGGCCAAGGCCTTCGAGAAGGACCCGCAGTACGATGACTACGCCACCATGATGGTGAAGACCCACCTGAGCCTCACGCATGACCCTGCGCGCAAGGGTGTTCCCAAGGGTTGGACCTTGCCCATCCGAGATGTACTCGTGTACTCTGGCGCCAAGTTCCTCTGTCCGGTTGCGGGAACCATAAGTCTCATGCCCGGTACCAGTTCGAATCCTGCATTCAGGCGGATAGACGTTGATACTGCCACGGGCAAGGTTCACGGTCTGTTCTAGGATTGGGCTGACGATTGACGCAAGTCCACAGCGCCTGCGCCGCCCTGAGCGGCCAGGCGCTGTGCAGTAATGTAGCAAGGAGGACCTTCATGAGATTGGAAGATGTTCACGCCATTACTGTAGTTGGTGCGGGAATCATGGGGCACGGTATCGCTCAGACGATGGCGATGGCTGGCTATGATGTCTGCTTGAACGACGTCAAACAGGAGATTCTGGATGCCGGACTCAAGCGTGTGCGCGCCAACCTCGACCTCTTCGTCACTCACGGATTCATCACCGGAGACGAAACCGCCGATGCATTTGGCCGCATCACGACCGAAGTCGATCTCGAGGCCGCCGTGGCAGACGCCGACATCGTTTTTGAGGCCGTGAAAGAGGACATCGAGGTCAAGCGGGCTCTGTTCAATACGCTCGACGCCATCTGTCCGGAACGCACGATACTCGCCAGCAACAGTTCAGCGCTGCTCATCAGCGACTTCGCGTCAGCCACATCACGCCTGGACAGGGTTCTGCTCGCCCACTGGTACAACCCGCCGCACATCGTTCCTGCGGTCGAGGTGATTCGCGGCAGCCATACGTCCGACGAGACCTTCAATCTGATGTATGACCTGCTCAAGAAGGCGAAGAAGATGCCCGTTCGCATCAACAAAGAGATTCCCGGCTATCTGTTGAACCGAATCCAGATTGCCATGCTGCGCGAATGCTGGGCCCTCTGGCAAGCAGGCATCGCGAGCATCGAAGACATAGACCTTGCCGTCAAGGGCAGCCTCGGGTTCCGTCTTGCCAGCATCGGACCACTCCTCACGAACGACCTCGGAGGAAACGACACCATCTGCGCGGTCGCAGACTATCTGTTCCCCCTGATAAGCGATGCCCATGAGCCACCCGATGAGTACCGGCAGATGGTCAAGGACGGCAACTACGGGCAGAAGACGGGCAAGGGCTTCTACGACTACACACCGGAGGAATGGGAAGCAGTAATCGCGAAACGGGACACCGAGTTCCTGGAGCGCTTGAAAGCGCTCTACTGGTAGACACCACACATCTGTATTGGGAGGGATGAAATGAACGTACTCATTACCGGCGGAACCGGATTCATCGGCGCGCTGCTGGCGCGGAAGCACGTGCAGCAGGGCGACAACGTGGTCATATTCGATGTGGCGCCCAACATGTCGCGCATCGCAGACATCGCAAACGCGGTGAAGATGGTGAGAGGAAATCTCGCCTACGCCTCTGAAGTCTACAATGTTGTCAAAGAGAATAAGATAGACCGCATACTGCACCTCGGCTCCATGCTGAGCGCCCCTTCCGACGTGAATCCGTGGGCCTCGTTCCAGGTGAACGTGGTCGGCAGCATCAATGTCCTTGAAGCGGCCCGCTACTTCGGCGATGCAACCGTGGTGTTCCCGAGCACCATCGCCACGTTCGGACATGACACAGAGACAGTGGCCGCGGACAACACCGTTCAGCACCCGACCACCATGTACGGCTGCGGCAAGGCCTACATTGAGAACCTCGGCCGGTTCTATCGAGACAGGCTTGGCGTGGACTTCCGTGCCATCCGCTTCCCGTCCGTCATCGGCCCCGGCGCCAAGGTACGGCACGTGTCACAGTACAACGCATGGATGATTGAATTCCCCCTGCGCGGCAAGCCGTTCGAGTGCTTCGTCACTGAAGGCACAAAGATGCCCATCATGTACTTCAAAGATGCCGCCAACGCGGTCGATGCAATCGCCGATGCCCCGCGCGATGCCATCAAGACGGTCAACTACAACATTGCCGGCATCACGCCCACGACGTCCGCGAAGGACATCGAACTGGTGGTGAAGAAACATGTGCCGGATGCACAGATAACCTATGTACCCGACCCTGAAATCATGAAGTACTACGCATCATTCAAGATTGATACCTTCGATGACAGCCGCGCCCGCAATGAGTGGGGCTGGTGTCCTGCATTCCCCGACATAGACACTGTTCTGCTGGACTTCAAGGCGGAACTGCAGCAGCACCCGGAGTGGTACGACTAGGCAGCACACACCACACGCAAGGAGAAGAACAATGGCGAAGCGAATAGTCACGGCAGCAGTCACCGGCGGCATACACACGCCCACCATGAGCCCTCACCTTCCGGTCACGCCGGAAGAGATTGCGAACGATGCGATTGCTGCCTGCAAGGCCGGCGCCGCTGTCGTGCATATCCACGCACGCGACCCCAAGACGGGAAAGCCGTGCGCAGACATGGATGTGTACGGAGAGATATTCGACCGGATTCGCGCTGTCTGTGACCCGGTGCTCTGCGCCACCACAGGCGGTGGCCTGGGTATGCCGGTCGCCGAGCGCGTGAAGGTGGTGCCGACCCACAAACCTGAACTGGCCTCCTTCAATGCAGGCTCGGTCAACTTCGGCCTTTTCGACATCCCGGACCGCATGCAGGTCACAGAGTGGAAGCACGATTGGGAGAAGCCATACCTCTACGGGACGAAGGACCTCATCTACACCAACACCTTCAAATCAATGGAGGAGTTCGCACAGGCGTTTTCCGAAAGCGGCACGAAACCCGAGGTGGAGATTTTCGACAGCGGCATGATCAACAACTTGGCCTACCTCGTAAGCAACGGGCTCATCCAGAAGCCCGTCTACCTCCAGTTCGTCATGGGAATCCTCGGGGGTGTACCTGCAGGCATTGAGAACCTCATGTTCCTCGCACAGACAGCCGAGCGGGCTTTCGGCAAGGACATGCAATGGTCTGTCTGCGCTGCAGGGAGACACCAGATGCCGATGTGCACGGCAGGCCTGCTCATGGGCAGCCACGTGCGGGTTGGCCTTGAGGACAGCCTGTTGCTCGAACGTGGCGTTCTGGCCAGGTCCAGCGCAGAACAGGTGGAGAAGGTCATTCGCATCATGCGTGAGCTGAACTTCGAACCGGCCACGCCCGCAGAGGCCAGAGATATTCTCGCACTTCCCGCTCACTGACGGCGCACGGGACACGGGCGGCACCCCGATTGCCAACGCAATCTGAGGAGGCTGACAGATGGAACTGAAGGATGTTCGCAGGATTGCCATCATCGGCGCGGGCATCATGGGCCACGGCATCGCGCAGACATTTGCCACAAGCGGGTATTCTGTCACGGTTACGGACACGAACAGGGACGCACTCGACACCCTGTTCGACCGCATCGGGAAGAACCTCGCCACCTTCGTCGAGGCGGGGCTTGTCACAGAAGCCAGCGTGCCGGAGATACTAAGACGCATCCGTGTGGCAGCGACGCTTGAAGAGGCAGGCAGCGATGCCGACGTCGTCATTGAAGCAGCACTCGAAGATTTCGACGTGAAGCGCGCACTCTTCAACAGGATGGACGCGGCATGCCCGCCGCACGCCATCCTTGCCAGCAACAGCTCGTCACTGCTCATCAGCGACTTCGCGTCTGAGGTGCACGGCCAGGACCGCTGCATACTCACCCACTGGATGAATCCGCCCCACATCGTCCCTGCGGTAGAGGTTATCCCCGGACGCCACACATCAGAAGAGACGTACGAACTCATGTGCGCGCTGCTCCTCAAGGTCGGCAAACAGCCAGTGCGGGTGCGCAAAGAGATTCCCGGATTCCTGGTGAACCGTATCCAGATGGCCATGATGAGAGAGATATGGTCGCTCTGGGACCAGGGCGTCGCCTCGGCAGAGGACCTCGACATGGCGGTCATGGGCAGCTTCGGGTTCAGGCTTCCGAGCCTGGGACCGCTCCTGTCCAACGACCTCGCGGGAGCCGACACGAGCCTTCGCGTGGGAAGCCTCATCCTGCCTCACATAGACAACTCCACGACACCCGCTGAGGGCTTCCGTGCAATGATTGAAGCGGGGAACTACGGACTGAAGACCGGCAGCGGCTTCTTCAGCCACACGCCGGATGAGTGGGCCGACATCGTTGAGAAGCGCGACCGCATACTGCTCCGCAGGCTGAAATGCCTGTACGGGTAGACCAGCGCTACGGAGCACTTCAGCCTGCTAGTCGAGTGAGAACGGCGGATACACGTCAGTCGTGAGCAGGAACGCGTACGCCATCACCCGTATCTCCCAGCGCAGATAGCCCACCAGGAACTCGGCCAGTGAGTTCGGCTGCCTTCCGGTGAAGAGAATCGTGAACCAGGATGCCACGACGCAGAAGAAGACCGCAATCCCGAGAAACGCCAGCACGAAGAGATGCGGTATCGCGAGCAGCCACTTCACCAGCGGCATCCCACTGCCCAGTTCCCGTGCCACATCCGGATACGTGATATCGAGATGGACCGACTGCTCCTCATCAGTTGACGGATACTCGTCTCGCAGGAGCATGAGATAGACGGCAACGCGCATCGCAAACCGTGAGAGTTCCAGGTTCCAGTCGAACCACCACCTGGGGTACTTCTGCCTGAACAGCATCATGGCGACGGTCGGCAATACGACCATGCCGGCAGAAGCCATTCCGAGACTCCACGGAGAGACCTGCCAGTCCACGGAGCTTCCCGACAGCAGGCCAAGCACAATCACAATCGGAACGGCCACGAACAGCCTGAACACAGCCGTCAGTTGGTTTCTGGGCCCCTCCTCATAGTCAATCGAAAGGTGCACAGGGTATGCATCCGTTTTCTCTGACATCTGTCCCTCCTGTCCTACAGATGCGCATCATACGCCAGTACGGATTGAAGCAGCACATTTGCACCTGCCTCAAAATCCTCAGGCGTTGCAGACTCAGCCTCGTTGTGGCTGATACCTTTCTCACACGGAATGAATATCATCGCCGCAGGCGCCACCCACGACACATTGAGCGCATCATGCCCCGGCCCGGACACGATGTCGCGGTGACTGTACCCCAGCCCTGTCGCGGCCTCTCGCACGATTTCAACGCATCTGGCATCGAACTGCCGTGGCGGCATGTCCAGCACGTGCTGGAAGTCCACTTCTGTGTTCGTCTCCTCCGTCACGTGGTCCAGAAGCGTCACCAGTTCCCTGTGCATGGCTTTGAGCTGCACCCCATCGGGGTGCCGCATGTCTATCGTGAAGTACACCGAGCCGGGAATGACGTTCCGTGAATTGGGACTGACCTGTACGAGTCCAACCGTTGACAGTCCGGAAGGCGGGTGATTAAGGGCTATCTGGTTGACGCCATCGATAATCCTTGCGCACGCAAGCATCGGGTTCCGGCGCAACGGCATGGGCGTGGTTCCCGCGTGGCCCTGCATGCCGGTGATGGTGACGTCATACCACATCTGACCCTGTGCACCGGTGACCACACCGATAGTTGTGTGCTCTGCATCGAGGATAGGCCCCTGTTCGATGTGCAGTTCAAAGTACGCTCCGAGCGTGTGATCGCCAGCTTTTGCCTTTCCCAGGTAGCCGATGCGCTCAAGTTCCTCGCCGAACGTCAGCCCCTGCCGGTCTTTGCTCGCGTGGGCGAATTCCGTTGTGAATATGCCCGCAAATGCGCCGGACGCAATCATCGTCGGTGCGAACCGGGAACCTTCCTCATTGGTCCAGTCGATAAGTTCAAGGGGCGCATTGGTGACAAAGTGATTGTCCTCCAGCGTTCTCAGCAGTTCGAGACCGGCAAGCACTCCGGCGATGCCATCGAACTTGCCGCCTGCCGGCTGCGTATCCAAATGACTGCCGAATGCGATGGGTGGTCTGGAGTTGTCTTTGCCTGCTCTCCTTGCGAAGATGTTGCCGACTTCGTCGATGGTGATGGTGCACCCCAGTGCCGTGCACTGGCTCACGAACCAGTCGCGTACCTGGCGGTCTTTATCGCTCAACGTGATGCGGCTCACGCCACCTGCGGGCGTACCGCCGAACTGCGCGGTCTCTATGATGGTTCCCCAGAGGCGTTCCCCGTTTACTCGATACTGCTGCACTGTTGTCCTCCACTGCGGTCCCGGTTGAGGGCTGATATGTGGACCTGCGAACGAATAGTACCATCTACCACCCGCCAATGGGAGACATCGCAGCACCTTCACCCCTGCCGTGCGCAATATCTCAGCCGCAGCGTGAAGACCCGCAACCGTTCCACTTCTCCAGCGGTGCCGAATGGAATAGAATCACGTGAAAATCCGGCGAACCGACGGCGCGCACACGGAGTGAGACAATGGCAAAGACGATAGTGACGGCAGCCATAACAGGGGCGATTCACACGCCTTCAATGAGCCCATACCTGCCAATAACCCCGGAGCAGATAGCGAACCACGCGGTTGGTGCGTGGGAGGCGGGCGCGGCAGTCGTTCACATCCACGCGAGGGACCCGAAGACGGGCCAGCCGTCGTCAGACATGGCCGTGTTTGGTGAGATATTCGAGCGCATCCGCAGCCGGTGCAACGTGGTAATCTGCGCCACCACCGGTGGAGGCCTTGGAATGTCACCGGAGGAACGGGTGAAGGTCGTCAAAGCGCACTCACCGGAACTGGCCTCGTTCAACGCCGGTTCAATCAACTTCGGGCTGTTCGATATCCCCACACGGATGAACATCACGGAATGGAAGCATGACTGGGAGTTGCCCTACCTGGAGATGACGAAGGACTTCATCTTCAGCAACACCTTCAAGTCGTTGGAGGCGTTTCCGCAACTATTCGCGGAACACGGCACGAAGCCCGAGGCTGAGGTGTATGACAGCGGCATGATAAACAACCTGGCCTATCTCATCAGCAAGGGAGTCCTGAAGAAGCCCGTGTACGTGCAGTTCGTGCTTGGCATCATGGGTGCCATGCCGCCGTCGGTGGAGAATCTGCTGTTCCTGCTACAGACGGCACGGAGGGCGTTCGGAGACGAATTCGTGTGGTCGGTATGCGCCGCAGGACGCCACCAGATGCCCATGTGCACGGCGGGGTTGCTGCTCGGCGGCAACGTCCGCGTCGGACTGGAGGACAGCCTCTGGCTTGAGAAAGGCGTCCCCGCGAAAACCAGCGCAGAGCAGGTCGCCAAAATCGTCAGAATCGCCACTGAACTCGGCAAGGAGATTGCGACGCCGGACGAGGCGAGGGAGATTCTCGGGCTTTCAGAAACACGGGGCGCTTGGCATCCCGGTCAATAGAGAACTCATCGGAAAAGCTGCGCCGAAACATGAGTGTGACGAGAACCGGAGTGTGGTATCCCCGGCATTCCGCATTACTGAGATTGAGGCGGCATTCTGAACTGCATCAACTCAACCGGTGCGCCGTTATCTTCGATGAAGGCGACCTGAACGCCGTCTGAGGGACTGTTCGGTTCGATAATCACTTTCTTTCCCTCTAGCACCTCGCGCAGGTCATCCACCTCAAAGGCAACGTGAGGGATGGTCTTCACGATTTCCGGCAGCGGGCAATCATCCTCGAATCGCATCCATTCAATCCTGTAGACACTATCCTCACAACCGCTCACATACATCTTGAATTGCGGCAGATACGTCTCCCCCGGTCGACTCACCGTAGTTGGGATTCCGAGATGGTTGTATTTGAGCATCCACGCATTATGTCACACGCTCACACCGGCGAGAAGGGAACAGAACGGAAAGGTTGTGCACAACGTGATTGGCGCGCACAGCGTCTTGTCGGATACTATCCGTCACACACCGGCGGGGTCAAAGGCCCGCCCGAGGAGGCAACCGTGGCACAAGAACAGGAATGGGTATCACGAGATGAGGTGGCGCAGCAGGTAGCGATACTGTTCGAGCGAATAGGCATCCTCCACGCGTCATACGCGAGGGCTATCGTCGACGAGTTGGGCGAAGAGGCGGGGCGGCGTCTCATCCTCAAGGCCATCAAGGAATACGGAAAGAAGACAGGTGCGCAGGTCAGGGAGAAGGCTGAAGCGCGCGGCGAGGACAACAGCCCGGAGCATTACACGGGAGACCTGCCGAAGTACGGGACCCATGACCGATTCGAGAAAGTGATTGTCGATGGCGAGGAACGACTGATAGCTACCGGCTGCGGGTTGTGGAGGACATGGGAGCGGCTGGGAGAGACGGAGCTGGGCCGTCTCTATTGCAACGTTGACGTTGCCAAGTACATGGGTTTCAACCCGTGTTTCAAACAGATTCACACGAAGGCTCCATTCAAGGGAGACGACTGCTGCGAACTGGTGGTCAGACCCACCACTGAGCAGGAGCGGGAAGACTTCGCCCGAGGGAACGTAGACTGGTCCTATCTGGACCGGGACGAGTAGCCCTGCGCGACACATGCCAGTCGCTGCCGTCGCAGCAAGCTGCACCAACGACCGGTTCGTCGGCAACGAGGAGGAATTCCGGGGTCACCACAGTCTTGATACCGCTTTCCCTTCACCTTCAAAACTCTGGGGACGTCACACGGCACAGCTGGTGCCTTGCGACCAGGACTTCCGTGAGTTCAGACCTCTCCTCCCCACAGCCTTCTCATGAGTTCTTCCTTATTCAGGTTCAGGTGTTCAGCTACATCTTTGATGATGGCATTCAGCGTCCCCACCTTGAGCGCCGTGTGCCCCGGTATGGTGATGTGATGCTCCGGCTCTCCGGGCATGGTGAGCCGAATGTGGCTGCCAGTTTGCCGCGTCACCTCGTATCCCACACGCCCCAAGTCATGGGCCAGAGTCTGCCCACTCAGGTCACGAGGAAGCTTCAAACAGCGATTACCTCTTCGCGAACCAAATGGAGACGGATGATTCTTGGCAGGTCGCCTTCGTCAAAACGGCACCGTACCGCATCCACAGTCATCCTTCTGACCTCATCCAGCGTATCGGCCTGTGTGTAAATGGAGTATCCAGGCGCCTGGGCCTCATATCCTCCATCCATGGATTCCTCCACAAGAAACAGAATCTCCTTGGGCATCGCACTCCTTACGCACACTGCAGCGGCCGCAACTCGACCGCGCCGGGCATTCTGCACTACTACTATAGCACCACAACCGCACGACCAATTGCAATCCTGCCGCCGTACGGCAGGTCAGGCATGGAGGGACGCAAAACCCGGAAACTCGGGCAATTCCGGGGACACCATACTCATTTCGTACGTGATTGCGTCAGCCCAGGGCGGTCGGTGGGGCGATGGCGGGCGGGCGTGCGAGCCCTCACCCTACAGGAGAACGGCCGCGAACGATGACCTCGACAATCCCCCGCCATGCGCGAACCACCTCTACGGCACCACCGCCATGACCTCAACCTCCAGCATCCATTCTTCCCGCGCCAGGTCCTTCACCACCAGCAGTGTCGTAGGCGGAAACGGAGCGGTGAGGTACTGCGCCCTGATGTCCTTGAAAACGGCGAAGTCTTCACGGTTCTTCAGGAAGATGCCCAGCTTGACCACGTCACTGAACGTCGCTCCGGCGGCGGCCAGCATGTTCTTCAGGTTCTCAAACACCTGCACGGTCTGGGCCTTGAGGTCGCCCGGTCCCACCAGTTTTCCCTCGGCATCCCATGGCACCTGTCCGGAAATCACCACCAGGGTTCCACCCGTGACCGTCACTCCCTGGGAATAGTCCCCCGCCGGCTTGGGCACATTGCCCGGTTGCAGATAGAATTTCTCCATTGTTCTCTCCTCCTCGATTCGCATCAGTCGGATGATGCCGCACATATTACCTGAACATGCAGGATTTCACTCCCCTACCCCATTCCGCGACTGCCGGACAGAAGCCGTGGTGTGCATCACCCGCTCACATCGCCCGAAGCTGAAGAAACACCGCAATCAACTCAGTTACAATAGCCACTTTCCGAGACACAGGAGACAGAACGGAGGACATACCGTGGCAAGAAGACTCTGGGAAGCCTCAAGCGAACTGAAGAGCAACGCCAACATCACCGCCTTCATGCAGGCCGTGAACGAGCGACATGAGCTGAACCTGACCACCTACCCCGAACTCTACCAGTGGTCCATCGACCACATCGCGGAGTTCTGGGCGCAGGTGTGGGACTATGCCGGAACCATCTCCACAAAGCCGTACGACTCCGTGGTTGACGACCCGTACCGCATGCCGGGCACGAAATGGTTCAGCGGTGCGCGGATGAACTTCGCAGAGAACCTGCTGCGGCGCAGGGATGAGCACACGGCCTTCGTATTCAGAGGCGAAGACCAGGTGACCGAGCGCATGACCTATGCCGACCTCTACGCCACCGTGGCGGGACTCACAAAGTCCCTGCGCGCCATGGGCGTGGGGCCGGGCGACCGCGTGGTGGGTTACATGCCCAACATGATTGAGACCGCCGCCGCCATGCTGGCCACCACCGCCGTAGGCGCCACATGGGCCTCCTGCGCCACGGACATCGGGCCGGATGCAGCCGCCGACAGGCTCGGCCAGGTTGAGCCTGTAATCCTTTTCACGGTTGATGAATACCTCTATCGCGGCAAGCGCTTCGATGTGATTCCACGTGCAGCCGCGCTCGCCGCCAGGATACCCTCGCTTCGCAAAGTCGTGGTGGCTTCATACGCAAAAACGGGTACACCCGATGTGAGCCGGATACCGAACGCCGTCCGCTGGGAGGACTTCTCACAGCCCGATGCAGGGCACGACATCGACTTCGAGCAGTTGCCCGCAGACCATCCCGTGTACATCATGTTCTCCTCAGGCACCACCGGAAAGCCAAAGTGCATGGTGCAGGGAGCTGCCGGCGTGCTGCTGAATCACTACGTGGAGGTTGTGCTGCTTACCGACCTGAAACCACAGGATGTCATCACGTACATCACGACCTGCAGTTGGATGATGTGGAACTGGCTGCTCAGTTCGCTGATGACCGGCGCCACGATACTGCTGTACGACGGCAACCCGATGTACCCGGACACCGGCGCGATGTGGCGACTGGTGGACGAAGAGAAGGTCAGCATCTTCGGCACAAGCGCCACTTACCTGAACTACGTGAAGACTCATGGCCTCGTTCCGAAGGACGAATTCGACCTCTCATCCCTGCGCGAGATAAGCCAGACAGGCTCAGTACTCTCCGCTGAAGGGTGGGAATGGGTGCACGATTCCGTCAAGGCGGACCTGCACTTCAATTCCATCGCCGGCGGCACGGATTTCAACGGCGCGTTCCTGGGCGGCAACCTGCTCATGCCCGTCTACGCCGGACAGATGCAGGGCTGGACTCTCGGCAAGAAGTGCGCCGCGTATGGCCCCGAAGGTATGCCCGTGGTGGACCGGCAGGGCGAACTGGTGTGTGAGGCGGCAGTCCCCTCCATGCCCCTGTACTTCTGGAACGACCCCGATGACGCGAGGTACCGTGCGGCATACTTCGAGATGTATCCGGGCAAGTGGCGCCACGGCGACTTCATCCAGGTGCACAGCGACACCGGCGGCGTCACGATGTACGGGAGGTCAGACTCCACACTCAATCCCTCCGGCGTCAGGATAGGAACGGCGGAGATATACACGCAGATGGAACGGCTCGATGGCATCGCAGACAGCCTCGCCATCGGACAGCAATGGCAGGGTGACGAGCGCGTCATACTGTTCGTCAAACTGGCGCCGGGCGCGACCCTCACTGAAGAATTGCGCACGCAGATACGCCAGACGCTACTCCGCAACGCCTCGCCACGACACGTGCCTACGAAGATAATCGCCGTCACTGACATCCCCTACACGCTCAACATGAAGAAGGTCGAAAGCGCAGTGACGAACATCATTCATGGAAAGCCCGTCCTGAATCGTGACGCGCTCAGCAACCCGGAATCGTTGGAGCACTACAGGGACATCCCTGAACTCAAGACGTAGACAGTACGCGCACGCGCTCACGAAGCGCAGTGCGGCACCACCTTGGCTGAGTGGTATACACCAAGTCGACAAGGCTACAATAGGTCAACGCACAGAGAGGAGACGTAACAGCGTGAGCAACACTTGGAGGGCAATGCTACAACCTGAGAGCGTCGTCATCGTCGGCGCCTCT